>JAZOCO010000052.1:0-6950 GCA_045596505.1 Eubacteriales bacterium
CAAATTCTCCTACGGGCACACCCCGATCGGGGTGGTCTTCTCTTTTGGCTTCCTCGTCGAATCGAACTCCGCGCGTGCAAAGCGCAGTTATGTTATCGCAAGCACAGACAAGGGGCGCGCGCAGGAGCTTGCATGCTTCACCTCACAAAAACCGTTTGAAAATTTTTACCGCAGAGTGGGGCAGCTTTTTTCTTGATACTCCCTCTTTTTGTTCTTCGATGATTTTGTGGACACTCTCAAGACTTTCGATATTTTTTAGGACTCGTACCAAACTTGTTTGCAAACAATCTATGAAAATAGCTTTTGTTTTCATAGCCGATTGCCATCGAAATTTCTTCCACCGAAAGGCACGTGTTTTTTAACAGGAACGCCGCTTGTGAAAGTCTCTTTTCTTGCAGATGCTCGGTGTAAGTCTTACCTGTCCTATTTTTTATCTCGTGGCTTAACCAATAAAAATCATAATGTAAAAGCTCTGCCGCCTTGGTGAGCGATCCGTTTTTGTAGTTGTCTTCTATGTAACGAAAAATTTCCATTATTGCCTTGTCCTCTCGGCTTTCGTAAGCCAGCTTATCGGTGTGATTCAGAAGCTGCATAAAGAGAAGACCCATTGTGATCTGATTGATATTTCGTTTGTTTGAAGTATTGTTTATCAGTGTCCAGATAAGGTTTTCGATCAAATTCTGTACGGGCAAAACCCGAGACACCTTAAAATGCAGATATCCTTGGTTCTCGCCGTGAAACAAGGAGCGAAGGAGAAAGCTTTTGATCGGTGTTTCCTCGGCACCAAGCATCTCTATCGTCTTATTGAAGAAGGATGGCTGAATGATGAAGTTAACGGCAACATCCCCTTCCGCCGCAGGCAAAATTTCTTGTATCGCATTTTGCCCAAGAAAGAGCAATTCGCCCTCATTAAGTTCAATCCTTTTACCGTTGATCACATGCGTGGTTTTGCCTGCACACATGTATACTGCTTCAATATAATCGTGGGTGTGCTCGGGAAAATGCACAAATCTGACATGCGTTCTCGCACGGATCAGTCTACCCTCAGCAAGAAGCTTTTGGGAACGAATAACATTACCACCGTGAGAGGTATAAATTCTTTTGTCCACGCCCTCTCCCTTTAATATTGCTTTTTCCTCTTCGGTTATGGGCAGAAGCTTTTCGAGAATTTCCTGTTTTATCATAAGATCACCTCAACTTATTTTAACATAAACGGTTGTAATTTTCAATACAAACAAGGACACTTTTTTACACAAACAGTGTTCTTTTCTTTTTGCTTAAAATGTGGTATCATTACGGCAAGCAACTACACGGGGAGCAAAAAAATGAAGTATTATTTAGCAGTAGATATCGGCGCCTCAAGCGGCAGACACATAATCGGCTGGAAGGACGAAAATAAAATTCACACAAAAGAGGTCTTCCGCTTTTCAAACGGAGTAAAAAAAGAAAACGGTCACTTGGTTTGGGATATACAAACGCTTTACAATAATCTTCTTGCGGGAATCAAGGAGGCCTTCAGGCGGTATCCCAAAATCGAAAGTCTTTCTATTGACACCTGGGGCGTTGATTACGTTCTGCTTAACGGTGAAAAGGAAATTTTTCCGGTTTATGCCTACCGTGATAGCAGAACCGAAGCTGTAATACCCGAGGTGCACAATATAATTTCCTTTTCGGAGCTTTACAGTCGGGTCGGCTGTCAGTTCCAGCCATTCAATACGATCTATCAGCTTTATGACGATAAGAAAAACGGCCGTTTGGAAAAAGCCACCACTATGCTTATGATCCCCGAGTATCTTATGTGGAAGCTATGCGGCATCAAAGCAAGAGAATATACCAATGCAACGACAACGGGTATGGTAAACGGCGAGTTTGATATGGAGATCGTGAGAATGCTTGGCTATCCGAAGCATCTTTTCCCGCCGTTATCTCAGCCGCAAACCGATTTGGGTGAGCTGCTCCCCGACATAGCGGAAACGGTGGGCGGAAATTGCAGGGTCGTTCTTTGCGCAACTCACGACACGGGCTCTGCAGTAGAGGGAATACCGATGGCGGGAAATGAACCTTATATTTCATCGGGCACCTGGTCGCTTCTGGGCGTTAAGACTAAGAAACCCATAACCGACAAGGGCAGCGAGCTTGCTAACTACTCAAACGAAGGCGGATTCGGCTACAATCGATACCAAAAAAACATTATGGGAATGTGGCTTGTTAACGAATTACAGAAGGAGCTTTGTCCCGATACACCCTTCCCCCAAATCGTGAAAATGGCAGAAGATAGCACCTGCGAGGTGTTGGTTGATGCCAATTCTCCCGACTTTTTAGCTCCCGAGAGCATGAAGGCGGCATTTGACAATATTACGGGCGGATTTCACCAAATCGGCGACTACTTCCGTTGCGCTTACCGAAGTCTTTCTGTCAGCTATAAGAAGGCCATAGATGAGCTTGAAGCAAATACAAATCAAAAATACGAAAAAATATACATAGTCGGCGGAGGTGCCAAAAACGATTATCTTAACCGTCTTACTGAGGAATTTACAGGTAAAAAGGTAGTAGCACTTCCCATCGAAGCAACCGCACTCGGTAATCTAAAAATACAAATGGAGATGAATAAATGAGCAGATATTCAGAAGCAAAAAGCATATATGCCGAATACGGCATCGATACCGAAAAAGCACTTGAAGCGCTAAAAAACTTCACCATAAGCGTACATTGCTGGCAAGGGGATGACGTGATAGGATTTGATAGCCGCGAATCTCTATCGGGAGGGATACAGACAACCGGAAACTATCCCGGCAGGGCAACCACACCCGAGGAGCTTATGGCAGATTATGACAAGGCATTCTCACTAATCCCCGGCAAGAAGAAAATCAATCTTCACGCATCCTATGCAATTTTTGGGGAGGGTGAAGCGGTTGGCAGAGACAAGCTCGAACCGAAGCATTTTGCAAAATGGGTAGAGTTTGCTAAAAACAGAAAAATGGGAATTGACTTTAACCCTACGTTCTTCGCTCATCCTATGGTAAAGGACGGACTTACCCTCTCCTCTCCCGACCCGGCAGTGAGAAAATACTGGATAAACCATGGGATCGCCTGCCTTAAAATTGCAGAATATTTTGCCACAGAAACCGGCGTTCCTTGCGTTATGAACATCTGGATTCCCGACGGATACAAGGATATCCCCGCAGACCGTCTTTCTCCCAGAGCCAGATTCAAGGCTTCTCTTGACGAGATCCTTGACACGCCCTATGACAAATCCAGTGTCTTTGTCACCCTCGAATCGAAGGTTTTTGGCATTGGAGTTGAGAGCTACACGGTCGGCTCGGCAGAATTCTGCCTCTCCTATTCCAATCACAAGGGCATCACGCCTCTTATGGATAACGGGCATTATCATCCCACCGAGGTCGTAAGCGACAAGATCTCTGCGCTTCTCCCCTTTAACGAAAAGATCGCCCTTCACGTAACCCGTGCGGTGCGTTGGGACTCCGACCACGTTGTAATTCTTGACGATGAGACCAAGGAGATCGCAAAAGAAATCGTGAGAAATAACGCCCTTGACAAAGTATTTATTGCAACGGACTACTTCGATGCATCCATAAATCGCATATCCGCCTGGGTGACGGGTGTAAGAAGTGTACAGAAGGCGCTCCTATTTGCTCTGCTTGAGCCGAATGCGGAAATGAAAAAGCTCCAAAACGAAAGTAATTTTACCGACATAATGTATTTGTCAGAAGAAATGAAGACCATGCCCCTTGGCGACGTATGGAATGAATTCCTTAATCGCGAGGGTGTTGTGACAAATTATCTTTCCGAGGTAAGAAAATACGAAAGAGAGGTTTTATTAAAAAGATGAAGAACATACTTACCGCACCGTTTATAACGGAAATGAGAAATACCTGCGCAAATATGTACCGCCTTGGCTGGGACGAGCGCAACGGCGGAAATATAAGCTATATGCTTGACGAAAACGAGGTAGCAGAGTACCTTGATACCAATAACATACTTCGTAAAATCCCCCTTGGCTTTGATGCCGGTGTTCTGTGTGATAAGATCTTCATTGTAACGGGTACGGGAAAATACTTTAAAAACGTGTACGACGATCCGGAAACGAATCTCGGAATCATTCGTATTGCCGAGGATGGAAAGACGGCAAATCTCCTTTGGGGATATAAAGACGGGGGGCGGTTTACAAGTGAGCTTCCCGCACATCTTATGAGCCATATCGCGCGGCTTTCCGTGGATCCCGATAACCGCGTGGTCATGCATTCACATCCTACCCACACACTTGCTATGAACTATGTTCACGAGCTGAACGAAAAGACGCTTACACACTCTCTTTGGGAGATGTGTACCGAATGTATCGTGGTATTTCCAGACGGAGTTGGCGTACTTCCCTGGATGCTGTGCGGAACCAACGAAATCGGCGAAGCCACCGCACAGAAAATGAAGGAATTCCGGCTTGTAGTCTGGGGAATGCACGGCATCTACGGTGCGGGTAAGACTATGGACGAGACCTTCGGTCTGATCGAAACGGTGGAAAAGGCTGCCGAGATTTATATGCTCACTGCCCACTTGCCCCGCACAAACACCATAAAGGACGAGGAAATGGTACGTCTTGCAGAATTCTTCGGTGTTAACTATCGCAAGGACTTCTTAAACCTGTAAGGTGCCTGTAAGCCTTGAGGGAAAAGCAGCTCGTTTTAGCAAAGAAACGTTTGCTTTTAGCACTTAAGCTTTAACAGGATGACTACTATGCGTGCAATGCTTCAAGCCACGAACACAAAAATTTTCCGCCAATAAGGGGCTGCGTCATTGGCGCAGCCCCTGCTCAAAAAAAGCCGACGGTAGGCTTTTTTGAAGCGCGGAATTTGCGTGTTTTGACCGAGAAACGGTCAAAAATGATGGCGTTTAGCCATCAAGCAAAAACGACGGGGGTGAGTACCAAATGCATTTTTGCATTTGACTCACCCCCCTTTTATTAGTTCTGCTTTGCAATGAAGGATAGGACAATTGCGCCGGGGCCTGTGTGTGTACCGATCACGCAACCAAGCTGACCGATCATCACCTTGTCCGCATTGTCGCCGTAAATCTCTTTGCTGTCGGAAAGGTATGCCCCCACGACACCGTCGCTCACATCGCCTGCGTAGGTGATGGCAACAGGATAAGAAAAATCAATCCCACCCGCCGCCTTTATCGCATCGTTTACCATTTTGTGGCTCAGACGCACGCCACGTGCCTTGCCAATCGTTTCAAGCTTCCCCTCGCCGTTCAGCGTGAGAACGGGCATAAAGTGCAGCATGCCACCAACAAATGCGGCGGTTTTGGAAACGCGTCCGCCGCGCTTTAAATATTCCAGCGTTTCCACGCGCAAAAGAAGGTGTGTCCTTTGGCGCAGCACGTTAAGCTCGGCATAGATTTCGGCAGCAGTCTTCCCCGCATCACGCAGCTTGACAGCCTGTGCCACCAGCACCTGCTCGCCCGCCGTGGCGGAAAGGCTATCTACGACAAAAACCCTGTCCTCATACTCTGCAGCGGCGATCTTGGCGCTTTGGTATGTACCCGACAGTCCTGAGGAGATGGTGATGACCAAAACCTCGTCTCCCCTATTTACAGCCGCCTGAAAGAGTGCGGCAAATTCGCCTACGTTTACCTGGCTGGTACGCGCCAGCTCCTTGTTTGCCTTCAGCTTATCGTAAAAGGTATCTGGCGTGATATCAATACCATCTCGGTATTCAGTGCCCGCAAGGATGGTTTTTAACGGTGCAAAATCAATACCCCTTGCGGTAGCGTCTGCAACACGTATATCGGATGCGGAATCCACAATAATTTTAACGCTCATTTAGATTTCTCCTTACTCGTTATTCGCGTATTACACGGTAAATGGTAGCACGCGGATGTTAAAAAGCTGTTTTCATTTCCTTTATGTGGTCTAAATCTCAATAAAATTGCTCCACGCCTGTCTGCCCTCAGCGTCGGTCACAAAGGCACGTACAAAGCGCTCTTTCGGATTTATGGCATACTCGGCGTGTGTGAGACCCACTCCGACCGTCACACGGTTAGGGGAATGCACTAAATTGCTTTCAAACACGATCTCGCTGACGGGCGTGCACTCCACCACCATAGTATCACCTTGGCGGAAAAGATGGATCTCAGGCCCCGTTGAGGCATAAAAGCGTTTTTCAAGAATGGCTTTTTTTAAATTATCGGGAGAAAGATCGTCACTTTCCACCATCACAAAAGCCGTGGGGGGAAAGCCGTAAGCGGGTCTGTGATAATCATCCGCCGCGATCAGCGGAAAAAGCTGACCGTCCAGCGCATAGTGATCCACAAGCACCGAGGCATCCGCCCGACGCATATTATTGGAGATCGTGTTGAAGATTTCGGTCGCGTCAATACCACGGAGCTCCTTAACACACTGCGAGGTGTTCATAGACCATGCGGGATGCGCCAGCACGGCGATGCCGCCGGCTGCATGGATGGCATCAATGATCCCTTGTGCTGTCGCATCTTCGCGCACAAGTACAGGGGCATGATCAGCAAACAAGCAGACGATATGATATACGCCCTCGCCCGCATCGCGCGCACCCACATGGTACTCGCCCCCCGCTAAGATCGGCAAGCCGGAAAGTGTACCCGCGCCGCAAAAGACCCAGTGATCCGTCAGGGCGATGGCATCATAGCCACGCTCGCGATAAAGCGCCGCGACCTCCTCCGGCGCAAGACCGCCGTCAGAGCGCGTGCTATGCTGGTGCAGCCCCAGCTTAAAGCGTTTTTTGCCAAACATGTCCGTATACACTTAAACACCGCCTTTCAAAGCGTTTAGCCGCAAGGGAATTGAACACATAAGCCCTGCGGCGGTAAATTTCCGCCAATTTATGCGTGGCGTGACTCGAAAAGTCCGCACTTTCCTTCGCCCCGCCCCGCAAAAATCCATCAAAAATTTTCTCACCGCA
>JAZOCO010000053.1:0-7148 GCA_045596505.1 Eubacteriales bacterium
AAGGTAGGCATCAAGCTGACGGTTAAAAAGCGGTTGTCTGCGGTAAATAATGCAAGAAATAAATTACTGTCTCAACTATAAGTAAATGCACCATATCCCCTAAAAGTGGTGCATTGTATAGAGTTAGGGATTGTATGCCAAAACGAAAAAGCACCCATGTGGGTGCTTTTTTGTTTTGCTCGCAAGAGCGCGGGGGTGGGGTTTGAACCCCACGGCTTCCGCCGTGCGAACCGAGCACGCGGTGGCGTTTTTTGATAATGAACGCATTGTATTTTAAAATTTTGATAGAAAACAAAAGGATGTTTTGCCGCGTGCGTCGGGATCTATGCCGCGCATGCGGCATATTGCGTTATGCGGCGTGTCACGCCCGCCGCATAGCAAATAACCCGTAAGCAAAATGAAAACCCAATTGAGTGGTCTTTTCGTTTTTCTCGCGAGGCGAGCAGAGGATCCTTTTAAAACAATTTAGCTTTTTAAGAAAATTTATAACCTTTTTACCCTTTAATCAGTTTACCGTCAAAACGACCTTTCCGACGTTCTCTCCACGGTAAAGGATATCGTGCGCTGCCTCGGCTTCGGTAATGGGCAAAACCTTATAGATGGTGGGCTTGACCTCACCCGCTTCGATCTTGGGGAACACGTCCCTGACGATCCCTGCAAGGATCTGTGCCTTCACCTCGGGCGTGCGGGAGCGCAGCGTGCTGCCAACGATCCTTACGTTTCTCACGTAGATGTTTTTGAGGTCGATCTCGGTTTTTGTGCCCGCAAGTGCGGCGATCATGATCCATCTTGCACCGTGGGTCAGATAATGGATGCACTTGCCCATGATCCCACCGCCAAGACAGACAATGGCAACGTCCACCGAGCGCCCTGCCGCCAATTCTTCCTTCAGCACGTCGGCAATATTTTCCTTGGTGGTTACCACCACTCTGTCAGCACCAAGGTGGGTGATGCTCTTCGCGATCTCCTCGGTGAGTACCGTGGTGATGACTCTCACGCCAAATGCCTTTGCCATCGGGATGATCACGCTCGCAAGCCCCGAGGCGCCTGCGTTCATCAGAAGCGTATTGCCTTCCTTGATCTTGCCTTCGATAAAGAGATTAAGATATGCCGTGGCGAATGCCTCGGGAATTGCCGCAGCCTCTACCATAGAGCAGTTCTTTGGCACGGGCATCATCATATCGTATTTCACAGCAACGTATTCGGCATATCCGCCGCCTCCAAGAAGTGCGCACACCTTGTCGCCGATCTTCCAGCTTGATTTTTCCTTTGCTTCGTTTCCGATCTCAACGATCGTGCCCGCAACCTCAAGGCCCATCCACTCGGGGCAGCCCGCAGGCGGGGGATAATCTCCCTCTCTTTGCATAAGGTCGGCGCGGTTGAGCGCAGCGGCTTCAATTTTTACAAGAACCTCGTCAGCCTTGATCACAGGATCGGGGACGTTATCCCATCTGAGGCTTCTGTCATCGTTTACCAGTATTGCTTTCATAATTTTATACTCCTTTTATTGCTTTTTTCTGCATCCGTCTATCTGTATGTTCTGCCCTGAGATATAGCTTGCCTCGTCGCTTGCAAGAAAACAGATAAGATTTGCATTTTCTCTGTCTGATCCCGTTCTTCCCATAAAGGAGAGCTGGCTTTCCTTCGTAAAATCGATATCGTGATTATCCGAGGGGCTCACGCTTCCGGGTGCCACGCTGTTGACTAAAACGCCCTGATCCGTTACTTCCTTTGCCAGCGCCTTGGTAAAGGCAATGACTGCGCCCTTCGTGGCGGAGTAATGTGCCATCTTTGCATTGCCGTATACACCCGCGACCGACGTAACGTTGATAATGCGCCCCCAGGAATGCTCAAGCATGGAGGGGAGCACGGCTTTTGTAAAGTAGACCGTACCCATCACGTTGATGTCGATATACCGCTTCCATTCCTCGGTGGGAGTATCAAGAAATGGAGATTTGCTTCTCCAAAGCGCGGCATTGTTTACGAGAATATCGATCCTTCCAAATGCCTGCAGGGACTCCTCCACCACGCGCCAAACGCCTTGCTCGTCGCTGACGTCGCAAACAAAGCTGAGGATCTTGTCGCTGTATGCCGCGAGCTCTTGTTTTAATTCTTCAAGCTTTTCACCGTTGATGTCGACAAGCACGACAGAGGCGCCCTTTTGCGCGAGCAAAATTGCCGTTGCACGTCCAATTCCTACCGCAGCACCTGTTACAAGTGCGACCTTATTATTAAAATTCATATCAGCTTTCTCCTTAATTAAATGAGATCTCGGATGACCTTAACGTCTCGCAGCAGCGGCTGTGACTTGGTGGCATATTCGTCGTACTCGTGTACGCAAAGATACATACAGCAGCCAAACGCACCGCCGATACGCCGCATGATGCGGGATTCGCCGCCCGAGAGATAAAGGAACGGTATTTTGAGGTTTTCCTTCAGCAGGTTGATGATACGCAGATTTTCGATCTGCTGTGCTGCGTTTTCCGCACCCGTAACGATCTTGCAGATATCCGCCCCGCGCCTCTGGTGCTCAAGGGCAATTTCAAGGACACGCTCGGCAGGGATAAATTTGTGTACGTGCGAGGACATCAGCACCTCCGCGCCTCTTGCATGAAGCTCGTCTATGAGCTTCATTTGCTTTTTAACAGCCTCCTCGTTCATGGTCAGCTCACCCACGCACGCATCGAAAATGTCACCCATCACGTCACAAAGTGTGGCACCGCACTCCGCAAAGGTAAGCAATTCCTCGCCAAGCGTGTCGTCTGATTTTCCTACGTTTGAGATGTGTTCGCGATAATTAGTAACGTATACAGGAAGATCTGAATAAGCAAAAAGCTCCTGATACGTAGCTTCGTTTCGATACTCCGCCTTCAGCTTGCAGAACTGCATGCCGATCGCCTCAGCACCCTCGGGCACGGAAGCATCGATCAGTTCCTTTATTCTGTCGGGATTGTCAGCCTGGACCATAGAGGTCAGTAAAGGCTTTTCGTGATTTAAAAAGGTTCGTTTTTTCATAATTATGTCCTCTTCATGGCATTTCTGCCACCGTCTATCATAATATTTTCGCCGTTGATAAATTGCCCTTTATCAGAAGCGATAAACAGACAAAGATCCACGATCTCCTGCGGATCGGCGGCTCTGCCGAGTAGGGTCTTCATCTTCGCCATAGCTGCTCTTGTAAGCACGGGACCGGGGGATACGCAAACACACCTGATCCCGTATTTTGCACCGAACTGTGCAATAGATTTCGTAAGCCCGTACATAAGCCCCGCCTTGGAAGTGGCATAATCCATTCCGTAGGCGCTGCCCTCTGCACCCGAGATCGAGCCAATGTTGATGATAAGGCCGCTTTTCTGCTCTCTCATTTGCGAAAGCACTGCGTGAGCAAAATAAAAGGGGCCCTTGAGGTTCACATCGATGCCCCAATCGTACACGTCGATCGGCACGTCGGGAAATTCGGGATGCTTTTCCTTATCGACCTTGAGCACTCTGAAAGCGGTTCCGCCTGCAAAGTTTGCCATAACGTCAATGCTGCCGAACTCCGTCACCGCCCGATCTCTTGCCGCGAGCACCTGTGAGTAATCTCGCACGTCGCAGATAACGCCGATCGCTCTGCCGCCGTCCCTCGCGTTTATTGCGGCGACCTTTTCGGCAAGGACCTCCTCATTCACGTCGCACATTACGACATTTCCGCCAAGTGCCGCGAAATTCTCGGCAAACAAAAGTCCCATGCCCGATGCCGCACCTGTGGATATTGCAACCTTGTTTTTAAAACACATAAAAACACCGCCTTCCCACGGATAAGTTTTCTTCATTATAGCACGCAATGTGAAAGGGAACAATCCATAATGCGATATCATTTTGCTGTTTTTGATACTAAATTTAAATAAAATATTGAAATGTGATACATAAAATGATATAATCAAGAGTGAGGTGATAGGAATGGATCTTGAAAGCATTACGGTAACTGAGATACGAAGTGCGGTTACGGTATATTCGGAAAAGGGCAGATACGATAGGATGACCAACAGGAAATCCTATGGGCTTTCTTTTTGTGCGGAGGGGCAGATCACCTATATTCAAAACGGCGTCGAATATGTTTCAAACAAGGGCTGTGCAGTCATTTTGCCCAAGGGGGGCACGTATTCCATCAAAAGAGATAAGCAGGGAGCCTTCCCCGTGATCAATTTTGATTGCCTTGAACCGTTATGCGACACGGTTACCGTTATACCCATTGAAAATGCCGAGCAGTTAATAGCGGAGTGCAAAAGGCTTGAAAAGCTTTGCTTCTTTGGCGGGAGCCGTGCACAGATCTTCAGCGTCTTTTACGGGATACTTCACGAGCTTGGCTCTGACAATATACCTTGGCAGCTCAGGGGCGCTATACAGCTAATAAGAAGCAATTATCGCGACACTTCGCTAGCAAACAGGGATCTCGCCGCCGAATGTCACATGAGCGAGGTGTATTTCAGAAAGCTTTTCAAAAAGCATTTTGGTTGCTCGCCAAAGCAATTTATTATTGGTATTCGCATACAAAAGGCGAAGCAGCTGTTATCGGAGGGTGTGCTCAGCGTATCGGCAATATCGGAGAGGTGTGGCTTTTCAAACCAGTATCATTTTTGCAGACTTTTTAAGCAACAAACGGGCATGTCACCGTCGGAATATAGGAAAGAGAATGTGATATATGAAATTTAATATGGCATCTGCAATATAAATCAAAAAGTGAAATCGCTTCGCGGTGAAATATTTGCTTCGCAAATGTGAAATGTTCGCTTGCGCGAACGTGGGCAAATTTTATTTCACATCGAACGAGGTGAGATATTTCACAATATGCGTTTGTGACCGCAAATGCAGTGCTTCGTATGTCTTAATTAAGGACATAGCCCCTTAAAATTATAGGAAACTCGGTAGGGGCGAACTGTGTTCGCCCGCGGGCGTTCGCAGAACGCCCCTACGGTTTGCGTGTTAATTCAAGCCTTCCCCAGTGGGGGAAGGGGGACCGCGATAGCGGTGGATGAGGTGTCACCGAACGCCAAACTTACTCCTCATCCGTCAGCCTGCGGCTGCCACCTTCTCCCGCAGGAGAAGGCTTTTTTCTACCTTCCGGAAAGGTAATCAAGCGGACTTTTGATATGTAAATGTCAAAAGTGCCTTTGCGTTGTTTTGGGCAAAATCTTGTTGTCTTTAATTAACGCAGTACTTGTCAAGAAAAAAGGAGGAGGAATTTAGCAATTCCTCGTCCTTTTTCTGTCGGTAGGTATTATTCCATTTGATTGTGCTCTACCGCATGCACCCTACGGTAGCTTTTTTGATTATACGTGGGGGAGATCCCCCAATAATAGAGTTCCACTGTTGCCTTACACGTCAAAGTCCAGCTCTTCGGGACGGTCAAAGATACGACCGCTGAGCGCCTTGGTTGCAAGGTAATGGTCGTAATAAAGGTCGATCTCATGCTCATGGCGACCGAAGTCGGTGTAGAACTCGGTGTAAAGCTCCTTTGCTTCCTTGCCCGCGCCGTAGCACTTGGGGATGAGAGCCTTGGCAAGCCCCTGACAGTATTCCATATGGTAGCGCAGGAGCTTAAAGGCAACCGTTTGCGCACGCGTTGGCATCACGCGGTGAGCCGCAAGGAACGCCTCGTATTCGGCGGCGATCTCGGGCATTTTGCGCAGCTCGTTTGCCACGGCAGGGTTGTAGTGCTTGCCCACAGCCTCGTTTGCGGAGCGCATTGCGTGAAGATAGTTGGTGTCGATCGCTTTACCGATCTTCTCGAAAAGGGCTACGACCTCACGCCAATCCTCGCCATAGGCGTGGCTGAAATAGTCCTCCAGCAGCGTTTCAAAGGGAATGGAGGTGTCAAACTGCGTCTGCCCGTAAACAAAGAAGGAAAAGCCGTTTGGCCAGAAGGCACGCTGCGAGCAGTCGTTGATGAGGCCGTTAAAGCCGTGCTTATAATAGTTTTGAATATCGTCATAGACCACGCGCGCAAAGCTGAGCACACCGGGATCTAAGTACTGCACGACCCAGAAGTGATACTCATAGAGCATTGCGGGCACGCGGCAGCGCTCCTGCCAATCCTTTGCGCACTTGATATAGGGCGCGACGGTAGGGAAGGGGACAATCTTATTGCGTACGTAAGGCGGGTAGGTCGCACCCTCAATCGATGCGGGCACGCTTTCGCAGTAGCGACGCGAGATGGGCGCTGAGAGAAGCGAGAAGCGCTTCGGATTTTTGATGCGCTCAACAAGCGGCGGGAAGGCGGTATCGTTGTAGCTGATAAACACGATGCGGGTGGCAAGACCCTTCTTTTCAAGGGCGGCGTCCAGCTCGTTCATTAATATCACGTACCAGTCGGAGGGGATCTTTTCCCGGCATGCCTCGCACTCACAGTGGTTGTTTTTCGAGTCTGCCAGCCACACCTGCAGATAGTCCACGTTTTGATGCATGTAGGCGTAATTTGCAATGTAATCCACCACGATTTTTCTCGCGCGTGGGTTAGACATGCAGAATTGCGTGTTCATAGGGCCGCGATGGTACACCTTGCGCTCGCCGTTCAGCATTGCAAGGAACTCGCGGGATTCGGGGGGAACGGGTGCCTCGCCGCCCTTATCCTCGCCGTGCTTCCAGCGGTAGGCGGTGTCCATACCAAACGGCTCTGCCGTCCAGCCGTGTCCCATATCGTGGAACTGCAGGCTGCGCTTGGAGAGCTCACTTTCGCACTGGCGCTTCCACTGTACGATCTGCTCAGCAGTGACGGGCTCGCTCTCTCGCGTACCGCTTAGCGTTGCGCTGTAATAGCGGTCGTAGTAGGCGTAAGGGCAGGAGAACTCCATCATAAACACGTTCATACCGATCTTGGGGGTGAAATCTATCGCTTCCATCATACTGTATTGGATCTCTGCACCCTCGTTACACTGCCCACGGTAGCGCATATCCGCCATCTTGTGGTACTTGGTGGGGCGCACGTCCCTTGTGGGGATCAGCTCGCCGTCAACGCCGGGGAAGAGCAGCGGCAGCCGTTTTCCTGCAAATAGCGATATACGGCAAGCAAAACGGAACGGTGGTTAGAGCCGGCGATGATGCCATTTTCCCCATCGGTATCAATATGCAGGATATCGTCAAGGTCAAGATCCTGTGCCTCGGAGGTA
>JAZOCO010000054.1:0-19542 GCA_045596505.1 Eubacteriales bacterium
CAAGGGAATCGAACACATAAGGTTTTCATCTGCAAATATTTGTCTATCCGTCAGCCAAAAGCCTTGTAATATCCGCATATTGCTTCGGCTTTTCGCTTCGTCTTGCCTAAATATTTGCGAGGTGAAAACTGTTCCACCCTGCGGTGAGAAAATTTTTGATGGATTTTTGCGGGGCGGGGCGAAGGAAAGTGCGGACTTTTCGAGTCACGCCACGCATAAATCCGCAGAAATTTACCGCCGCAGGGCTTATGTGTTCGATTCCCTTGCGGCTACCAAATGCATTTTTGCATTTGACTCACCCCCTTGCAATATGCGCCTTATTGCTTTAGGCTGATCTTGATATCTCCCGTGTCGGTGATGATCTCACACCTTCCGCCGCCCGCGGTATTCGGTACCTGCTCCTCACCCGTATCGGTTTCGGTCACAAACACCTTTTCGGAGAGCAGCGTTCCCGCAACGTCGCCCGTGTCCGTTTTTATAAAGATCTCCGCCGCGTCGCACCCGTCAAGCCTCACGTCGCCCGTGCTTCGTTCAATCGAAAGCTTTTCGGCGGCGACAACATTTTTGAGCTGTATATCGCCCGTATCTCCCCTTGACGTAAAATTTCTGCACGTCATATCCGAAAGATCCGCCTTGCCCGTGGATACCTCGATCAAGGCGTCACCCGCGCAAACGATGCCCGTGGCAGTGATATCGCCCGTGGTGACCGAAAGTGCAAGCGTGCCTGCCCGCACCCTTTCTACACAAATATCCCCCGTGCTCGCCGCGATCTTAATGGCTTCGGTAGCTGAAGCACAGCACAAAACGTCCCCTGTGCTAACGGAAATATCAATGCTTGCAAGCGTCAGCTCCTTCGGGACCGTAACGTCCCCCGTGCTCCCCATAATTGTCAGCGCGCCGTATGCACTACGGGGCAGGGACACCGTTATTTTAGGCGAGCCGAAGCCAATGCCGATATAGTCGTACCACGCCCGCTCATCAACCGCGTCAATGACAAGGGTGCCGTCCCGCACTGTTACGGAATGCTTTACCTTTTCCCACTCATAGCAGCTTACCCTGCACACTCCATCCTCCGACGGCACAAGGCTTATATCCGCCGTGTCCGCTTTTATGGATACGTTGCTGAACTCTTCGTTTGGCACATAGACATTGGTTTCGTATTTTTGCGTGCTGAGCCGCGTAAGATCAAACCCAACAGCCGCCGCTGCCAGCACGAAAACACCCATGCCAAGCACAAGAAGCATCGTGGCTATGATAAGCCATATTTTGGTTGCTTTACGCATCCTTTGCGCCCCCCTTCATAAAGCATTTTTTGACACCCAACGCAAGCTTCCCGCCAAGCCGTGCTGTGCCCCTTGTTCCCCATTTGCACAAGATGAACAAGAAGATCGCAAGCCCTGCTAAGAAGATCGCCGCGCCCACTGTGGCTATCCCCGCAGCACCGTGGCCCGTCGAGGCAAAGACCGCACCCGCAGCCACGCCGCCAACGGCGCACGAGGCAACCGAAGCAAAGACAGCCCACAGGGAAACCGCCAAGGACCATACCGCCGCGTAAAGGGAAAGCACCACGGCAAAAGCGGCAACCAGCAAAGAAAGCCAAATGGGTGCGCCCAGCACTAAAAGCACGATCTCAAGGGCACCAAGCCGCCTTTTTGGCTTGATCCGTTCCCGCGCGATCCTCGTAAGCGGAACGTCCGCTATGATCTCGCGTGCGATCTCGTCAACAGAGCCGATCCCTGCAACCGCATCCTCCTCCGTTCGCCCCTCCTCTATTCTGTCATCGATCATCTCACTGTAAAAGCCAAGGCGCTCCTCAACGTCCCCTAAGGGTAGCCCCGACAGCCTTTTTTTGAGCGCCTCAAGAAACGCTTGCTTGCTCATTTATACACCCTCCCCCGCAACAAATTGATAAATCGACATGACCTCGCGCCACTCGTTCTTAAAATCCTCAATGCGCGAAAGCCCCTCCTTTGTGATATGATAATATTTTCGCAGTCTTCCCTCGTGCTGTGAGGTGCGCACTGTCAGCATCCCCGAAAGCTCTAAGCGCTTCAGGATGGTATAGAGCGTGGATTCCGACATTTCGACGCACGCACGCATATCCTTGATGATCTTGTAGCCGTATGAATCCTCGTTTTTGATCGCCGCCAAAACACATACGTCAAGCAAGCCTCGCTTTAATTGAACGTCCATCGCATACCCCTCCTTACGCAATACATCGTATCACGAAGTATTGAATTTGTCAAGGGGGTCTTTAAGATTTTCGAAAAAACTTGCACGGCGCATCTGCTCCTCGCAAATACGCCGTGCGTGTTTTCTTTTTTAGTAATATCCCAAAAGGACAGATCACCTGTAATACACGTAATGCGCCACCACCGTGCGGATCTTTCCCCCGTGCTCAAGATCGGGGGCGGTGATCACCACGCCGTCACGGGAAAGCAGCTCTGCCGCCTGCATATCCACGATCTTGCACCGCATCAACACGTCAAACGAGGCGTAGACCAGTAGCTCATCCTCCTTAATGTTTAAGGAGCCGGATTTTCCGATCACCTCATCCACGTTGTCGATACGCTCTGTGACATACTTGATATGATGCCCGCTGATGCGTCTTGCCATATCCCACTTATAGCGTGGGCTATTGGGATTTTTGCTTTTTGTAAAATGCTCTATCACGCGACGAAACATACGAAAGCCTCCATACACACGCCTGCCCGCCCGTAAGCATCACGCGCCCCTTTTGCGTTTTTCCCGACAGTAGGTCCTTTGCCCGGCGGGGTAAGAAAACGGGGAACGCTTCTTTTCCGCAATTTACCGCCACGATGATATGCCCCTTATCGCTTTTGCGCGAAAAGGCAAGCGCGTGGGGGGCTTCCCCAACGATGGCAAAGTCACCGTCGGCAAGCACGGCGTTTTCTTTTCTTATTTTACCAAGCTTTTGATAAAATTGCAAGAGGCTTTTTTCTTCCCTGCCCCACGGATACGGGCGGCGGCAAAACGGATCGCGATAGCCCTCCACGCCCGCCTCATCCCCATAAAACACGGACGGTACGCCAAAGACCGTGAACTGAACTGTGGCGGCAAGCCTCAGGCGCCTTATGGCAAGGGCTCTTTCCTCCCCCGTCATACGCATCGCGCAAAGCGCGCTGCCGCTATAGCTCCCGTCATCGAGCTTCCCGCCAAGAACGGTGAGGATGCGCTCGGTATCGTGCGTGGAGAGCACGTTCATCAGGCTGTGGCAAACCGTTTCGGGATACGAGCCCCACAGCTCCCGCAAAACGCGGGTAAGCGCCGCGGCGTTACCGTCACGCACAAAGGCGATCAGCCCCTCTCTTAGCGGATAATTCATCACGCTGTCAAGCTGCCTGCCCTCAAAATAGCGGCGGCGCTTACCATAGGCGATCTTATCCGCTGCATTCTCCCAAACTTCGCCCAGCACCACGCCCTTGCCCCCTGTGGCGTTTTTCACGCGAAGGCGCAGCTCGTCAAGAAACGCGTTTGGAAGCTCATCTGCCACGTCAAGCCGCCAGCCCATCACACCCATTTTGGTATAGCGCTCCACGATCCCGCCCTCTCCCACGAAATACGCCTGTACCGCAGGATCGGAAAGCCGCAGCTTAGGCAGGATCGGAATATCCCACCAGCAAAGATATTTGCTTGGGTAGTCCTGAAAATAAAACCAATCACGGTAGGGCGAATCGGGGGTCGCGTACGCACCCTTGCCGCCATACGTGCCGTAACGGTCAAAATAAAGGCTGTCGTCACCCGTGTGATTGAACACGCCGTCAAGAATAATACCCATGCCGCGTGCGCGTGCCGCAACGATCAGGGCATGAAGCGCCTCATTGCCGCCGAACTGCTCATCAACGCACGTATAATCTCCCGTGTCGTATTTGTGATTTGAAGCCGCCTTAAAAATGGGAGAAAGATACAGCACCGTAACACCGAGTGAGGCAAGGTGATCGAGCTTGTCAATGATCCCCCAAAGCGTGCCGCCGAAAAATTCATTGTTCCGAACGGGCGCGCCGCGATATTCACCGAATTGTAAGATCTCCTCATCCCAACTGTCGTGGTAGACCGCCCCCTCACGGCGCGCACCGCCCCCCTTAGCAAAGCGATCCACAAAAATGTGATACATTGTGCCCCCGTGAAACCAAGAGGGTGTGGTAAAATCGTTTTCGCTCACCAACAGGCGGAAGCGGCTGCTACTGTGCGGGGCAAGAGAAAAGCTGACGTTATCACCCATTGCTTGGGTAAAGAGCGTGTCACTTCCGCGCAAAAAAAGCAGCTCGTAATAAAAAAGTCCGTGCGTGTGCGGGTGTGTGAGTGCGGCAAGCGAGAGCGAGAGGCGGTACGTATCCGTCCCCCCTTTTGTACCAACAAAGGAAAAGGGACGGTCAACCGCCTCCGCCCCATCCCGTGCGATGCGAAGCACCACGCCCGACGCCCCTGTAAGCCGTGACACGCTTACCGCAAGGGTCAGCGTGTCACGGGCGTAAAATGCACCACGCGCACTTACATCCCTACCACCAACGTATTTTTTCAGCCGCGGCAAGGGAAAGTCAGCGGGAAGCCTTGCCAGCATTACTCCATCTCCTTTGCGGGGAAGCGGCTGGTGTGCCAAATGTGCGCGGCATATTCATTGATGCTGCGATCCGCCGCAAAATATCCTGCCGCCGCGATATTGGCAAGCGACATACGGTTAAACCGCGCGGGGTCGGCATACGCTTCAAGCGCCGCCACGTGTGCCTGGCGATAGGATTCAAAATCCGCAAGACAAAGATAGGGGTCCGCGACACCGGGGCCCGCCAGCAAATACGTGGCAATATCCGAAAAGCTCTCCCCCGCAAAGCCTACGTTAAGACGGTTGACGATGCGCGCGAGGCGCTCGTTTTGTGCGTAATAAAGTGCGGCGTTATAGCCCTTTTGCCAAAGCTCGGCAACCTCGTCACTCGTCAGCCCGAAGATAAACATATTCTCAGCGCCTGCCGCCGCCTGCATCTCCACGTTTGCGCCGTCCGCCGTGCCGATGGTGATGGCACCGTTGATCATCAGCTTCATACAGCCCGTGCCGCTTGCCTCCTTGCCCGCAAGCGAGATCTGTTCACTGATCTCGGCAGCGGGGATGAGCACCTCTGCGGTGCTGACGTTATAGTCCTCAAGAAACACCACGCGCAGCTTTTCGGCGATCTCCTTTTGCTGCTCGATCTCCAGCGCGAGCATACAAAGCAGCTTGATGATCCTTTTTGCCATCACGTATCCGGGGGCAGCCTTTGCACCGAAAACAAAGACACGCGGTTGTATTTCAAGGTGAGGATTCTCCTTAAGATCGAGATATAGCCCTATGATGTGCAGGGCGTTGAGGAGCTGGCGCTTATATTCGTGCAAGCGCTTGATCTGCACGTCAAATATGGCATTGGTATTCAGCACCGTGCCCGTTCTTTTTTGCAGCAGCGCGGCAAAGCGCGCCTTGTTTTCCTGCTTGATCTCTGCAAGCCGCCCCAGCACGGCGGTATCATCCTTAAATTTAAGGAAATCCGCCAGCCTTTCAGGCTCGTGACGGTACGCCGTTCCAATGCACTCGTCAAGCAGCGCGGCAAGGCCCTTGTTTGCACTCACCAGCCAGCGGCGGTGTGCAATGCCGTTTGTGACGTTGGTAAAGCGTTCGGGATACATACGGTAAAAATCCCGAAACACGGTCTCGGTCAGGATCCTTGAATGCAGCTTTGACACGCCGTTTACCTTGTGCGAGCCGATGACCGAAAGGTTTGCCATACGCACCTGCCCGTAGGCGATGATGCTCATAGCGGAAATGCGGTTCCAGTTGCCGGGGTATCGCTGCCATGCCTCTCGGCAGAAGCGCTCGTTGATCTCCTTTACGATCATGTGAATACGCGGAAGCCGCAGTGCAAAAAGATCCTCGTTCCAGCTTTCAAGCGCCTCCGGCATCACGGTATGATTGGTATATGATACGGTGCCGGTCACGATCTCCCACGCGCGCTCCCACGAAAAACGGTACTCGTCAATGAGGATACGCATCAGCTCGGGAATGCAAAGGGCGGGGTGCGTATCGTTAATGTGGATCGCCACCTTTTCGGGAAGATTGTCAAGCCTACCATAAAGCGCCATATGATCCCGAATAATGCTCTGGCAGGCAGCAGAAACCAAAAAATACTGCTGTGTTAGTCGAAGCAGCTTCCCCTCGGTGTGATTATCGGAGGGATACAGCACCTTGGTAATGATATCGGCATTGTTGCTCTGTTCCATCGCGCGTGTATACTGTCCCTGCGAAAACAGCCCCATGTTAAAACTGCCGACAGCACGCGCCTTGAACAGCCGCAGCTGAGATACCGCCTCACTGTCAGCACCCGAGATCATCATATCGTACGGCACGGCATCATAGTCCTCGCCACCCTCATAGGTGATCTCCAGCTTCCCATTGCTCCACGCTTCCTTTACGTGACCGCCAAAATGCACCCGATAAACGCGATCCGCACGCGGCACCAGCCACACCTCACCACCCGGCAGCCAGGCATCGGGCAGCTCGATTTGCACCCCGTTAACGATCATTTGCTTAAAAAGCCCATATTCATAGCAAAGCGAAAAGCCCGTTGCGGGATAGTCAAGCGAGGAAAGCGAATCCATAAAGCAGGCGGCAAGGCGACCAAGCCCGCCGTTGCCAAGCCCCGCATCGGGCTCAAGGTCGTAAAGCTGTAAAAGCTCCACACCAAGTGACTCCAGCGCCTTTTTGTAGCTCTCCTCAAGCCCTAAATTAAAAAGATTCATTTTAAGCGATCTGCCAAGCAGAAATTCCATGCACATATAGTACACCCTCTTCCCGCCGCGCTCGTTCACCTTGCTCTTGAAGCGGTTACGCTTTTCGGTCAGAATGTCCTTTACCGTCAGCGCAACTGCCTTATATAGCTGCTCCCCCGTAGCCTCCTTTGCCTGAGTGCCAAAGTGGCGAGAAAGCTTTTCCTCGATATTTTTCTTGATCTCTTTTACGTTTGGGTTATATTTCATCTATCTGCTCCCCTTCAATCATGCTTTTATCCCGTCATACATTGCAAGGTAGTCTTGTGCGGCTGCCGTCCAGGAAAAGTCCATGCGCATGATCCTGCCGACCAGCCTTTGGCGCTTTTCCACGTCAAGCCAAAGCGCAATGGCTGCTTCCACTCGCTCTAACAGCTCCCCTCCACTGTAGCCCGAAAAGGTAAACCCGTTGCCGTATATCCTCTCTCCCTCCTCATAGTAGGGCTTGATGGAATCGTAAAGTCCCCCCGTTTCGCGCACCACGGGAATGGCGCCGTAGCGCGAGGCGATCATCTGCGCAAGACCGCAGGGCTCCGATCTTGAGGGCATCAAAAAGATATCACACGCCGCATAGATCCTTTTGGCAAGCTCGCGGTCATATTTCAAAATTGCACACACCTTGTCAGGATAGCGTGTGGCAAGCTCCTCAAAATATTGCTCAAAATGTACCCTGCCGCAGCCAAGCACCACGAGCTGTACGTCACGCGCCGCAACAAGACCTTCAAGGATCTGCGTCATAATATCAAGCCCTTTGTGTGACACAAGACGCGAGATCACGGCAAGGAGTGGCACATCACGGCGCATGGGAAGTCCAAGGGACGCTTGCAGTGCCGGCTTATTCTCACATTTTTTCTCACGCGTGCGCCAATTATAGCGCACAGGGATCGCGGGATCCTGCCCGGGGTTATAGTACTTATAATCAATACCGTTAAGAATGCCGCAAAGCTTGCCGCGGTTCTCCCGCAAAATGCTATCAAGCCCTTTGCCGAATTCGGGCGTGCAGATCTCCTTTGCATAGCGGGGGCTGACGGTGCTCACCCGATCGGCAGAAACGATGGCTGCCTTCATCAGGTTGATCGAGCCGTCAAACTCCACCAATGGGCGCTCCGCCTCCCCAAGTCCCATCACGTCAGAAAGGATGCCGAGGTCAAATCGACCCTGATATTCGATATTATGAATGGTAAATACCGAACGGATGTCCGCGTAGCCCGTTCTTTTTCGGTAGATGCGGTCTAAATACACCACCGTGAGCGCCGCATGCCAATCGTTTGCATGCAGCACATCGGGATAAAACCCAAGATGCGCCATCGCCTCGAGAACAGCCATGGAAAAATAAGCAAAGCGCTCCCCATCATCAAAGCTGCCGTAAAGCGCGTCGCGCTTGAAATAATATTCATTGTCTACGAAATAGTACGTAACGCCCCCCTTTACAAGGGACATAATGCCGCAATAGAGCTGCCGCCACGAAAGCGGAACGGTAAACACCGCCTCGGTCTTCATTTTAGCGCGCCACGCCTCGTTCACCTGCCCGTAAAGCGGCAACATCACGCGCACGTCAGCACCCGTGGCGGCAAGCGCCTCCGGCAAAGAGCCCATCACGTCGCCAAGTCCGCCCGTAGCGGCAAAGGGCATCACCTCAGCACCTACAAATAAGATCTTTTTCATCATTCTTACACCATCATTCCTTTCCCGATATAAAACGGCATGCTTTCGTGCCCGCAAAGCTCGCGCCCGTCACGAACGACTACGTTTTTATCGGTGATCACGCAGGAAAGCCGCGCGGCATCTCCCACCACGGTATCCTGCATTAAAATCGAATTTTTCACTACCGTTCCCCGCCCGATCCGCACGCCGCGAAAGAGAATGGAGCTCTCCACCACACCCTCGATCACACACCCATCGGCGATCAAGGAGCCGGGGGCGCCGGCGGTATCGACATAACGCGTGGGAACGGAATTGCGCACCTTGGTAAAAATGGGCTGCTCGCGTCGATAAAAAAGATTTACCCTATTGGCGGGATCGAGTAATCGCATAGAACACCCAAAATAACTTTCAAGGGAATTGATACGCCCCAAAAAGCCGTCGTATGCGTGCACGTAAAACTTATCCCTTGCAAGATTTTTTGCGATCACATCCTTGTAAAGGCTTTTCTGCCCCCGCGCAGCTGCCTCCAGCAAAGCGCGCTTTAGATACGTGCGGTTTACCAGTAACACGTTTGCCGAAATACACACCCTGCCCTGCTCACCGCCATATCCTCTTATATCGGTAAGGCGCCCCATTTCGTCCGCCACGGGTAGGATAGCATAGCGGTCAAGTGGCTGCACGGCGGTGTCCACGGTGGCAACGATCAGGGTAAGGTCTGCCGCACGCGCCTCGTGCAGCTGCATTACAGCACCAATGTCCACGTTGCAGATCACGTCGCAGTCAGAAAGCACCAACACATCCTCTGTCGAGCGATCAATAAAGCTCATCACACCCATCAATGCCTCAAGACGGGTGGAATATACGCGCCCCGCAGCGGCGTTATCATAGGCGGTGATAAAGGGTGGCAGGATCTTAATGCCCCCCGTGCGGCGCGCAAGATCCCAATCCTTGCCGTTTCCAATGTGATCGAGTAACGACTGATAATTATAGTCCGTAATAACCCCGACCTTGGTAATACCCGCATTTACCATATTAGAAAGCGCAAAGTCGATCAGGCGATATCTGCCGCCAAACGGGATGCTTGCCATTGTGCGCAAGCGCGTCAGCTCCCCCACGTTTGCATCCTGCACGCTTGAAAAAATAATACCTGCCGCGCTCACGCCTTTACACCTCCTCCATCTCTTATCATCTCACCGTCAGGCACAACCGTGCCGGCTAAGACCGAGGTCCCCTCCCCGATCACGGTGATCCCGCGCGCCTTACTTCGCGTCTTACCAACTGTGGCGGCAGGACCGATCTTCACATCGCGGTCGACAATTGCGTAGGATACGTGTGCGTTTTCGCCGATCACACAATCGCCCATCAGCACCGCATCCTCCACCACTGCGCCCTCCATTACGCGCACATTTGCCCCCAGCACCGAATTTCTCACCGTCCCAAGGATCTCGCACCCCTCCGTAATGGAAGCATTTTCCACCACGGCGTGCGTGCCGATATATTGCGGCGGTGCGTTTTGGTGACGGGAAAGCAAGTGGAAGCCCCCATCGTTCAGCTTTAGGGGCGGATCATTTCCAAGGATATCCATATTTGCCTCCCAAAGAGAAGCAATGGTGCCAACGTCCCGCCAATATCCCTGAAAGTTATATGCCATCAGCACCTCACCTGCCGCGAGCATAGCGGGAATGATATCCTTTCCAAAATCGTTTGAGGAGTGCTGATCTGCCGCGTCCTTTATAAGATATTCAAACAGCTTTTCCCGCGTGAACACGTAAATGCCCATAGATGCCTTGGTGCTGTCGGGCACCTTGGGCTTTTCCTCAAATTTGCAGATCCGCCCCGCCTCGTCCGTGCTCATGATCCCAAAGCGGCTTGCCTCGGAAAGCGGTACATCAAGCACTGCAATGGTGCACGCCGCGCCCGTTTTTTTGTGATGGTGCAGCATTGCGGCATAATCCATATGATAGATGTGATCGCCCGAAAGGATCAGCACGTATCGGGCACTGTATCGCTCGATAAACTGCATATTCTGATAAATGGCGTTTGCCGTGCCGCTATACCAGTCCGCCCCACGCTTTCCCTGATAGGGGGGCAGGATCTTCACACCGCCGTAATTGCGGTCAAGATCCCACGGCAATCCCGTGCCGATATACTCGTTCAGGACAAGGGGCTGATACTGGGTCAGCACCCCCACCGTATCGATCCCCGATCCAACACAGCTCGAAAGAGGAAAATCTATAATGCGGTATTTACCGCCAAAGGTAACAGCAGGCTTTGCCGTCTTGTCCGTCAGCGCATAAAGCCTGCTTCCCTGCCCGCCGGCAAGCAGCATTGCCACACATTCCTTTTTTTGAAACATACCAAGCCTCCGTTTGTATTAGCCCCTCTTTTTCTTGGGAGATAGGATCACTGCGCCAAGCGGGGGAAGCGTGATGGATGCCGACCTTGAAAAGCCGTGCATCGGCACTTCTTGTGTGGTGATCGGCGCTTGATTGACCACCCCCGTGCCACCGAAAGCGACGTCGTCGGAATTAAAAAGCTCCTGCCACGTGCCCCCAAAGGGCAGCCCCAATCGGAAATTATCCCTCATAACGGGGGTGAAATTGATGACAACGACCACTTCCTTGCCACGCTTATCGATGCGGCGATAGGAGATCACGCTTTGGTCACGGTTATCGGGATCGATCCACTGAAAGCCCTCCCAACCGCCGTCCTGCTCAAAAAGCGCGGGCGTGGCGAGATACAGATGATTAAGGGCGGCAACGTACCGCTGAAACTCCGCGTGTCTCGGGTAATCGAGCAAAAACCATTCCAGCTCGTTTTGATAGTCCCACTCGCGGAACTGTGCGATCTCACACCCCATAAACAGCAGCTTTTTGCCGGGATGGGTCATCATGTACGCCAGCTGCGCACGTGCGCCCGCAAATTTTTGGTCATAGCTGCCGGGGTTGCGGTCAAGCAAGGATCTCTTGCCGTGCACGACCTCGTCGTGCGAGATGGGCAGCACGTATTTTTCTCGGAAAGCGTAAGAGAGCGAAAAGGTAAGCTTTTCGTGAGCGTACTTGCGAAAAATGGGGTCTGTTTCGGCATAGGCAAGGGTGTCGTTCATCCAGCCCATATTCCATTTAAGGTGAAAGCCAAGTCCGCCGTTATCCTCTCCCGTAATGTTTCCCCACGCGGTAGATTCCTCCGCAATCATCAAAACGTCGGGGAACGCGCCGCGCATATGGGCGTTCAGCTTTTGAAAAAACGCGATCGCCTCAAGATTTTTGTTTTCCCCATATACGTTCGGCACCCATTCGCCGGGGCAGCGGTCATAATCAAGATAGAGCATAGAGGCAACTGCATCCACACGTAGCCCGTCCACGTGGTACTGCTCCACCCAATAAGTGGCGTTTGATATCAGAAAGCTTTGCACCTCCTCACGCCCCACGTCAAAGCAGCGCGTGCCCCAGCCTCGATGCTCCTGTCGGTCACTGCCCTGATATTCATAAAGCGGCGTGCCGTCAAATTCATAAAGCCCGTGACCGTCCTTTGGAAAATGCGCAGGAACCCAATCAAGGATCACGCCGATCCCCGCCTCGTGCATCGCGTCCACAAATGCCATAAACTCGTGCGGCGTTCCATAGCGGGAGCTGGGTGCAAAATATCCCGTGACCTGATACCCCCACGAGCCGTCAAAGGGATGCTCCATCACGGGGAGCAGCTCCACGTGCGTGTAGCCCATTTGCTTGACGTAGGGCGCCAGCTCCCGTGCAAGCGCGGGGTAGGTAAGATAGCTGCCGTCCTCGTGTCTTTTAAAGGATCCGAGGTGCATCTCATAAATGTTTATAGGTCGGCTTTCGACAGGCTTTTTTGCCTCACGGCGGCGATAGCAGAGCCACCCGTTATCACGCCACTTGTAGCCACTGATATCAAAATAGATAGACGCCGTTTCGGGATATTGCCCCGCGTGAGTTGCATAAGGGTCTGCCTTATAAATATCACCCTTTGCGGTTTTCAGCTTAAATTTATAAAGACTTCCGTTTCCAAAGAGCGCGGTGGGCACGAGCCCCTCAAAAACGCCCCTGTCGGTCACGCGCTTCATCGGGTGCGCCTCACTCCAGCCGTTAAAATCGCCAACAACGTAAGCGGCGTGTGCGTTGGGCGCAAAAACGCGAAAAACATACCCGCTCTCCGTGCGATGCACACCAAGATACCGATAGCTTTGAAAATTAGTACCCTGATGAAACAAATACGCTGCCAGGTCTGCTGTTTGTGGCATAAGATCTCCCTCCGATCCTTAAAAACACCTGCGTGATCTCTTTCTTTTATTATACGTCCCATCCCACCTGTTTTCAAGGCGTGAGAGGCAAGGTTCGTTCAAAGAATTTTTACAAATTTTGTGATTTTTTGGCATTTTTCGCACCCGTTTGCCACCATTCGCGAAGGACCGACAAGCGCGATACCAAAGGGGGCGCCCTGTTCGTAAAAAAGCAAAAGATACTTCCCTGTTATTTCTACTTGCTACGGGATTGACACAAAGAATTTATTTTGATATAATGTTATGATGAGAGTAGTATGACCGAAAGGGGGCACGTGTATGAAAACGTTTTTTCCGTCCATTGTGGGAAACGATGCACTGTGTCGCCGTGTCGGTGCTGAAATACAAGGGGGCACGCTCTCACACGCCTACATTCTGCAAGGACAGCGCGGCAGTGGCAAGCACACCCTTGCGCTTCAAATGGCAATGGCGGCGGCTTGCGAAAACAAGCATAGCGATCAGCACCCTCTCCCCTGCGGCACGTGCAGGCTTTGCAAAAGGATCGCCTCGGGCAACTGCCCCGATGTGATCAAGGTGCAAAAGGAGCCGGATAAAGCCACCTTTGGCGTAAACGTGATCCGCGCATTGCGCAGCGGCATTGCCACCGTTCCAAACGATCTTGACGTAAAATTCTACGTGATAGAGGACGCGCACCTGATGACCGAGGAGGCGCAAAATGCCTTTTTGCTCACGCTTGAGGAGCCGCCTGCCTTTGTGGTATTTTTACTGCTTTGCGAGGATGCGGATGCTCTGCTTGAGACCGTCCGCTCGCGCGCGCCCATTCTTCGGATGCTGCCCGTTAAAGAACAGGATATCCGCACGTATCTGCTTACCGCAAAGGAAGCCACTGCCGCAGGTGCACCCGCCCTTGCGCACGAGCGCCCCGAGGAATTCGCGACCCTCATTACACTTGCGCACGGATCGATCGGCAGGGCACTCTCCCTGCTTGATGCAGAGCTTCGCGCCCCCCTTATGCAGCAACGCGAATTTGCCACAAAGGTGCTTAACTGTCTGGCGATGGGCAACAGGGGTGAGGAGCTGCTTCATCTTTTTCTCTCGCTTGGCACGGCGCGCAGGACAATTGCAGCAGAGCTTTCGATGCTTTTGCTTGCCCTACGCGATCTTGCTTTGCTTTCTCGCTCGGAAACGGCAACGCTTTTGTTTTTTGCCGACCGTGAGGAGGCAACGGAGCTTTGTACGCACTTCACCGTAAAGCGGCTGCTGGCGCTCTCATCAGCGACCGAAAACGCACAAAACGCTCTGCTTGCCAACGCAAACGTGAGAATAACCTTAGCACATCTGCTTTCACAATTTCTATAATTTTTTCGGCAGAGCCGAAGTCGGAGTGAATATGGATAAACAAAACAAAAATCTTAAAAAGGACGGCGATCCGCGCATCTCGGTTCGCCCCGGAAACTTTATTATTCCCGGCGAAAAGCCAAAGGAGCCCCGTTTAGGTCAGGCAGCACCTCGGAGCGCACAGAGCACACAACAGGGTGACAGCGCCCCCACGGGTGGCGGCAAGTACAAAAATCACCGCAGAGGCAGACGCGGCGGACGCGGACGTACCATACCAAGCGGTGAAGCAAGAGCTGCGGCAGCCCCCCATCAGCAAGCAAGACCCGCGCAGCCCATGCCGGGTGGCAACGAGAAAAAGCAGCCCGATGCCAAAAAAAGCAACCGCAGAGATCGCCGCGGTCGGGGCGGCAAGCACGAGCGCCGTGATGAACGCCCGGTGACAAGGGCGCCCGAGATCAGCGAAAGCCTCAAAAAGGAGCTTGATCTTGACCTATCCCTCACCTCCCCTCTTTCCTACCCCTCACTTACGGGCGTAGCAAAAAGAAAAGAGGTACAGGAAAGCCCCGCCGTTGATACCAAGGAGTTTGAGGTAGACATTGCAACCGCCGCATATCTTTTAGAGGACGTCCCCTGCGGCTTCCCCGTACCCGACGGGCAGGCAGTGGAGATCATTGGCGTGCGCTTCCGCCAATCGGGCAAGATCTACTTTTTTGATCCCGCAGGTGAGCGCTTTAAGATCGGCGAGGCGGCGATCGTTGACACCGCCCGTGGCCCCGAGCTTGGAAACGTGGTGATGCTCAACCGCAAAATGGCAGAAAAGGATATCGTGCAGCCCCTGCGCGCAGTTCTGCGCCGCGCCACGGCTGAGGATATCGCGCACCACGCTGAAAACCGCAAAAGGGAAGCCGAGGCAATGAAGCTGTGTGCGGACAAGATCGCGCAGCACAAGCTGGAAATGACCTTGGTGGATGCACAATACACCTTTGATAATACAAAGCTCCTGTTTTACTTCACCTCAGAGGGACGCGTGGATTTCCGCGATCTGGTGCGCGACCTTGCAGGTGTTTTCCGCACGCGTATCGAGCTAAGGCAGATCGGCATTCGCGACGAGTCGCGCCTTATCGGCGGTCTTGGTATGTGCGGTAGACCCTTTTGCTGCTCCACGTTTCTTTCGGATTTCGGCCAAGTTTCGGTTAAAATGGCAAAGGAGCAGGGGCTCTCCATCAACACCTCAAAGATATCGGGCTGCTGCGGCAGGCTGATGTGTTGCCTGCGCTACGAGCACGAAAGCTATGCGCTGGAGGCGGCATTCACCCCGAAAAAGGGCGCGCGCGTAACAACGCCCGATGGGGTCGGCACAGTAGTGGAAGCAGCTCCCCTTTCGGGTATGGTAAAGGTGGCGCTTGACAGCGCCCAAGACGTTGCCCCCACAGTCTATCACCGCGATAAGCTGACGCCCGTGGAAAATCCACAGACACAGCCGACCAAGAGTGCCGAGGGGGCGGCAGAAAACGACTAAATACGTGCTTTTTCGCAGAATTCCCGAAAAAACCCGCATTTTGCAAAAATTATCGCACTTTTTTCTCACAAAGCAGTTGCATTTTTCAAAAAATATGCTACAATGAAAATACAACTTGTAATTTAATTTTACGGAGGTACATACCATGGCTTACAAGATTACCGATGCCTGCATTTCCTGCGGCGCATGCCAGCCCGAATGCCCTGTTGAGGCGATCAAGGAGGGGGCTGACAAATACGAGATCGATCCTGAACTGTGCGTAGAATGCGGCGCCTGCGAGGGCGTTTGCCCTGTTGGCGCACCTCAGGCAGACTGATCAAGGCAAAAATGAAGGGACTGATCTTAAGGCACGCCTTAGGATCAGTCCTTTTCGGTAGACCGACAAGCCCCGCCGTCTTTGATGGCGAAGCATCGGGGCTTTCGAAATCGTTTTCCTTGCAAGGATCAAAAGGAGTTACTATGTCCCTTGAAGCTTTACTTGCCGCAGACGAGCGGCTTGACCGCGTAAACGAAGATCTTTGTCTTATTCAAAAGAAAAACGCGCTTGCCTTTGGCACGGATGCATTTTTGCTCTCTGCCTTTTTGCGCCACGCGCCACGCGCACGTGCCGTGGAGCTGGGGTGCGGGAACGGCATCATCTCCCTGTTAGCCGCCACACGGGGGAGGTTTTCTCACATCACCGCCGTTGAGATCCAGCACGAGATGGCAGAGCTTGCCATCCGAAACGTGTCGCAAAACGGGCTTGAGGCACGCATAGGCGTGATAGAGGGCGACGTGCGCACGCTTCGCGCGGCAGATCTTGATGGCGAGGTCGACGTGGTGTTTGCCAATCCTCCTTATATGCGCGTGGGAGATGGTTTCGCCTCTCCACACGCCGCAAAGCAAACGGCGCGGCACGAGACCGAGGGCGGTATTGCCGAGTTTGCGGAGGCAGCCGCAAGGTGTCTCAAATACGGCGGCGTTTTTTATGCCGTCTATCGCCCCGATCGGTTAGAGAGCCTGTTTGCGGCACTCCGTCAAAACAAATTAGCCCCCAAGCGGTTGCTTTTTGTGCACGATCACCCCGATGCCATTCCCGCTATGGTGCTACTGGAAGCAAAGCGCGGCGGGGGCGAGGGGCTTTCTATATTGCCACCCCTGTTTTTGCACTGCAAGGCAGGAGATGCAGCACTTTCGCCAAGAGCGAAAAATATCTACGAAACAGGCAGTATTTAGCACCGTTTTGGGGCTTTTTCACGCAAGACCCGTGTAAGCTACGATCCCCTCATAAATGCCGCGCGCAAACAGCTGTGGCTCCTCGCTCATCAGCCGCGCATCGCGCGGGTTGGTAATGAAGCCAAGCTCGAGTAGGATCGCGGGCATATTGGTGCGCTTTAAGACGTACAGTGAGGGGCGCGCAAACACGCCGCGATTCACAAGACCCGTTTCGCTTTGCAAGGCAGACAGGATATCGGCGGCAAGCGCCGCTGCCACACCGCCCAGCGAAAAGACAAACGCCTCGCTTCCCGTGGCGGCGGCAAGCTCGGAGGCATTGGTATGCAGGCTGATAAAATAATCCGCCCCCCACGCGTTTGCATCACTGGCGCGCAAACGCAAGCTGGTAGAATTTGACGTCCCCAGCTGTGTTTCGGCAGTGGGGCGTGACAAGCGAACCTCGTAATTTCCGCTTTGACGAAGCAGGGTCGCCAGCTCCTGCCCAATGGCATACACAATATTCTGCTCGCGCAGTCCATTGCCCTCTGCGCCCGCGTTTGGATTAACGGGATTGTGTCCCTGATCGATGTAGATTTTAATTGCCATTTCCATCCCCCTTAATTTTTTCTCACAACCATCTTATGTCCCGCAAGGCAGCCTTGTCAATGCGGGAGAAAGGATCTCTTATGTCAGACCGGGAGAAAAACCGCATCGTTGGCGGCACGCTTTATTTGGTTGCCACCCCCATTGGCAACCTTGCGGATCTTTCCGAGCGCGCCAAAAAAACTCTTGCCGAGGTGGATTTTATCGCTGCCGAGGACACCCGCAACACCGCAAGGCTGCTTGCCGCCTTTTCCATCTCCACCCCCCTCGTTTCCTATCACGAGCATAACCGCCGCACACGCGGTCCGCAGATCGTTGAGCGTCTGTGTGGCGGTGAGAGCTGTGCGCTGGTGAGTGATGCGGGCACACCAGCCATCAGCGATCCCGGAGAGGATCTTGTGGCGCTTGCCGCCGATGCCGGCATCGCAGTGACGTCAGTGCCCGGCTGCTGTGCGGGGATCACAGCCCTCACGCTCTCAGGGCTTGCCACCGCGCGCTTTTGCTTTGAGGGCTTCTTACCCCGCGAGAAAAAGGAGCGCCGCGCACGCCTTTGTGCCTTAAAGACCGAGGCGCGCACGATGATCCTGCACGAGGCACCGCATCGCCTTGCGGAAACGCTTTCAGAGCTTGCCCTCGCGCTTGGCGGCACGCGTGCCGTTGCCGTTTGTCGTGAGCTGACCAAGCGCAACGAGGAGATCCTGCGCACCACGCTTGACGGCGCGATCGCACATTACACCCAAAAAGAGCCGCGCGGCGAGTACGTGCTGATCGTGGCAGGTGATGAAAACGCCAAAACGGAAGCGCCCTCGCCACTGCTTACACTCTCCCCCGCGGACCACGTTGCATATTATGAAAAGCAGGGCACAGGGCGTATGGACGCGATCAAGCTGGTGGCAAAACAGAGAAATATGCCCAAAAACGAGCTATACCGCCTGCTTCACCAAGAAAAATAACAAGACCCCTTGATTTTTCTTGCGTTGTATGCTATAATTCTTTATTATCTTTTCTTTTCGCAAAGGAGAACCCGTTATGACAAAGCTTAAGGTCGGTGTGATCGGCGCTACCGGTATGGTAGGACAACGCTTTCTCACCCTGCTTGATAATCACCCCTATTTTGAAGTAACTGCGCTTGCCGCCTCGGCACGCTCCGCAGGCAAGACCTATCGCGAGGCAGTGGGCAACCGCTGGAAGCTGAAGACCGCGATGCCCCAATATGCCGCTGATATGCTCGTGCACGACGCCGCAAATATCGAAGAAATGAAAGCTCTTTGCAGCATGGTGTTCTGTGCTGTTGATATGAAAAAGGAGGATATCCGCGCACTGGAGGATGCCTATGCCAAGGCAGAGATCCCCGTGGTATCCAACAACTCCGCCCACCGCTGGACGCCCGACGTGCCTATGGTGATCCCCGAGATCAACGATGCACACCTTGCCGTGATCGAGGCACAGAAAAAGCGCCTTGGCACCAAGCGCGGCTTCGTTGCCGTAAAGCCCAATTGCTCTATTCAGTCTTACGTGCCAATGCTGACCGCCCTGCTTCCCTTTGAGCCGTATGAGGTGGTGGCTACCACGTATCAGGCAATTTCGGGTGCAGGAAAGACCTTTAACGAGTGGCCCGAAATGATCGACAACGTCATTCCCTTTATCGGCGGCGAGGAGGAGAAGAGCGAGCAAGAGCCTTTGCGCGTCTGGGGTCACGTGGAAAACGGCGAGATCGTCAAGCGCCAGGGCATTACCATCACCACCCAGTGCATTCGCGTGCCCGTCACTGACGGTCACACTGCCGCAGTTTTTGTAAAATTCCGCAAAAAGCCTACCAAAGAGCAAATTCTTGCCGCTTGGAAAAGCTTTAAGGGCAAGCCTCAGGAGCTCGCGCTCCCCCACGCGCCCGAGCAGTTTATCACCTACTTTGAGGAGGATAACCGCCCGCAGGCAGCCCTTGACCGCGATATCTACAGCGGTATGGGCGTGACGGTCGGCAGACTTCGTGAGGACACGGTTTACGACTACAAGTTCGTCGGGCTTTCTCATAACACCCTGCGCGGTGCCGCAGGCGGTGGCGTACTCATGGCTGAATTGCTGTGCGCAAAGGGGTATATTTGATTTAGGAGAATCCTATATGTCAAAACCCGTTTTCACCGGATCCGGCGTAGCCTTGGTAACGCCCTTTGAT
>JAZOCO010000055.1:0-42872 GCA_045596505.1 Eubacteriales bacterium
CGTCGCCTAAAAAACACACATAAAAATTGAAATTCGCAAGAATTTCTACCTAAAAAGCCGCCTTCTCTGCCATTTTTGACAGATAAAGCGGCTTCATTTTCAGTTTCTCTTTTGTGTGTTTTTGTTCAGCGCTAAATGACTCAGCCTCTCTTTTTGTCTCTTAGCTCTGCGCCGCAAAATACGTGCCTATTGATTCGCCGTCAAGCAATCGGTAAAGCACGTGGGGATCCTTTCCGTTTAAAATGAACATCGGAATGCCCGCATCCGTCACGATCTTCGCTGCGGCAAGCTTTGTTGCCATACCGCCCGTGCCGCGCGCCGTGCCCGCACCCCCTGCCATGGCAAGCACCGCATCGTCGATCTTTGGTACGTGGGAGATGATGCGTGCGTCGGAGTTTTTGCGCGGATCGCTGTCAAAAAGTCCGTCAACGTCCGAGAGGTTGATCAGCACGTCGGCGTGGCAGACCAGCGCCACGTATGCGGAGAGCGTATCGTTACCACCGAAGTTCAGCTCCGTGGTGGAGATGCTGTCGTTTTCGTTTACAATGGGCACGCAGCCCATCTCAAGCAGCGTTTCAAAGGTGTCCTGTGCCGCCGCACGGCGTACGGGATTGTCGATCACATCCTTGGTGAGCAGCATTTGTGCCACGGTATGACCGTAATCCGAGAAAAAACGAGAGTAAAGCTTCATCAGCTCTCCCTGCCCCACTGCCGCCATCGCCTGCTTTTCCTTGGTGCAGGTGGGACGGTGCGTACCAAGCCGCGCCACACCCGCGCTGACAGCACCCGAGGAGACGAGCACCACCTGCTGCCCCGCGTTTTTAAAATCGGAAAGTATTTTAACAAGCGCCTCGATGCGGCGTAAATTGAGATGCCCCTCCTCGTGCGTGAGGGTAGACGTGCCGATCTTAACCACCAGGCGGTGGCAATTTTTAAGTGTTGACATATTTTTTTACATTCCTTGCAAAAAGTATTTGAAAAAATTTGTTATTTGTATTATAATAGGATTATACTCTATAATTTTGATTTTCGCAAGAGGTTTTGCAAAAAGGAGGCCATTATGAGGCAAAAATTTTCCATCAGCGTAGCCGATGTTCAAATGAATATCATCTGTGACGAAACGCAAGAAACTGTTGACACCGCGGTAGCGGAGCTTGACAAGCAGATCCGCATGCTTACCTCCTCACAGGGACACTCCTGTACGAAAACGGAAGCGGCACTGCTCTCGGCACTTGATTACAGCACGCGGTATATGCACTTAAAGGAGCACGTTGACGATCTCGAAAAGCGTGTGAGCGAAGCAGATCCCACAGGCGATACATACGCCGCAAATCTTTTGCGCGGTGAAAACGAGACCCTACGCGCACAGCTGGCACTCACCAAGGGTGAGTATGACGCGTTGCTTCAGGACAACGCGACGCTGTTTCAGTTAAACGCCAAGCTGGTAAAGCAAAACGGCGAGGCAAACGCACGCGCAGACCGCATGCACGATCAGGTGCTTTCCATATTAACAGAGGTGCGCGAGCTTCGCGAAAAGCTGACAGCAATGTGCGTGGAAACACGTGCGCCGTCAGCCAATTACTCCACATACGAGGAGGAGCCTGCCATTGAGATCACACCCAAAGAGCAGCAGACCACGCACAAGTACGAGCAAATGGATATTGACGAGATCTTAAACTCCGCACCAAGAGGCGGGCGTCCCGCGCCAACGGCATCGATGCTTGACGCGACAGAGGATAGTGATGTGCCTGCAAAGATCTCGGAAATGCTTGATTTTGACGACCCAGCCGCCCCCACTGTATGAGCGAGAACAAGCTACCCGAGCTTTTAGCCCCCGCAGGAAGTCGTGCTGCCCTTGAAGCGGCGATCGAGGCGGGCGCAGATGCGGTTTATTTCGGCGGTCCTGCCTTTAACGCAAGGATGCGTGCCCAAAACTTTACCCTTGACGATATGAGGGATGGCATTGCGCTCTGCCACGCCTTTGGCGTGCGCGCGTACGTCACGCTCAACACGCTTGTCACCGACCGTGAGCTCCCCCTGCTCCTTGAGGCGGCAGCAGCGGCAAAAAACGCGGGGGCGGATGCCTTGATCGTTGCAGACCTTGGCGCTGCCGCCGCCATTCACCGCGCATTCCCCGAAATAGACCTGCACGCCTCCACACAAGCCTCGGGGCATTCTAAGGAGGCGGCACACGAGCTTGCGGCGCTTGGCTTTTCACGTATGGTCCTTGCGCGCGAGGCAACCGAGGGCGATATGCGGGAGTTTGTGCGCGAATGCGGCATGGAGACCGAGGTGTTCGTGCACGGTGCGCTTTGCGTATCGCACTCGGGTCAATGCCTCTTTTCCTCCCTTGTGGGGGGCAGAAGCGGCAACCGCGGCGAATGCGCCCAGCCCTGCCGTTTACCCGATAAAAGCGGAAGGTATCCACTTTCCTTAAAGGATCTTTCCCTTGCCCGTCACGTCCCCGCACTGATCGACATGGGTGTGCACTCTCTCAAGATCGAGGGGCGTTTGAAGACCCCCGAATACGTGCGCGATGTGGTGCGGATCTGGCGCCGCTTGCTGACGGAGCGCCGCGGTGCGACAAATGCTGAAATGGCTGAGCTTGCCGCTATATTTTCGCGCGGTGGCTTTACCGATGCTTATTTTACCGATACCGTAGGGCACGATATGCTTGGCGTGCGCTCCGAAAAGGATAAGTCAAGCAGTGCCGCTATCCTCCCCTTTGAGGGGCTTTCACGGCGCATCCCCCTTACCATGAACTTTAAAATGCGCGCAAACGAACCGCTATCCCTTACCGTTACCGCGAACGGAAGATCCGCCACCGTTTTGGGCGACGTGCCGCTTGTGGCAAAAACAGCCCCCTTAACGGACGCGGTGATCAAGGAAAAGCTTGCGCGCCTTGGTGGCACGCCCTATGCGGTAAAGGAGCTCTTGGTGGTGGCAGACGAGGGATTGATGGTCCCCATATCAAGGCTGAATGCGCTTCGGCGCGCGGCGCTGGAGGCTCTATCTAAAAAAGAGGGCGACACGGTGTTGAAAACGCCTGTTTATCAGCCAAGCTCTTCGGGGGGCACGCGCCCCACGCGCCCCACCGCACGCTTTGAGAGCGCGGCGGCGATCCCCGCATCTGCGCGGGACTATTTTGAGCATATCTATCTGCCGCTTGACCGCTATGACCCCATAGCCGACGGCGTGGTGCTTCCTGCCGTTATTTTTGGGCGCGAGCGCGATGAAGTGCTGAAAATGCTGAAAAACTCCGCAAAACGGGGGGCAAAGCACGCACTGATTGGCAATGTGGGGCACCTCTCCCTTGCCCGTGAGGCGGGGCTGATCCCACACGGAGATTTCAGACTAAACGTGACCAACAGCGAGGCGCTTTCCTTTTTGCTCTCGCTGGGCTTCGCAGACCTGTTGCTCTCCCCTGAGCTAAGTCTGCCCCAGATAAGAGATCTTAAGGGGGCGGCGGATGCCATCGTTTACGGACGCATTCCGTTGATGACCCTTGAAAAATGCGTGGGCAAGGAGCTGGGTGGATGCGCCTTGTGCAAGGCGGGAAATACCGTATTACTTGATAGACGCGGTGAAAAATTCCCCGTTTTACGCCTGTTTCCCCACCGCAGCATGATCGTAAACAGCCGCCCCACGGTGATGAGCGACAAGCGTCGCGAGCTGCAAGCAGCGGGTATTTTGGGCGGTCATTACATTTTCACCGTAGAAGACAGGGGAGAAGCGGCACAGGTCATTGACGACTATCAAAACAGCAGAGCGCCCACCGCGCCGGCAAGACGAATTTAAAAGGAGAAGCTATGCGTATCGCAATAAAGAACGCGCTGGTGCATCAACCACACGGAAGCTTTAAAAAAGACACCCTTTATATTGCAGGCGGTCGGATCTCTTCACCCTGTGAGGTGGAAGCAGAGCTTGATGCGGGTGGCGCACTTGCCTGCCCCGGTATGCTTGATACCCATACACATGGTCGCATCGGCGCTGATTTTTGCAGTGCCACCGAAGCACAGCTTGTCGATATGGCAAGAGATTATGCACGCCACGGCGTTACCACCGTGCTGCCCACGCTTGCCTCGGACACACAACAGGGCTGGCTGGCGGCACTTGCACGCCTTGCGGGGTGTGGGTCACCCTCTTATATCGGCGTACATCTTGAGGGGTGCTGGCTTTCGAAGAATAAGCGTGGCGCACACGCGCCCGCACTTTTGCGCACACCCGCCGTGATGGATCTTGACGAGCTTGTTGCAAGCAGCCCCTTACCCATTATGAAGGTCTCCGCCGCACCCGAGCTTGACGGGGACGGCGCGTTTCTTGCCGCGTGCCGCGCGCGAGGCATTCATTATTCTATCGCACATACCGATGCCGATTATGACGGTGCTATGCTGGCGCTCGGTCGGGGGGCAGATTGCTTCACGCATCTTTATAACACGATGCTGCCCCTGCACCACCGTGCGGGTGGACCCGTGGCGGCGGCACTGACGGAGGATCGCGCGTACGTCGAGCTGATCGTCGACGGCGTGCACGTATCCCCCGAAATGGTGCGCCTTGCTTACCGCTGCAAGGGTGCTGATAAATTTATTCTTATCACCGATTCGATGGCGGGAACTGCCTGCCCCGACGGCATGTATGAGATCGCTGGGCAACCCACTGTGGTAAAGGACGGCAAGGCGCTCACCCTTGATGGGCACCTCGCGGGCAGCACGCTCGAACTCCTTCGGGGTGTGCAAAATCTTGCCGCGTTCTGCCACATTCCTTTCGGGCAGGCGCTCCTTTCGGCAACTCGCACGCCTGCCGCATACCACGGCATCTTAGGAGAATACGGTACGCTTGCCGTTGGTGCACGTGCAAATCTCTTTCTGCTTGAAAACGAGCAAGCATCCCTGCCCTCTCGCGTGATGCAAAACGGCGAATGGCTGTAACCAAACAAACACGCCCCTGCTTCAAAAAAGCAGGGGCGTGTTCGTTTTATAGCATGAGCAAAATCAATACTTTTTTAATTCTTCCTCAAGCAGTCTGTTTACGATCACGGGGTTTGCCTTGCCCGCGGTCCTTCCCATCACGCTGCCGACGATCGACTTGGCAGCGGCGGGCTTACCGCCCTTTGCATCGGCGACTGCCTTTGGATTTGCGGCAACCGCCTCGGCAACCAGCTTTGCAAGCAGCGCCTCATCGTTGATCTGTGCAAGCCCGCGCTCTTCTACCATAGCCTTTGGCGAAGCATTGGTTTCAAACATCTCCTTGATCAGCTTTTTCGCCGTGGAGCTGTTGATCACGTCATCACCCACCAGCGTTGCCAGCTCGCCAAGGTTTTCTGCCGACACGGGGCAGGAAAACGACTCGCCCTCCACCAGGCGCATAAACTCGGAGATCAGAAGATTTGCGGCAAGCTTTTGGTGCTTCGTCGTGGCGGCAGCTGCCTCAAAATAGTCTGCCATTGCCTTATCCGAGGTCAGCACCTCGCCGTCGTATGCGGTAAGACCGTATTTCTCCATATATGCCCTCTTGCGTGCATCGGGCAGCTCGGGGATCTCATCACCCAGCGCCTTGATCACAGCGTCGGACAGCTCGATGGGCGGCAGGTCTGGATCGGGGAAATAGCGGTAATCGTTGGCGTTTTCCTTTGAGCGCATCGTGTAGGTCTTGCCCGTAGCGGGATCAAAGCGGCGCGTTTCCTGCACGATCTGCTCGCCCGCCTCGATGGCATCCACCTGGCGCTTGTACTCGTACTCAATTGCCTTTACGATAAACTGGAAGGAGTTGAGATTTTTCATCTCGGTGCGTGTACCGAATTTCTCCTCGCCCGCTTTTCTCACAGAAAGGTTCACGTCACAGCGAAGCGACCCCTCCTGCATCTTGCAGTCCGACACGCCCGTATAAAGAATGATGGCGCGCAGCTTTTGCAGATAAGCCTTTGCTTCCTCTGCCGAGCGAATATCGGGCTCGGACACGATCTCGATAAGCGGAACGCCGCAACGGTTGCAGTCGATCATCGTGCCGTGCTTGTCGTCGTGCACCAGCTTGCCCGCATCCTCCTCAATGTGGATACGGGTAATGCCGATGCGCTTTGCGCCCTCCTCAGTTTCCACGTCAAGCCACCCGTGCTCACAAAGCGGCAGATCGTACTGAGAGATCTGATAGGCTTTAGGCAGATCGGGATAAAAGTAATTCTTTCTATCCTGTTTTGAATAGTTGGCGATCTTACAGTTCGTGGCAAGCCCTGCCTTGACGGCATACTCCACCACCTTTTTGTTTAAAACGGGGAGCGTGCCGGGGTAGCCCATACAAACGGGGCAGCACTGCGTGTTCGGCTCAGCCCCAAAGGTAGTGGGACAGGAGCAAAAGATCTTGGTCTTGGTTTTCAGCTCCACGTGCACCTCAAGACCGATCACCATTTCATAGCCTTTGTAAAGCGTCATGCCCTTTCACCTCCCATATCGTCCTCAAGCGCCGCACCCACACGGTAAAGGAGCGCCTCGCTAAACGGCTTGCCCATCAGCTGAAGCCCTACGGGCATACCGCCCTCGCCCGTGCCACAGGGGAGCGCAAGGGCGGGAATTCCCGCCACGTTCACGGGCACGCTGTAAGCGTCACCCATATACATTTCAAGCGGATTCTGGCTCTTTTCACCAAGCTTATAAGCAACGGTGGGCGCCACGGGTGACAGGATCACGTCGCATTTTGTGAGCACGCGATCGTAATCCGCGCGCACCAGCGCACGCACCTGCAACGCCTTTTTATAGTAGGCGTCGTAGTAGCCCGAGGAAAGAGCAAAGGTGCCCAGCATAATACGGCGCTTGACCTCCGCACCAAACCCTTCCGATCTGCTCTTTTTATAAAGCTCTGCGATATCCTCAAACTCCTCCGTGCGGTAGCCGTAGCGTACACCGTCAAAGCGGGCAAGGTTAGAGGATGCCTCTGCGCTGGAGATCACGTAGTACGCCGCCAGCGCGTGATCAATGGCGGGCATGGATACCTCAGTGATCCTTGCCCCCATTTTTTCATACCGTTCGGCGGCTTTCAGCACCGCTTCCTTTACGTCGGCGGAAATACCCTCACCAAAAAACTCCTTCGGAATACCGATGGTGATGCCCACTACACCCTTGCCGATCTCGGCAGAAAAATCGCCGTATGCGCGCGAAACTGAGGTAGCATCGCGCTTGTCGTGCCCTGCAATGGCGTTCAGTACCGTGGCGTTATCGCGCACGGTGCGCGTCAGCGGTCCTATCTGGTCAAGGGATGAAGCAAACGCCACAAGACCGAAGCGGGAGACCGTGCCATAGGTGGGCTTCATGCCCACCACGCCGCAAAACGCGGCGGGCTGACGGATGGAGCCGCCCGTGTCCGACCCAAGCGTGTAGACCGCCTCGCGCGCGGCAACAGCCGCCGCCGACCCGCCCGAGCTGCCGCCGGGCACACGCGTGAGATCTATCGGGTTATGGGTCACCTTCATTGCAGAGTTTTCGGTAGTCGAGCCCATTGCAAACTCATCCATATTGAGCTTGCCGAGCATGACAAAGCCCGCCTCGCGGAGCTTATCCACCACGTGCGCGTCGTAGGGCGGCACGTAATCAGATAGCATTTTGGAGGCACAGGTGGTGGTGACACCCTTGGTGCAGATATTGTCCTTCACACCCATCGGGATGCCCGCGAGGGCGCCAAGCTCCTCGCCTGCCGCGCGGCGCTTATCAACGGCAATTGCCATATCCAGCGCACGGCGCGGGTCATAAGAGATATACGCCCCCACACGGGGCTCGTTTTTTTCGATCGAGGCGATATACGCCTTGGTCAGCTCAGCGGAGGATATCTTCCTTTCGGCAAGCGCCGAGGAAAGCTCCGACAAATTCAATTGCAGCAGATCACTCATTGCGCCACCTCCTTATCCTTCCACGACACGGGGCACGGTCACGTACCCCTCAGCCTTTGTTTTTGCGTTTGCAAGCAATGCCTCGCGCTCAAATTTATTTTCGACAACGTCCTCGCGAAGCACATTTTTCTGGTCCACCACGTAGGTTGCCTCGGTCACGCCCTCGGTATCAACGGCGGAAAGCTGATCGGCAAATCCGATGATCGCGCTCATATCGCTCGCCACTCTCGCTTTCTCCTTGGTGGAGAGCGACAGGCGTGCAAGATCCGCGATCTTCTCTACGTCAATGGTGGGCACGCTCTTTTTCGCACCCGTCTTAAGGGATATGCCCTCCTCAAGTGCCTTGCCAAGCCCCAAAACCTCAAGCTGGGAGGCATCTACGGGCGTGGGTGCATCGGTCATAGGGCAGGAAGCATCCTTGATCTTGGGGAAGGCAATGACTTCCCTTAGGCTATCCGCGCCCACCATCAGCATCACGAAGCGGTCAAGACCGAAGGCAAAGCCCGCGTGGGGCGGCGTGCCGTAGCGAAACGCACCCACCATAAAGCCGAACCTGTCCTCGATCTCCTCGTTTGAAAAGCCGAGTGCCTCAAACATGATCCTTTGCACCTCGCGGTTATGGATACGCACAGATCCGGATCCCAGCTCCACGCCGTTGAGCACCACGTCGTACGCCTGTGCGCGCACCCTTGCCTTATCGGTCAAAAGATACTGCACGTCCTCGGGGTAAGGCATGGTAAAGGGGTGGTGAGTCGCCACGAATCGCCCCTCTTCTTCGGAATACTCAAATTGCGGAAAGTCCGTGACGAACAGGAATTTAAATTCATCCTTGTGGCGGAGTTCGAGCATATCGGCAACCGTAAGGCGAAGCGCACCCAGCACCTTCCTGACAGTCGCCAGCTTATCCGCCGAGAACAGGATAAAGTCGCCCGGGCGTGCGCCAAGGCGGTCAAGCAGTGCCTTGAAGCCCTCCTCACTAAAGTATTTGGGCAGGATCGAATTTACCGTGCCGTCAGCACGAAATAGGATCCACGCCATGCCCTTTGCACCGAGGGAGATCGCCGTTTCCGTGAGATTTTCAATATCCGTACGGGCAAATTTCTCACCCGCGCCCGGCACGCAGATGGCGCGCACCACGCCGCCCGCTTTTGTGACGGAATTGAATACCGAGAAGGTGGATGCGGCGGCAAGATCGGTTACGTCAACGATGGGAAGCTCAAAGCGCAGATCGGGCTTATCCGAGCCGTACTTATACATTGCCTCGTGCCAGGTGATGCGCTGAAACGGCTCCTTTATCTCTATGCCCTTTACTTTATAAAACAGATCCTTGAACATACCCTCAAGATGGCAAAGCACGTCCTCCTGCTCCACAAAGGACATTTCCATATCCACCTGTGTAAACTCGGGCTGACGGTCTGCGCGCAGATCCTCGTCGCGGAAGCAGCGCGCCACCTGATAATAGCGGTCGATACCGCCCACCATCAAAAGCTGCTTGTAGATCTGCGGGGATTGGGGCAGCGCATAAAAGCTGCCGGGATGCACGCGAGAGGGCACGAGATAATCACGCGCGCCCTCGGGCGTCGACTTGCAAAGCATAGGCGTTTCCACAAACAGGAACCCCTGCTCGTCAAGATACTTTTCTACCGTGCGCTGAATAAAGGCGCGCATCTTAAGGTTTTGATACATAGAGGGGCGGCGCAGATCGATATAGCGGTACTTCAGGCGCAGATCCTCGCGCGTGTTTTGGTTGTCCTCGGGCGAGAAGGGCAGCTGATCGCACTGCGACAGCAGCTCCACCGACGTTGCCATAACCTCCACCGTGCCCGTTTTGATACGGACGTTCACGGTTTCGGCGTCGCGCAGCCGCACGCCGCCAAAGACTGAAATGACAGACTGGTTGCGCAGCGATTCTGCCACCGCAAAATCCTCTGCTGTGAGATTTGCCGCATCAAACACCACCTGCACCACGCCCTCGCGATCGCGCAGATCGATAAAGATAACGCCGCCCATGTCGCGCTTGTTCAGCACCCAGCCCGCCACCTGCTGCTGTGTGCCGATGTGCGCCTCGCGCACAAGGCCGCAATAGATCGTTCTTTTCATAACTATCTCCTTTCGGATATTTCACAAGTTGGTTGCCTCACGGCAAAAAAATAACGCCCCTGAAGGTGCAACAAACACCCTCGGGACGAAAGACAAGCTTCCGCGGTACCACCCGCATTTGAGTTTTCACTCCTCATGGGCACTCCACCGAATGCCCCTTGGCTGTAACGTGCCACCACGCCTGAGCCTACTGCCGCCGCAGCGGGTTTGGTCAGGGACTCCGGAATGTTCTTTCACCGCGCGCACGTACCGTCATCTCAGCACCAACGGCTCTCTTTGACTGCGTTCGCGACTACTTTTTTCCATCATAGTCTTTACTATTATACACCGATATTGTATCACTATTCAAGGCACCTGTCAAGTGGAAAATAAAAAAATCTCACGGGATACAAAAATAAAAAATCTTATGGGATATCCTCACCCTCACTCTTAGCCCTTGCAAAAACAAAGGGTTAGTGTTATAATGTTTGTATATTAAGTTGAAGGGAGGCGGCTGTGTGAAAAAACGGTTGCTGTTCGTGACCTCGCGCTTACCGTGGCCGCCAAACAGCGGCAGAAAGGTATCGCTTTATCATTATTGCCGCGGCCTTGCCGAGCGATACGGGTATGAGATCGCCCTGTTCGTTTTCCCCGAATGGGATCAGTCCCGCGATGCCACGGGTAAGCCCCCTTTTGTTAGCGAGGTTTATTTTGCCGCCCCCATTGGCGCGCCTACCAAGCTGAAAAACCTTTTAACGGGCGTGCTTTTTGGCGGCGAGCCCCTTCAATGCGCGCTCTATTACAGCCGCAAAAACCGCCGCCTGCTTCGGCAACTGGCGCTTCAATTTGATCCTGACGTGATAATTTTTGATATGATCCGCGTTGCCCCTTACATGAGGGATCTTTTGGGCAAGGCACGCTGCATTCTTGATCTTGACGACCTGCTATCTCTGCGTTATGAGCGTCAGCTTGCCGCCTTTGACGACAAAACAGGGATCGCGGGGCGGTATGCGGGCGGCATGAGCCGCATGGCGGAAAAGCTGCTTTGCCACGGCATCGTCGCCAAATGGATCTTAAAAAGCGAGAAAAAGCGCCTGCAAAAGGCAGAGCTGCGATATGCAAAAATGGCAGATGGGGTCATCCTGGTGGCACAAAAGGAAACCGACTATTTCAACGCCCTCCTGGGTGAGCCGCGCGCCGTTGCCGTGCCGCTGGGCGTGAGTGTACATAGCACAGACACTTCTCCTACAAAAGAAAAAAAGCCTCGCACCTTTGGCTTTATCGGGAATCTTCACGTTGCGGCAAACGAGGCATCTCTTGCCCATATCGTGCGGGATATTTTGCCGCACATTCCTCGCCCTTTCTGTTTTGAGGTGGTGGGCGCCGCGCCGAAAAAGCTGCGCGAGCGCTACGGAGATGTGAAGGAGCTGTCGTTTCTTGGTGAGGTAGCGGAGCTGTTGCCCACAATCACGGCTTGGCAAGCGTGCCTTTGCCCCATTGCCTTTGGAACGGGAATCAAAACCAAGGTACTGGATGCCATGGCGGCAGGTCTTGCTGTTGTCACCAACACAGTGGGTGCGGATGGGATCGTTGCCGAAAACGGCAAGGAGATCTTTGTGCTCGACACTCCCGCCGATATAGCCGCGTGCATGGGGGCACTCCTTGACGACCCCGCCCGTTGCAGCGAGATCGGTAAATTGGCAGCGGCTTTCGTGCTGGAGCATTTTTCCTGGGAGTGCAATTTTGAGGCGTTTCAAAATCTTGATTTATAAGGATACGGTATGAATATTTTATTCGACGACGGCTTGCAGATGCCTGTGGCAACCGGCATTGGCAGCTACGCGCGTTATTTGGGCGAGTTTTTGGCAAAGCTGCCCGAAACGTCCGTGACGTGGGAGGGTTTTTCCCACACGGGTTCTCGCCCCGCGGCACGTCTTGCGTACCTGAAATATCTCTCCTCCCCTGCTTATCAAAAGAAGCTTGTGGGCTTTGACGTGGTGCATTATGCCAATTATGCACTGCCCAAAAAGCATCCTGCGGGTACCCTTGTGGCAGTGACCGTGCACGACTTGGCAGCATTTTCCCACAAACAAACGCTCCCGCGTGCCTATGCCGCCTACAACCGCCATATGATCCGCCGTGCCATGCGGCACGCCGACATTATTTTTACGGTGTCCGAGGCAATGCGCGCCGAGATCGTTACGCGCTTCCCCCACGCCGCAAAGCGCGTTGCGGTGGTGCACCCCGGGCATTATACGCGTGCCACGGCAGAGGAGCTGCCACCTGTTTATGAAAATAAGGCTCTAACGGGTCTTGAAAAACGAAAATTTTTTCTTTTTATCGGCACCATAGAAAAGCGCAAGGATCTCCCCACCCTCATTCGCGCCTACGAGCTGCTGCAAAGCACCTATCCCCCCGCGCGCGATTATGCGCTGGTGCTTGCGGGCAGGCGCGGCTTTGGCAGCGAGGCGGCGGTGAAGCTTGTCCTTGGGGCGGGCGACAACGCGGATATCCGCCTGCCGGGCTTTGTTTCTGATAGCGACCGTGCCAAGCTGCTTGGCGAGGCGGCGGCGCTGATATTTCCCAGTATATACGAGGGCTTTGGCTCACCGCAGACCGAAGCAATGGCGGCGGGAATTCCCCTGCTCCTGAGTGATATTTCCACCAACCGTGAGGTATCGGGTAGCTACGGCGCCTATTTCCCTGCGGGGGACGAAAGCGCCCTTGCCGCGCTGATGAAGCGGGTGATCACGGGCACGCTTTGCGCCGATCCCGACATCGCCGCCGCGCACCTGGCACGCTTTGATTGGCAAAGTGCCGCCACAAAAACAAAAGAGATTTACGAGCATCTTTTAAAGAGCAAAAAAGACTGAAAGGAGAGGGCAGCATGACACCGATGCCACCAAAAAAGGATATTGCCGCAGCCACGCCCCTGTGGCTTTGCGCACTGCGCCGTTTTTGGCTCTCGCCCCTGTTTTTTGGGCTGGCGCTGGCAGTGGGGCTTGTGTGCACCGCGCTCTCGCGCGAGGTTGCGGGCGCGATGGCTATGGTGTGGCTGATCCATATCATTCTTGTCACGTCAGACGATGCGTTTGCCGCCACCGTCCCCTTTCTCCTGCTCACCGTGCTGGTATCCGCCTGCTACGACGGCTATGCGCTTTTTATCCCTTACGTATGGATGATCGTGCCTGCCGTTCTGGCACTTCTTTTCCACTTTATTTATTACCGCGGGCAGTATAGCATCGGCTTTTCCTTTGCCCCGCTTGTTGCCGTTTCCGTGGCGGTCACCTTAGGGGGTGTGGGGTGTCTTAGTGCCGAGGAATACTTCACCCCCGCTACGCTTTACTACATTTTGGGACTTGGCTTTGGCATGGTGGCAGTATACCTCTTGCTACGATCCGCGCTTTCCCGCAAGCGAGAATACGACGTGCGGCATCTGCTCCTCACAGGACTTTATTTAGTTGGCATTTACGCCACCTTCTTTACCCTGCTTTTTTACGCGGAGCGCCTGGTTTGGATGCAGGATGACCTTGCCATTTTCGGGCATCTGCGCCTCATTAGCATTGATAACCGAAACGTTTACGCAACATTTCTGCTCCTTGCGCTCCCCGCGCCCTTCTACCACGCGGCAAAGGGGTGCGGATGGCACCTTTTTCCCGCCCTTTTCTTTTACGCCGCCCTGCTGCTGACAGGCTCGCGCGGCGGTATGGTGATGGGCACGGTTCTGTTTCTTTTATGCTTTCTTTATCTTTTGCGGCGAGATGAAAGGCATCGCCGCCGCAACCTGCTCCTTCTCTCGCTCCTTGCGCTTTTGGCGATCGCTGCGGGCGGATTTTTGTTAAAATTTTATTCCTTCCGCTTTGAGGGCGGCTTTATCAAGGGTGACGAGCCGCGCGTGCGGCTGCTTAGGCGCGCGGTGAAGGATTTTATCTATCACCCAATTTTTGGCGTGGGGCTTGGCTACACGGGCAACGCCGATATCTACAACCCAAAGACCTTTGCCATGAATTGGTATCATATGATGATCCCACAGATCGTGGCAGGTCTTGGGCTCGTTGGCACGTTTGCCTATCTTTTCCTCTTTTGGCGGCGCGCGGTGGCAATGAAGCAAGCAGACAACGCCCTCTCCCGCGCGCTTTCCCTCTCCTATATCGGGCTTTTCCTCATGTCCCAGGTAAACCCCGGTGAATTTTGCCCGTTCCCCTACGAGCTGATCGCAGTGATGGTCTTCCTGCTTTTAGAAAACGAGGCGGAAGCAATAAAAAAACAAAAGACCGCGCAAAGCGAGGCGGCTCTCACGGCGCTTCTTTCTCACGCACTGTTCAAAAACCCGCTTGCCCTGCCCGAGAACACAGACTTTGCCGCCGTGCTGGAGCTTGCTAAGCAGCATATGGTATTCGGCGTGGTGAGCGAGGCGCTTGCTACACTGCCGGAGGACGCACTGCCAAACGAGCTGCTGCTTGATCTGCAGGACAGCACCGTCACGCTACTGCGCCAAAACGTACGTCTTGCAAAATGCCGCGCACACCTTTGCGACTTTTTTGGTGAGCAGGGCATTCCCGCCGTGATCCTTAAGGGAGATAGCGTGGCGGCGCTCTACCCCACCCCGCAGCTTCGCGTGGCGGGTGATATTGATTGCTTACTTTATGAAACGGACTTGCCAAAAGTCGCCGACTTCCTCCGGGCACACGGCTTCAAGCCCGCCGACAAGGAGGGCGAGCATCACGTTGCCTTTGAAAAAAGCGGGTGCGTGATCGAGCTGCACCGCACCGTTTCGGGTCTGCCGTCGGGGGCTGTCGGGGATCGGTTACGTGTATATCTTTCGGACACGCTTGAAACTGCCAACATCGCGACACTGGAGGGGGAGCAATTCCCCGTGCCCGATAGCTTCCATCAAGCGCTGATCCTACTGCTCCATATGCAACAGCATATGCGGGAGGGCGGTCTTGGTCTTCGCCAGGTGTGCGACTGGGCACTTTTTGTGGCAAAGGAGCTGAAAAAGGAAGAAACGCCGCGTCTGCTTGCGGCGCTGGAGGAGCTTGGACTTTACCGCTTTGCTAAGGCTGTGACCGTGGGGGCTGTGAGCCACCTTGGACTGCCACCCGAGCGCTGCCCCTTCCCAAGTGATGAAATCGAGCTTTCCGATGCTTTATTTGCCGACTTTATGGCAAGCGGGAATTTTGGCAACAATGCCGCATATGCGGGCAGCGGTGTGGTAACGCTTCACCGAACCCCCGGCAAGGGAGCGCTGGCGACCGCCCTCTCGGGCGTGGTACAAAAATGCAAGGGAAAATGGCACGTGACAGAAAAGTGCCCTCCCTTGCTTGCCATCTTCGTGCCGCTTTGGGTGCTTGGACGCATATTTAAAAGCCCCGTTCGCCCACTTTCTATGCTGCGCTCAGCAGATAACCGCGGCAAGCTTTACGATCAGCTTCAACTTTTTCAAAGCAAGGAGGATACAAAATGAGTACCATAAAGCTAAAAATAGGCACCTACAATCTTCAGCATGGCGTGCTGTACAAAAAGCGTCTTGAAACAGGCGAGATCACGGTAGATCTTTCGGCTATCGCTGCCGTTTTGCGCGAGTTTGCTCCCGACGTTTGCGCGCTCAACGAAATTTACGGCAACGAGGAGAGCCGCTTTGGCAATCAGCCCCGCCAGTTATGTGAAATGCTTGGCTACCCCTACCACACTTTTGCACGCGCCATATACACCAAGAAAGGCGAGTACGGCAACGGGCTGCTTTCAAAATTTCCCATCCGAACGACGCGGATGATTCCGTTGGTGATCCCAGAGGAGGTGCGCTCCCCGGATGCCCGCTTCTATGAGGATCGTGTTCTTCTGATCGCCACCCTCGACGTAAACGGCAGGGACCTGACGGTAATGGTGTGCCATTTTGGTTTGCGTGACGACGAAAAAGCGCTTGCCGTTGACACGGTGCTAAAGGAGGCTGCCGTCATAAGCGGACCTATCGTTTTACTGGGCGATTTTAACATTACCCCCAATTCCGTTCACTACACACGCCTCGCTAAGATGTTTTCCGACACCGCCGCACTTTGCAAGGGCATGCCGCTGACCCACCCTTCAGATGCGCCGCGCAAAAAGATCGACTACATTTTCACCAGAGGTGATATTCGCGCCGAGAGCGTAACGGTACCCGTAGTCGTCGCCTCCGATCACCTGCCCGTTTTTGCGGATATGGAGTTGTCATAAATTTAGAACAAAAAAGGCTTGGCGCACCAAGCCTTTTTTGTTCTCATTCTTTTACAACCGTAACCGCATCAATGCCGTGGTGCGCAAACAGCAAAACGGCGTCCGCTTCGATGCGCTCACCTGCCACCACAATGGGTACAGCGGGTGGACAGGATACCGCGGGCGCGGCAGCGATGCGCCCCAACGCTTCCTCTATGGGCACGGATTCGGTGGGTGAGAGAAGCGCCTCGCGCACCGTAAGCACGGGCACGGGGCGAATTTTTGACACCAAAAGCGCGGGCTTTGGATCATTTATCGGCAACGTGCAAAGCACCGCGCACAAACGATCAATCTCCTCGGCGCTGTTCTCGGGTGTGCACATCAGCACCAAATACTCCCCATCGGCAAATTCAGGCTCTATTGCGTGCGTTCGCAAAACGTCCGCAAGTGCCTCACCCGTATAGCCACTCTCCCCCGCCTTGATGACGATCTTCAACGGCTCTCCCTCTAAAACAGTATAGCCGTGGGCGGCAAGCGCGTTCTTAACGTGAGAAACGTGCGCAATGCACGTGGTGAGGCGCTGGGTATAATTCCTTGCAAGATAGGCATTGCAAAGATCAAGCGAGCGCAAAATAAGATACGAGGGGCTGGTGGAAGCGAAAAGAGATAGCGCGTTTCTCGCATTTTCCACATACCGTTGGGGGGCTTTTTTTGAAATATGCAAATATGCGCCACCTGTTAGCACGGGCAGTGTTTTATGTGCGGAATCGGCGCACATCGCCGCGCCAAGCGCAAGAGGGTGACAAGCGGGCGCGGTAAACGCAAGATATGCACCGTGTGCGTTGTCTACCAGAAGCGGCACCCCGTATTCGTCACATACCGCAGCAATGCCCGCAACGTCCGCCACGTTTCCAAGGTAGTCGGGCGAGGTGAGATACACCGCGTGCGGCATCTTTTCACACCGTTTTAAGGCATTTTTTACGTCGTCGGGCGTGAGAGGACATTCACACAGGTGCGCTGCACGCGCAGGATACAGCCACGTCAGGTCCGCATCAAGGAGCGCCGCACCGTAAAGAAAGGACTTATGCGCGTTTCGCGCCGCCAAAAAATGGACACGTGTGCCACGCGGCAGCTCCATTGCAACCAACGCAAGCATCGCCTGCACCGCAAGGGTTGCACCCTCGGTAGAATAAAAGGTGTGTCGGCTGCCAAAAAGCGTGGTAGCATTACACTCGCTTTCCTCTATAATGCCCGTGGCATCGTGCAATACGTCAGCACCCAACACCTCGGTGATATCCATTTGCTCCGAGTAGGAGAAATCTCGCCCCGTATCGGCATCTTTTGCGCCAAGGAGGGGTCTGCCCTTGTGTCCCGGCATATGAAAGCGCGCGCCGCCTTGCGCAGCATAGCGGTGCACAAAATCAGCGATCGGCGTTTTCATACCTGCTCCGATCTTGCGACCTGCATCATTACGGCACATTCAATGCGCTTTTTGAAAAGCGCACAGCCGTATTCATAAACACCACCGATGCTGCCCGTTGCGTGATAGGCATTCGCGGCGCAACCGCCCGAGCAATACAGCCTTGCCCAGCACTCGCGGCATTCGGGGCGCGCATAGGCGTTGCAATGGCGGAATTCGTCCTGCACGGCAGTGTTGTCAACGCCGTTCCACACGTCGCCAAGCCTATATTTCTCATCCCCTACAAACTGGTGGCAGGGGTATAGCTCACCCGCGGGCGTTACCGCTATATATTCAGTCCCCGAGCCGCAGCCCGTGATGCGCTTGTAAATACAAGGACCGTTTTTAAGGTCAAGCATATAGTGATAAAAGGTAATGGGTGTGCCCTGTTTTTCACGCTTTAGCATTTCAAGGGCAAGGATCTCATACTGCTCGAAAAGCTTTGGCAGATCCTCCTCGGTTAATGCGTACGGGTCGTTCGGGGGGCAGACCACAGGCTCCATACTAAGCTCAGTGAAGCCAAGATCCGCCATATGTAAAAGATCGTTTGTAAAATCCACGTTATGATGGGTAAACGTGCCGCGCACGTAATAGCCCTTGCCGCCCCGCTTTTCCACCAGCCTTTGAAATTTCGGCACGATGGTGTCGTAGCTGCCCTTGCCCGCGGCATTTTTGCGGAAGTGGTCGTTCACTTCCTTTCTGCCGTCAAGCGAGAGCACCACGTTGCTCATCTCGCGATTGAGAAACTCCATCACCTCGTCGTCAAGCAACACGCCGTTGGTGGTAAAGGTAAAGCGAAAATTTTTACCCTTTTCCTTTTCGACCGCGCGCGCGTACGCCACCAATTGCTTCACCACGTCAAAATTCATCATCGGCTCTCCGCCGAAGAAATCCACCTCTAAATTGCGGCGCGTGCCCGAATTTGCAATGAGAAAATCAAGTGCCTGCTTGCCGACCTCAAAGCTCATCAAGGCATCCTTGCCCTGATATTTGCCCTGACCCGCAAAGCAATATTCACAGCAAAGATTACACGTGTGCGCCACGTGCAGGCAAAGCGCCTTTACCACGCTACCCTTAGCTTTATATTCGTAAGCCAGCCCCTCGTAGGGGTCATTCGAGAACAGCTTTCCCGCAGCCTTCAGCGCATCTACGTCATTAAGGCACAAGAGGATCTCCTCGCGCGTCACGTCCTCACGGTCTCCGTATTTTTTGAGCATCGCCGAAACGATCTCCTCACGCTCTGCCTTTTCATACAGCTCGATGATATCATACGCCACCTCGTCCACCGCGTGCACAGAGCCACTCGCAGTATCGAGCACGATATTGTATCCGTTTAATTTATACTGATGTACCATATTCCCTCCAAAACAAATATAAAACGCTGCCCGCGGGGCAGCGTTTTATGTGTGAAACAATTACTTGTTCTCGCACTGCTGATTTGCAACGCCGCAAGAGGTTTTGCAGGCGGACTGGCAAGAGGTCTGGCACTCGCCGCAGCCACCGGTCTTAACGGTCTTTGCAATATCCTTGGTCTCAATGGTGGTGATTCTTTTCATAGGAAAATCTCCTTTGCTGATATTTACAGTAAAATTTTATCACAAAAGTGCCCTATTGTCAATATGAAAATTCGGGTTTTTCACAGTTTGTTAAAAAGAGGGGCGCCTTAACGCAAGCGTTAGGGCAGCCCTCCTTTATTAGATATTAAATTACCGGTGCAGGCTCTACACCCTCCGAGATGATCTCTTCCACGGGTGCTTCCGCCGCGGCGGCAAGCGCCTCCTCATAGGCAGCGATCACGGCATCCTCAAGCGTGGCGCGGAACTGTGCGTTGATGGGATGGACGATATCGCGATAGGTATCATCGGGGTTTTTGCGGCTGGGCATTACGATAAAGAAGCGGTCCCTTGCGTGAATGACCTTGATGTCGTGCACGGCAAGCTGACTGTCAAAGGTAACGGAAACCACGGCCTTCATAGGACCCTCGTCAAACAATTTACGAACCTTAATATCGGTGATCTGCATTTTTATTGCCTCCTTGAAGTTTTTTGTCACGATACATGGCATTTCTGGCATAGGCTTAGTATAAAGTATTTTTGTGGAAGTTATTCAATCACTTTGTGTACGTTTTGTGAAAAAGCCTGCATTTTAGCCAGTTTTTTCGATATTTTTTACATAAAATTAGGAGAAATCGACATGTCTGTTGATAATACGCATCACACTCCCGCCGAGATCGAGGCGGCGCTTCTTGGCAAAAAAAGGCTGTGGTTCATTGGCATCGGCGGTATCCATATGTGCGCACTCGCACTGCTCTCCCGTGCGCGAGGCTTTTTTGTGGCAGGGTCAGATCTTGGCAATAATGAAAATATCACCCGTCTGCGCCGCGCAGGTGTCACAGTTTGCCCCCAGCACGATGCGGCACAAATGGCGGGGGTTGATGCCGTGATCTACACGCTTGCCATCTCCCCCGACAACCCCGAATTTGCGGCGGCGCGCGAGATGGGGCTGCCCCTTTTTTCCCGCGCAGATTATTTGGGGTATCTTATGTCGGGTTACCCATCACGCATCGGCGTGGCGGGCAGCCACGGAAAAAGCACCGTTACGGCAATGCTGGGGGAGATCTTTCACGTGGCCGGACGCGCGCCAAACACGGTCTGCGGCGCGGTGATGCCTCGCTTTGGCGCATCCTTTACAGTAAGCGGCGGGAGCGACTTTATTTTTGAGGCGTGCGAATATAAAAACTCCTTTCTATCTCTTTCGCCCACCCTTGCCGTGATCCTCAACGCGGAGCTTGACCACGTGGATTTTTTTGGGAGCAACGAAGCACTGCTTAGATCCTTTGGCGCATTTGCCGCCAAAGCTGCGCGCGTGGTCCTGCCCGAGGACGATCCCGCGCTTCACGCCGCCGTGCCACCGCACGTAGCGCGCACCACCTTTGGGCTGTCACCCCGTGCCGATTATCACCCCGAGCAGCTACACATAACGAATGGATTTGCCGACTTTGATCTTGCAACGCCACACGGGTGTGCGGGGCACGTGCGCTTGCGCGTGGCAGGAGTTCATAACGTCAAAAACGCCCTGGCTGCGGCTGCAGCCGCGGCACTTTCCGGAGTTCCCCTATCCGACATTTTAGTGGCGCTCCACGGCTTTCAGGGTGCCGCCCGTCGCATGGAATATCGCGGCAGGCTCTGTGGCGCTGCCGTGTTTGACGACTATGCACATCATCCAAGCGAGATCGCCGCCACGCTTGCCACGGCACGCGAGATGTGCGGCACGGGGCGCTTGTTCGCGCTGTTTCAGTCGCACACCTATTCCCGCACGGCGGCTTTTTTTGAGGAGATCATTGCGGCACTTTCCCTTGCCGATCGCGTGTTTATCGCCGATATCTATGCCGCACGCGAGCAAAACACCCTTGATATGAGCGCCGCGCGCTTAGCGAAGGGTGTGGGAGAGCGCGCAACGTACGCAGGGGGGCTTGCCGACACCGCCGTCGCGCTTACAAGAGAGCTGATGCCGGGAGATCTCCTCGTGGTGATGGGTGCGGGCGACATTGACCGTATTTTTGGGGAATTTTCAAAAAAGCACTTTACTTTATAGCACAAATGGGCTACAATATAATAAGAAAATCGCGAAAGGAGAGGGTCGCATGGAAGCTTACGTGGCACTTGCCGCCGCTTATGATGCACTGAATGCGGACGTGGATTATGCAAAGATCGCCTCGTTTTATGAGGCGGCATTTCACCGTGCCGGTCTTTCGCCCCGACTTGTCCTTGACCTTGGCTGCGGCACAGGAAAAATGACGGTGGAGCTGGCTAAGCGCGGCTACGATATGATCGGTGTTGATGGCAGTGCGCAAATGCTAACGCACGCTTTTTCACGCAAAAGTGAAGCGCCGGAGGCGGACATCCTGCTCTTACAGCAGGATATGTGCGATCTTGAGCTGTATGGCACGGTAGGCGCTGTGGTCAGCACGCTTGATTGCGTCAATTACCTAACGGAGGATGGCGATCTTGACCGTTGCTTTTCCTTAGTGCACAATTATCTTGACCCCGATGGCATTTTTTTGTTTGATGTAAACACTCCCTATAAATTCAGGCACGTTTTTGGAGATAACGCCTACGTTCTTGAAAATGAGCAATACTATTGCGGCTGGCAAAACGAATACTCGGGGGATACGGAGCTTTGCCGCTTTTATCTCTCGGTGTTTTCACAAAACGAGGACGGAAGCTACACCCGTACTGACGAGGAGCAGACCGAGCGCTGCTATAGCAAGGAGGAGCTGACCGCTGCGCTGCAGCGCGCGGGCTTTTCGGATATTGCGTTTTATGGCGATACCGATTTTGGCGCGCCGCACGACACAGCCGAGCGCTGGTTTATCAAAGCGATTTGTAAAAAGTGAGGAAGCTATGAAAAATTCAACCATCCTGCGCGGCATGACAAGGGACGGCAGTGCGCGCATTCACGTAATCGATTCAAGGGCGATCGTCAACGAGGCGATCCGCATTCATCAAACCTCTCCAACAGCCACCGCCGCACTTGGCAGACTGCTGACGGCCGGCTCGCTTATGGGCTGTATGCTGGGGGAGAAAACGGACGTTTTATCTGTTACTCTCTCGGGGGACGGTGCCCTTGGCAAGCTCATCACCACGGCGGATTACCTTGGCAACGTGCGCGGCTACGTGCAAAATCCAACTGCCGATCTGCCACTTAAAAAGAACGGCAAGCTTGACGTGGGCGGTGCTGTGGGAAAGGGCACGATGACGGTTGTTAAGGATATTGGCGGCAAAGAGCCCTACCACGGTACCGTGCCGCTTGTCAGCGGTGAGATCGCAGAGGATATTGCCGCCTACTATGCCGAAAGTGAGCAGGTGCCAACGCTCCTTTCTCTGGGTGTGCTGGTTGACGTTGACTGCACCTGCCGCGCCGCGGGGGGCGTACTGGTACAGCTGCTGCCCTTTGCCGACAGCGCGGTGATAGACCAGCTTGAGAAGAATGCAGCATCTCTTACCAATATCTCTGCGCTGCTTGACCGCGGTGCTACCCTTGAGGAGCTTGCCGCCATTGCCCTTGACGGCATTGAGTACGACCTCTTTGACGAGCTTGACGTGGCATACCGCTGCACCTGCTCGCGCGCACGAATCAGCGAGGCGCTGCACGCCATTGGCAAAAAGGATCTTGCCGAAATGCTAGCCGAGCAGGTGGCAGAAGGAAAGCCCGAGGAGCTTTGTGTGCACTGCCATTTTTGCGGCAACGACTACGTTTTTGGGAAGCAGGAGATCGAAAGCTCTTAAAAAAATCCCAAAAAACTTACAAAAAAGTGTTGACAAGAGGAAAGCCCTGTGATATAATATCAAAGTCGCCGGTTCGGAATACCGTTCCTGCGATGATCCGGCCCGGTAGTTCAGTTGGTTAGAACGCTAGCCTGTCACGCTAGAGGTCGTGGGTTCGAGTCCCATCCGGGTCGCCATCTTGCCTCTGTAGCTCAGTTGGTAGAGCAGGGGACTGAAAATCCCCGTGTCGTTGGTTCGATTCCGACCGGAGGCACCATAAACCGAGTGATCGGTTTTGCGGATTTAGCTCATTTGGTAGAGCGCGACCTTGCCAAGGTCGAGGTGGCGGGTTCGAGCCCCGTAATCCGCTCCAAAACGCGAAGGACGCCCAAACGGGCGTCCTTCTTTTTGCGTTTTGGAGTGGATTACGGGGGCGAGAACCCGCAGGGAGATTGCCAAGTAATGTCTTGGCAATCGTTTACTTCAAGCGCCAGGCGCTTGAAGTGGACGAGCCCCGTGATTTGTTCGCACCACCATTCGGGGTGGCGTCCTTCTTTTTGCGTTCTGGAGCGGATTACGGGGCGAGAAATGCCCTTGATTGCGTTGCAATCAAGGGCGGGAAGAATACCGTTTCGCTTTTCGACGGTGGTGTTTAGCCACCGAGGCGTTCTGTTTATTTCGGCATGCGTGCCGAAATGGGCGAGCCCACGCAATTTTCACGCTTTAGCACTTCTCCTCCGGAACACCGGGCGACAATCTTCTTATGGGTCATCCTGAGCGAGGCAACAAAGCCGAGTCGAAGGATCTCGGCGCGATAAAGTCGATCGCGCCGCGGTTTGTTTGCACAAGACTTCTTATTTGGCAAAATGTTACATTAGGACTGTAAAAAGGTTGATGCTAACACACCGCCGAAAGTGCCACTTGCACTTTCGGAGATCCTTCGACTCGGCTTTGTTGCCTCGCTCAGGATGACCCGTAGGGGAAAAGTTGGCGTATACCAATCTCTTTTCTCCACTTGACAAAACGCGACTTAAATACTATAATGCATTGCAGTCCTTGTGCTAACAAATTACAAACGGAGGACATCCATATGGATCCTAAGCAAAAGCTCCCCGTGTGCCAATATGTTCCGGGCAAAACAGACGATTACGGAATCGAAGCCTTAAAGTTGTATTTGCCCGCCAAAAACGGATACATCGATTATACTATCGTTCACTCGGTTCGTGACGACAAGGGTTGCGATGTATGGCGCCTTGGCCCTGTTTATCACTGCGATAATTCCCTGCTCCCCGTGGCGCAGCTTACAAAGCCGCGCGCCGAATGGGAAATGGCGATCCGCCTGCTTGAAAGACCTGATTTTATCGGTGGCATCGCGCACGGCGACGAAAGATATGAAAGCATTTCTATTGTACTGGACGGTGAGGCGCGCTCACTTAGCGATCTTGCTGAAAAAACGGTCTTTGATACTCTGGCGGTGATCGTGCACTCTGTGGGCTTTGACCCAAGCGCCCCCACTGAACAAGTGCTTCTGCATAAAAAGGAGATAACTGTTCGTGCGGACGGTATAGGCGTTGACCAAACGGTGGAATGGTTGTGCGACCGTAAGCTTGACAACTCATATATGGCAATGATGCCACCGCTTAAGGAGCATACCAGCCATTATAAAACGGAGGTGGACGAAGCACCAAGTCCGATCGTTGAGAGAAAATACGCGAAAACGGGGCTTTTTAAGACACTCTGCCTCGCGGGCGAAAGATATTCCTTTACTATGACCGCAAAAAAATACCTGACCGCACAAGAGGGAAACACCTTTATAATCACCGACAACGGCGGCAACAGCTACAACAAAATGTATTTTGTGCTGAGCCACGGCGGTGAAGCCCACCAAGGCGACGTGTGGAACACGCAAACACATTATCTGATCGAAGTTCTCTAAAAAATGAGAGAGGCTGCCTCAAATTACAAATTTGAGGCAGCCCTTTTTTCAATTCTTTCCAGTAGCCTTATCAGCGGCAGCGTTAGTGTGCAGGCGGCAAAATTTCCAATGCCGTGCAAAAGGTCAAAATAAAAGCCCGCGGCGATCCATGCAAGCGTGCCCTTGAAGTCAAGCCCCCAGAAAATGACCTGGGACGGGGCGCAAAAAACGCCGAAAAGCAGCCCGTGTAGTGTGCCAAGTGCGATATAGACCGGCACGGCTATTTTGGGGTTCATACGGCGGGGAAGCAGCATTGCCGCACCCCAAAGGATCGTCCAAATATAAAGATAGGGTATCCACCATATCGAAATGCCACCAAGTAGACCCGAAAGCAGCACGAAAATGTAAATAGGGATCAGTGCCTTTGCGCGGTAGACCACGGTGAACGCAATGATAAACAGTGCAAGCAGATGAATATTTGGCGCCCACTCCAAGAGGAGCTTTGAGCAGTACATCAGTGCACCCAGCATAGAAAAAACTGCCATTTCCCGCACCGTAATCGTCCTTTTTACCTTTTTGGCAGTGCTCGCGCGGGGCAGCTCCGTTGCCCCTTGCAAGTTGCTTCCCGTATCAGAAGCCGCTTTTTTTGGTGAATTCATATTGCTCCCCGTCCGCTACGGTCGCCTCGTTCACGCCAACAAGCATCATTTCGCCGTTTTTGGTAAGGCACCACCACCACTGGCCGTTATCCCAGTCGGCGTAAATGCCGTTGACGGTGGTAACAAGACCGTTATCCTCTACGATCAGGTCGTGCTCCTTAAGGGCTTCGCCAAGCGTGCCCTTGTCGGTATGAATGGTAAAGGTCAGCGTTTGCTCCTCTGCCGTTACCTTTAGGGTGATGGTTTTCTCACCTGTTCCGAATTCCTCGTCACGTAGGTGAGCGGCATTTTCCCAATCTCCCGTCTTTTCCACGTCGGCGCAGGCAACAAGGACACCCATTGCCAAAATGGCAAGCAGCAACGCCAGTGCGCGGAACGAAATTTTTTGCTTCATTTTTCTACCTCTTTTCGTTTCGTTTTTTATACACAAAACGAAAAACAAAGCACCCCCCAACGGAGAGTGCGAAAAACAGGCGAGCATCGGAGCGCTGCTCACAAGAAACGCCACCTCTCCCATTACCCGGAGATCCTTTGCGGCACGAAACGGTGAGCATTCCGACTGGGGGCCTTGCGGCCACGTAACGGCAATGGCTGTTGTGACGGATTTGCACCGTGCTTTCCTCACCACCGAAGGCAAGCGCCTGCGGCGACGCAGTGACGAATGGCCTGCGCCGAGTCGCGTTTCATTTTTGTATGCTTCTATTATAGCGCATGAGCGAGGCGCTGTCAAGCACACGTTTTGCTGTCCGGGAATGTCATATTTTAACAGTTTAGAGATCTTTGTTACATCTTGACAAAGTGTTATATCGACGCTATAATTAATTTATACATTATTATGTCGAATTGCCGATTTTTGCTTTTTACTATAGCTCTTCGTTCGACACGAGCTGCTTATTATGGAGGTAATACTATGAGTCCAAAACCCCGCAAGCATCTTACGGGGGCAAGATACGTAGCACTTGCATCTCTTGCGTGCCTGGCACTTGGCGCCGCACTGCTTTTGGTGCTTTATTTGCAAATATGCTACTTCTTGCCGCTTGCTTTACTCGGGCTGCTGCTGCTGTTGCCTGTGGCGATCAACTTGCTGCTGTTGATCCCGCGAGCAAAAGAGCCGTTGCCCCCGCCCGTTTCGCCCTTGACGGAGGATGCAACAAACGAGGAGAAAAATCCGGAAACGCAAGACAAAAAAACCAAGGGAGCACTCTTGTGGCTTGCCGCCGGGACAAGGCGTGCGAAGCTGTCCGTAAAACGCTTCTTTTCAAAAAATCGCACAGCCCTCATTTCCGCTATGATAATCTTGACAACGGTCGCGATCAGCGTGGTATTTTTCAGTCTGCTGCGGAGCATCTCATATGCGAGTAAGCTGAATTATTTTGTGCTTGTTTTGCTTGGTGCGTTGTTTGTGATATTCATCGTGCTTGGCAAATGGTGCAAGCACCGTGTGCCTGCTGATACCGAGGAATGTGAGGATGCGGAAAGCGTCAGATATGACGTTGCGCTGTTGCGGAATTTGCAGAGTGCCTTTTTGCTGGGACGCATTGCTCTTGTGCCGGTCATTTTGTCGGTATGGATCAGCCTTATCGGTCTTTACGATTTCTCGAAATGGATCATCGTTATCCTGTCGATCCTATTTGTATATAAGGCTGTTTTCGTTCTGATCTCACTTTTCGTCGTTTTGGTGCGGCGGGAGTTTGCGATCGCACCCGAGATCGCTGCACCCGCGCCGGGCGTAGAGGGTGGCGACCTTGGCATTCTTACGTATCTTGAAAAAAACACAGGCATTAGCATGCGTTCCCTTTGGAGCATTCAAATGGTCAAGCGTGCTCTGCCGTATGCCTTGCTTGGAGCGTTGGTGCTGTTGTGGTGTGTGACGGGAGTGGTGCTTGTGAGCTCTAATCAAGAGGGTGCACATTACCGCTTTGGCAAGCTACAGGATGAAACACTCTCCCCCGGGCTTCATTTTACTTTGCCTTGGCCCTTTGACAAGGTGGAGGTTTATGACACAAAAACCGTAAATAAAATGACGGTGGGATATATTGCCGAGGGTGATGCTGATAACATTTGGACCGAGGCACACGGCGGCGAGGAATACCGTCTGCTGCTGGGTGGCGGCAACGAGCTGGTTTCCGTTAACCTGCGTGTGATGTACCGTATCGGAGACCTGCGTGCCTATCTTACGGGCAACGCAAACCCTGAGCTTTTGATGAGCTCTGCCTCTTACGAGATCGTAACGGCGCGCACCATCACCAGTGATCTTGATGCGATGCTCGCTGCTGACCGTGCGGTGTTTGCCGAGAGCTTTCGTGAGGAGCTGTCGGTGTATATGCAGCGGTATAATACGGGTATTGAGGTCGTGAGCGTGGTGCTTGAGAGTATTCACCCGCCCGTGGAGATCGCGGATGCCTATCAGGCGTTGATCAGCGCTGAGATCGAGGCGCAAAAAATGATCCTCGAGGCACAGGGCTACGCCATTCAGCGTGTGTCGCTGGCTTATGTGCAGTCTAATAACGAGGTGGCTCTTGCCAACATAAATCATCACAACGAGGTGGCACGTGCGCGTGCTTCGGTTGCTGAATTCATGGCAAGCGTTGAGGCGGATAACGCCTATTCGGACGAGTACCGTTATTACAAATACATGCAAGCCATTACCGAGGCATATTCGGATGCCAAGCTTATCATTGTGGGCGAGGGCGTCAATACCGAAAACATATACATCGGCAGCATTGGCTCCGGTGGCACGAAGTGAGGGGAACGCTATGAGTAAGAATAAGAAAAAGTTAAATAAAAAGCCGAGCACCGAGAGAAAAGTAAATTCGCAAAGCGCATCCGACGTGCGCGAAGAGGTAAGAGCCGACACGCTGAAGGCAGGCAAGGCAAAGGAAGCCGACGCTAAAACCGGGCGTTTCTCTCGCGTGGCGGGCAGAGCTGCCAAATACGTTACCGCAGCGGTCGTCCTTTTGGTCCTTTTCTGGTTTGGCTTTACCTATGAGGTGCGTGAGGGGAGCTGTGCGGTGGTGCTGCGCTTTGGCGCGGTACGGACCCAGACCGATGAAGCGGGACTTTATATGAAGCTTCCGTGGCCCTTTGAAACCGTTGTGACCTACGATGATCGCCTGATCACGATGGAATCCAACAAGCTTGAGACCACCACCAAGGATAAGCGCAATATCATCATTCAGTCTTACGTGGTCTATGAGATCGCCGACCCTGTCCTTTACCACAACAGCGTGGGTGCACAGGGAATGGCAGACTCTTACATCAAGGCGCAGATCGCAAGCGCTACGAACAGCACAATGGGTGCATACGAGCTCTGTGCCTTGGTGTCCCTTGAAACGGAAAAGATCAAGATCGACGAGATCCAAAACGAGATCTTCACGCGTGTGCGCGATAACTGTCTTGCCAACTACGGCATCAACGTAGTGGACGTGAGCATCCTGCGCCTGTCGCTGCCGAGCAACAACTTAGAGGCCGTTTTTGAGCAGATGCGTGCGGACCGTGAAAAGGATATAGATAAGATCATTGCCGATGCCGAAATGCAGGCAAATAAGATCACCACCGATGCCGAAACAGATGCTTCTGTGATCGTAGGCACGGGCGTGACCGATGCCGCTGCCATTCGCGCCCAAACCGAAACCGAGGTGGCACGGATCTACGCTGAAGCGCAGGCGGCAAATATTGAGCTTTACCAATTCCTAAAAAATCTTGATACCGTCGTATCCTCTGTTAACAGCTCTACCATTTTGGTAGTAAAGGCAAATGAGTATCCCTTTAACATTCTCACCGAATATTCCAAATATATGGAGGTAGAGGGCAATAACACCGTTATCAACGATCTTACTTATATTTTGACGCAGCTGAACCAGCAGGACCGTGAGGCGTTGATCGCCGCCGTTTCCGAGCTCATTGAGGAATATGCGGGTGCGGGCGGCACCACCACACCGTGAGGAGAGTGCCTATGAAACAAAAAACACTCTTTGCCGACGTTCTTGAAACGGTTACAAAATATTTTCTAATACTGGTCATCGTTGTGATCATCGGCATATTCTTTTCGGGTCTTCGCGTGGTAGAAAGCGGCAACGTGGCAGTGGTGCTTCGCTTTGGTCGCCTTGTGGGAGATAGCTACGAGGAGCAGGTGCATGAGCCAGGGCTTATGTTCGCTTTTCCCTATATTATTGACGAGGTCATCATCGTGCCCACGGGCAGTGTGATGGAGCAAAGCGTGACCACGCATTATACCGATGCCGCGACCACCTCCGCTACCGCACAGGGTGGCTATGTTATTACGGGTGACCAAAACGTTGCGGTGATCTCCGCTTCGGTCAAGTACATGATCACAGATCCCATTGCGTATGCGCTTTACGTGCAGGATATGTCCTCGGTTATCAACAATGCCGTGAGCACGGCAATGCTAAACGAAGCGGCGCGTGTTGACGTGGATGAGCTGCTCACAAGCGGCAAGGATGCCTATATGACCGCGGTGCTTGCCCGCGCCAACGAAAAGCTGACGCTTATGGGCGCAGGCGTCTCGCTTACCACACTTGAGCTTACCGACGTTGCAATGCCCGAGGAGGTACGCGAGGTCTACGAATCCGTGAATGCGGCAACGGTGCAGGCAACCACGATGATCGAGCGCGCGATCCAATATCGCGAAACGCTGCTGCCTGCTGCAAGATCCACTGCAACCTCGCATATTGCCGATGCCAATTCCAATCGCGCGACTATGATCGCGGAGGCAACCGCCGATCTTGCGGAGTTTTGGGGCGTGCTTGAGGAATACGAGGCGAATCCCGAGGTCGTGCGCACGCGCATATATTCTGCAAAGACCGTTCAGTTTATGGAAAAGCTGAAAAAGGTCTACATCGTGCAGGACGGCGACAGTAAGATATTTATTGATCCTTAGCCGCAAGGGATCGGAGGTTTTATGGAAAATATTGATAATATGGGCCGTAACAGCCTTGAGGCCCTCTCGCGGGACAATCTCACCGAAAGAGGACGCAAGAAGCTGGCAAGGGATATCGTTTGCGGCATCATTACGCTGGTGTGCCTTTTTGTGGGACTTTTTTACACCTACGTTTTAAAGGGACAGCATCAGATCGTGCCGCGGCTTTTGTATCTTGTCGGCGTGACGATCGAGGGCGTGCCCGTGATTTTTGCGGGGCTTAAAGGACTTTTTACGAAAAATCTTACCAACGCGATGGAGATCCTTGTGGGCATCGCCATTATCGCGTGCGTGTTTAACGAGGAGCTGATCCTCGCGCTCTTGATCCCGCTGATCCTAAACGTCGTGCACCTGCTTGAGGAGCGTAGCATTATGGGCGGGCGTGACGTGATCGAGGGGCTTAAAAAAATGCAGCAGACCACCGCGCTACTGCTTCGCGACGGCAAGGAGATCGAGGTGCACGTGGACACTCTTAGTGTCGGGCAGCAGATCGTGATCAAGCCGGGTGCGGGTATTCCCATTGACGGCGTGGTGCTTTCGGGTGAGACCGATATTGACCAAAAGTCTATGACGGGTGAGCCGCAGCCGGCGCATGCGGCAGTGGGCGATCCCGTATATGCGGGAACGGTCAATCTCACGGGCAGGATCGTGGTGGAGGTGAAGCGCGAGCACGTGGATACCTCATTTTCAAAGATCCTCAAGCTCCTTGAGCAGTCTGAGGATATTTCCGTGCCCGAATCTCGCCTGACGGACCGTTTTCTTGGCTACTACATACCCTTTGTGCTTGCCGTGGCGGGCGCGGTTGCCTTGATCAGCGCGGATATCGCAAAGGCGATCGCGGTTTTGGTGGTGTCCTGCCCCTGCGGGCAGATGCTGGTCAGCTCGGCACCTATGATCGCGGCGCTTTCGGTTGCAACCAAGCGCGGTATTCTCATCAAAAACTCTAAGTTTATCGAGGAGCTGACCGAGATCGACACGGTGGTCTTTGATAAAACAGGCACGGTGACCTGCGGCGAGCTTTCACTGGATGCGGTGTTCCCGTACGGCGATGTGAGTGAGGAAGCGTTGCTCGCGGCCGCCGCCTCGGTAGCTGTTGGGTCAAATCACCCCGTTTCTCGCGCGGTTGTGCAGGCGACTAAGGACCTTGACTTTAATGCCACCCTTGAGGTGCAGGAGGTTTCAGGGGGTGGCGTAGAGGCAAAGAACGCAGAAGATGGGCACGTGTATCGCTTTGGCCGACGCGAATGGCTGGAAGGCATTGGATGCGAGATCCCTGCCGACTTTCCACTTTATTTAACGGGGAGCGTTAGCTACGTTGCCTTGGATAAGCAGCTGTTGGGTGCACTTTGCTTTAACGATACCGTAAGGGAAAATGCGGCTGCAAGCGTGGGTGAGCTTCGCCGGCTTGGCGTTTCGCACAGCGTTATTTTAACAGGTGACCGCGAGGAGCCTGCAAGAGTGATCGGAAAGACCGTTGGTGTCGACGAGGTGTATGCAAAGCTTTTGCCACAGGATAAGCTCGCACGTCTTCACGAGATCTCGAAGGGCGAGCGTCGCGTGCTCGCCGTTGGCGACGGCATCAACGATGCGTTGATCCTGCGCGAGGCACACGTTGGTATTGCAATGGGCGCGATGGGCTCTGATCTTGCCATTGATTCGGCAGACATCGCGCTGATGAACAATAATCTGATGAATATCCCCTTTGTGGTGTCACTTGCTACAAAGACCCGCCGTACGATCTATCAAAATCTGGTCCTTTCCATCGGCATCACTGCCGTGATGATGAGCCTTTCTGCCTTTGGCGTGATCAGCGCCTTAGCCGGCTCGATCTTGCATAACGTGGGTGCGTTTGCGGTGCTTCTCAACAGCTCGCGCATCCTGCGCAAAAAGGATGATATAGCATAATATTTTGACGGCACGAGCTTGTGCTCGTGCCGCACTCTGCCATAAAGGAACGAATTATGATCTACACTTTAAAAAATGAAGCCCTGACGGTGAAGATCGCCGCACGGGGCGCGGAGCTGCGCTCCTGTGTTTCAAACACCGATGGCTGTGAATATTTGTGGCAGCGCGATCCTGCCTATTGGGAGGATACCTCGCCCTGGCTCTTTCCTATTTGCAGCAACCTATACCAAAAGCAATATACCTATCGTGGCAAGACCTATCAAATGGGGCAGCACGGCTTTGCCTCAAAGTGTGTGTTTGAAGCGGTTTCGGTGAGTGATACCGCGATAAAGCTGCTTCTTTTACCAAACGAGCAGACCCGCGCGTGCTATCCCTTTGACTTTGCCTTTTCTGTCAGCTATCGATTGGTTGAAAATCGGCTTGAATGTAAGGCAACTGTCGAGAACAGAGGCAAGGAGATGATGTATGCCACTGTGGGCGCGCACCCCGGCTTCAACGTGCCGCTTGGCGGCGAGGGCGAATATACTGACTGGTATCTTGAGTTTGGCGAAAAATGCTCGCCCGATGCAGTGGTGTTCACCGAGGAGATGTGCGATAGCGGCAAACGCGCACCTTACGATCTTGTGGATGGGAAAAAGCTGATGCTGTCGCACGAGCTTTTCCTCATCGACGGCGTGTTTTTGACGGGTGTGCCCGGCAGTGTGACGCTTAGATCCGACAAGGCAGCGCATAAGGTGACTGTCATGTACGGCAATGTGCCTTACGTTGGTGTTTGGTCCTCGGATAATGGCGGCGCGTTTGTTTGCGTCGAGCCGTGGCACGGTATGGCATCCTACGAGGGGGCTTATGCCATTGAGGAGAAGAACAATATGTTCCGTATGGCGGCAGGAGATGAAAAAAGCTTTGATATGACCATCACCTTTGATTAAAGGGGCAAAAAACACAAAACAGGGCGTTTGCATCCGCAAACGCCCTGTTTTTAGAAAATAGTTAAAATTCGAAAACGAAATTTGGAAAATTTAAATTTGAATTTGGAATAACTTTCTTGCTAAATGCAAAAAACTTTTTGCGGCTGGCGACGCCGCAAATACATTTTAATAAATATACGCGTATGCGCGTGAGCGCGCGTGCGCGCAAACCGAGATGGTACAATTGCCTTTTGACGAAAAAAATAAGTACTAAAGTAAAAAATTAAAAGAGTTAATAAAAAAATATTTCCGCTTTTGGAAAAAATATATCCAAAACCTATTGACAAGTGACATAAGAGCCTGTATAATGATATCAACAACGGCGCACGGACTGATTTGTGCGTCATCATTTAAGAAAAGTGCGAAAGGCAGGATATAATTATGAAGGCAACCTCAAAAAAGACCACCGTTTCCCTTGCAGGTGCGGATGCGGGTGAGCGCAAAAAGGCGCTGGAGACCGCCATTAAGCAGTTAGAGCGCGATTTTGGTGCGGGCACGATCATGAAGCTGGGCGAAAATACGCATATGGAGGTGCAGGCTGTGCATACAGGCTCGCTTTCCCTTGATATGGCGCTTGGCATCGGCGGTGTGCCGCGCGGCAGAATTATTGAGATCTTTGGCCCTGAATCCTCGGGCAAGACCACGGTTGCACTGCATATTGTGGCGGAGGTGCAAAAAACAGGGGGGCAAGCCGCGTTTATAGATGCGGAGCACGCGCTCGATCCCGTTTATGCCAAGGCGCTTGGGGTGGATATCGACAATCTCCTCGTTTCTCAGCCCGATTGCGGTGAGGACGCACTTGATATTACCGAGGCGCTGGTGCGCTCGGGCGCGGTTGACGTGGTTGTCATCGACTCGGTGGCAGCACTGGTCCCCCGCCAGGAGATCGAGGGCGATATGGGTCAATCGCAGGTGGGCGTGCAGGCACGCCTGATGTCACAGGCAATGCGTAAGCTCTCGGCAGTGATCTCAAAAAGCAATGCCGTGGTCATCTTCATCAATCAGCTGCGTGAGAAGGTTGGCGTCATGTACGGCAACCCCGAGACCACAACGGGCGGTCGCGCACTTAAGTTTTATGCATCCGTGCGCATTGACGTGCGCAAGACGGAGCAGCTTAAGAACGGAAACGATATTTACGGTAATCACGTGAAATGTAAGATCGTTAAAAACAAGGTTGCGCCCCCGTTCCGCGTGGCAGAATTTGATATTCTTTACGGCAAGGGCATTTCCCGCGCAGGCGAGCTGGTGGATATTGGCCTTGCGCTTGACGTGATCCAAAAAAGTGGCTCGTGGTTCTCCTATAACGGTGAGCGACTAGGACAAGGCAAGGACAATATCCGCAAGCTGCTGGAGGGGGATGCTGCGCTCTTTTCGGAGATCGATGCAAAGATCCGCGCCCGCTTTGATAGCTTAGAGCTGACAGATGACTCCTTTGAGGTGGATGACGAGGATGAGGAGGATTTTGATCTGCAAGCGCTGAAGATGGGCAATGACGACTGATCGTTTTATTTTACGTAGTATGCGCGCCGCCGATGGCGGTGCGCGTTTGCTACTTATGATAAGAGTTGAGAGTGAGTGCGGGGGGCGTGACGAGGCTTTGGCTGTTTTTACGGCACGCCTTCCTGCTACGCCCCGCCTTGGGACACTTGCTGAGGAGCAATATGCCTTTTTTGTAAGGGAAGCACAAATGACAAAGGCGATGGATATGGGGCTTCGCTTTCTTGGTGCGGGCTCGGCCTCTCGCCTTCAGCTGGTGAGAAAAATGCTGCAACGCGGCATAAAAAAGGATATTGCCGAGGCGGCTGTGGAAGCGCTTTTTGCACGCGGCTGCCTTTTTGAGCAGGAGGGTGCACTGTCTGAAGCGCATAAGGGGCTTAGAAAGCTGTGGGGAGATCGGCGAATTCTTGCCGATGTGCGTGCCAAGGGCTACGGCGCTGAGGCGATCGCGGCTGTGGAGGCACTTCTGAAATCCGAAAATGCCCCTTTACGGTGCGCGAATTTGATAAAAAAGCGCCGTATGGTGGTGCCCGATGAGGATCATGCTGTGGCACGCTTTGTAGCATCACTTGTGCGATACGGATATACGGTAAAAGAGATCAAGCAGGCGCTGCGTGGAACGGATGATACTTAAAGACAACAAGAAATTAGACGAGACATTGACAATAAATGGCACGCTTTTCTTGACGCGTGCCCGTCTTTTTTGCGAAAATCGGCACGTCTTTCCCGAAGGGTTTACAAAACGAGGAAAATGGAGTATAATAGTAAAGGTATAAACATTAATTTGCGAGGTGACTATGAAATTAGAAGAGCGCAAGGTAAGCTCGACCCCGATATTTGATGGTAAGGTGCTGCACGTGCGCCTTGATGAGGTGGAGCTCCCTGACGGGAAACCCGCTACAAGGGAATACGTGCAACACGTGGGTGCGGTAACGGTGCTCCCCCTCACAAACGAGGGTGAGGTGCTTTTAGAGAGGCAATATCGCTACCCGTTTCGTGACGTTTTGGTTGAGATCCCTGCCGGCAAGCTGAATTCTCCCGAGGAGGATCCGCGCAAGGCGGCACTGCGAGAGCTGAAGGAGGAAACGGGTGCCGTGGCGGGGGAGCTTGTCTATCTTGGTGATTTTTACGGCTCGCCTGCGATCCTTGGGGAGCGCGTGAGAATGTATCTTGCGCGTGATCTCGTTTTTGAGGAGCGCACGCCTGATGAGGATGAATTCCTTGAGGTGTTTCGTATGCCTCTTGACGCGTTGGTCGAGGAGGTTTTGGCGGGCAATATTCCCGATGGAAAAACACAGACTGCCGTGCTGCGCGTTGCGGCGATGCTGAAAAAAGAAGGAGAAGGGACAAATGAAGCTGAATTATAAGCGCACGATATTCGTTGGCTTTGCATTCTTTTTGATCTCTGCATTCTGGCAAGCATACGATACCATCGTGCCCAAGATCTTAACGGACAAGTTTGGCCTGGCGCAGACGTGGTCGGGTGCGATCATGGCACTGGATAATATTTTTGCACTGGTGCTGCTACCTATTTTTGGCGCGATCTCCGATAGGGTAAACAGCAAGCACGGGCGTCGCACGCCCTTTATCGTCATCGGCTCGGTCTGTGCGGCGATCCTGTTGGTATCCCTTTCTGTTGCTGACAGCGCACAGCTAAAAAGACTTGAGGGTGTTTCTGGCACGGAGGGTGCTGCGTATACCGAGTCGCTCGGCACTATCTGGGACGAAAATCCCACCGTTGACGACTTTACCGCCGATGGGCTGCTTGCACAAAAGAAGCCGCTTCAAGAGGTCATTTCGCGGGAGCGCTTTACCGCTATTCCTATGACTGTGACCGCGGCGGACGGTAACAGCACCACCAATCCCGATTATACCAATATCGTGGTGCCCGCAAGGCAAGCCTACGCAAGGGATATGACGGCGCGCGACAAAACGCCGCTTATCACGTTTATGGTCCTACTTCTTTTCACACTGATCGCAATGGGCACGTTCCGTTCCCCCGCCGTGGCGCTCATGCCCGACGTGACCGTAAAGCCGCTGCGCTCAAAGGCAAATGCCATCATCAACCTGATGGGTACGGCGGGTGGCATCCTTGTGCTGGTGCTGGGTATGCTCTTCGGCACAGGCAAAGCCAAAAATGCCTTGATGGATTACACGGTGTTTTTCGCGATCGTTGCGGGTATTATGATGGTGGGTCTTGCCGTGTTCCTTTGGAAGGTGCGCGAGCCGCGCTGGGCAAGGGAGATGCGTGAGGAGAGTGCACGCCTCGGGCTCGATACGATGGAGGAACCCGAAGCCAATACCGTGCAGCGCACGCTTACAAAAGGCGAGCGCATTTCGCTCTTTCTTATCCTTGCATCGGTCGTATTCTGGTTTATGGGCTACAACGCCGTGACCAGCAAATACTCGGTATATGCCAGCACGGTATTAAACGTAGACTATAACAGCACGCTTTTGATCGCGCAGGCGGCGGCGATTGTTTCCTATCTGCCTGTGGGAATCTTATCCTCGAAGCTTGGCAGAAAAAAGATGATCCTTGGCGGCGTTGTGATCCTTGGCACATCGTTCTTTTTCGCTTCCTTCCTCAGTGCGGAAAGTCCCGATGCCGTAAAGCAGCTGCTAATGCCTTTGCTGTTTGCGGCGGCAGGCATCGGCTGGGCGACCATCAACGTCAATTCCTATCCGATGGTGGTGGAGCTTTCGCGTGGCAGCAACGTTGGAAAATACACGGGATTTTATTACACGGCAAGTATGTCAGCACAGGTCATCACCCCCATTTTTTCGGGCTTGTTCCTTGACTATGTCAGCTGGCGGACCTTGTTCCCGTATGCTGCTGCTTTTGTGGCACTTGCCTTTGTTACGATGCTTTTTGTACGTCACGGCGATGCCAAGCCCGAGGCGCGCGAAACCGTGCTTGAGGGCATCGGAGGTGGCGACTGATGCATCCTTTGCTCATGGCGCTTCTTATTGTTTTTGCGGCTTTGTGCGGTGCTGCTCTCGTTTGGCTTTTTTTGATCGCACCGCGCGCGTGTCGCGCGGCTGTAAAGCCGTTTCTGCGCCCCTATGCCCACCGTGGGCTTTGGGGCGGAGCTGTGCCCGAAAATTCAAAAACGGCATTTCGTCTGGCGGCGGAAAAGGGCTTTGCCATTGAGCTTGACGTGCAGCTCTCGCGTGACGGTGAGGTGATGGTCTTCCATGATTACACGCTTGCGCGTATGTGCAAAAGGGATGTGAAGCTTGCCGATCTGACTGCCGCCGAGCTTACTGCTTGCACCTTAAATGACACAGAACAGACCATTCCTACGCTTCGCGAGGTGCTTGGGATCGTTTGCGGCAGAGTGCCGCTTTTGGTCGAGCTGAAAGGGGAGAGTGGCAACACGGCGCTTTGCCCTGCGGTTGCGGCAATCCTTGATGAATATGAGGGGGAATGGTGCGTAGAAAGCTTTAATCCCTTGCTGCTTCGCTGGTTTAAAAAGCACCGCAAAAATGCGGTGCGCGGGCTTCTTTCCACGGATCTTATTAAGGAAAAGAAAAGTGGCTCACAGGTACTGAATTTCGCACTTTCCGCCCTTTGGCTTACCTTCCTTTGCCGCCCCGCGTTTCATGCGTGGGATAAGCACTACCCGCGCCGTGTGGCACTTCGGTGCGGTATTGGGTGCTTTGGTGCGGCTTCCTTTGTCTATACAGTGAAGGACAAGGAGGAATACGAAAAGCATCTTGCTGCGGGCAATTTTCCCATTTTTGATGGATTTGTACCGCAATGAAAAACGCGAGCGAACTCAAGTGAGGTCGCTCGCGTAATTTTTGTAGCATTAAAGCTCGTTTACCACGTCGTCCATATTGTAAAAGCCTGCGGGCTTGCCCTTCATAAAGCGGGCGGCGCGCAGGGCACCCGTCGCAAACACCTCGCGAGAAGCGGCACTGTGGGCAAGCGTGATGACCTCATCCTTGCCGCAGAACAACACCTCGTGCTCCCCGACGATGGTGCCGCCGCGCACGGCAGAAATACCGATCTCACCGCGTGTGCGCTCGCGGCGCACGCTTGCACGCTCGTATACGTAGGGGTGCTGGGTGTTTTGGTCGGCACTCCTTATCGCGTCTGCCAGCATCAGCGCCGTGCCACTGGGGGCATCCAGCTTTTTATTATGGTGCTTTTCGATGATCTCCACGTCAAAATCCGCCCCCAGCATAGCCGCCGCCTTGCGGCATAGTGCCATCAGGAGGTTGATGCCAAGCGACATATTGCGGGAGAAAAACACGGGTACGTGTGCCGATGCCGCCTTCATTTCGGCAAGCTCCTCATCACTATGCCCTGTGGTGCAGACCACGATGGGCGTGGCGGTGCGCTGCGCGTATTGAAGCAGCGCTGATAGTGCCGAATGGTGTGAGAAATCCACAATAACGTCGGCTTTGCCGCTAAATTCCTCGACAGAGGTATAAACGGGGTAGAGGTTTGCCGCAGTGGGGTTGATGTCTATGCCCGCCACGATGCGATCGCCTGCGGCGGTTGCTGCCTCGCTCAGTGCCGCACCCATACGGCCGCCACAGCCGCAAAGCAAAATATTCAGCATATTTGAACTTCCTTTCCCCATTTAACGGATCAGACCGTAGTCCTTCATAATGCCAACAAGGCGCTCGCGGTTCGCATCCTCCATCTCGCACAGCGGCAGGCGAAGCTCCTCGTCGCAAAGCCCCATCAGGGCGGCTGCGGTTTTAACCGGGACAGGGTTTACCTCACAAAACAGCGCGTTGATGAGCCTCAAGTACTTGAGCTGTGCGGCGGCGCCGTTTTTAAAGTCGCCCGCAAGGCAGGAAGCACAAAGCTCGTGTGTTTCTTTTGGCAAAATGTTTGACACGACCGAGATCACACCCTTGCCGCCAAGTGCCATAATGGGTACGATCTGATCGTCGTTGCCCGAATAGATATCAAAGGCATCACCGCACTCGTCAAAGAGCTGTGCGATGGCAGAAAGATTCCCCGATGCCTCCTTCACGCCCACGATGCGCTCGTGCTTTGCAAGCTCCTTGTAGACAGAGAGAGGGATGTTCACACCCGTACGGGAGGGAACGTTATAAAGAATGATGGGCTTTGTGGTGGCGTCGGCGGTCGCAAGGAAATTGCGGATCAAGCCCTTTGGTGTTGCTTTATTGTAGTAGGGAGTGACCACCAGCAACGCATCGTATCCCACGTCGCACGCGTAGCGCGAAAGCTCAATGCCGTAGGCGGTGTCGTTGCTGCCTGTTCCCGCAATGATCGGCACGCGCCCCGCAACCTTTTCTGCCGCGTAGCGCAAAAGCTCGCAGTGCTCCTCGTGCGAGAGTGTGGATGCCTCGCCCGTGGTTCCCGCAATGACCAGCGCGTCGATCCCCTCAGCGATCTGGCTGTCAATATGCTTGCCCATCGCCGCAAGGTCCATCATGCCGTTTTTAAACGGAGTGATAATGGCGGTGGCAGCACCTTCAAAAATAGTTTGCTTCAGCTTGCTCATAGTATCTTCCTTTCTCCGGAAAAACACAAAAAATAAAAAAACTGGTTGAAAACCAGCTGTATTTGTACTATAATAAGATAAGACACTGCTTATCGCACATATACAGATAGCTCTCCATCAAAGTTTTGACGACAATTCCACAGCTTTGAACCGTGTGAACCAGCAAGTCCCCCACCGCGGAAGGCTCACTTCGGCACGCTACGCTCCCACAGCGGGCTCAAGCGGCAGCGGTTGCCTTGCCCGTGTGAGGTCGCAATGTGCGCCTCTATCATTATATATTATGTTTTTCCGACCTGTTTGGTCTTCCTCTTCATATTAACATAACAATCGGCGCTTGTCAACGCCTTTTTCAATTTTACTGTAATTTTTTCGAAAGGATCTTTATGTCAGGTATCATCAAAAATCAAAGGATCAAAACCGAGCTTACCACTGCGGATTTTTATTACGATCTGCCCGAGGAGCTGATCGCACAGCACCCCGCAGAAAAGCGCGACGCCTCACGCCTGATGGTGCTTGACCGCGCGGCGGGCACGGTGACGCATAAGCATTTTTTTGACATTGTAGACTATCTTCGCCCCGGTGACGTGCTGGTGGTGAACGATTCTAAGGTCATACCCGCCCGCCTTTACGGCGCTGTTGCCGAAAGACCGGAGGCGGAGATCGAGCTACTGCTGCTGCGGCAGCGGGGACTTGACACGTGGGAGACCTTGGTAAAGCCCGGTAAGCGTGCGCGTATCGGCGCCAGGCTCGTTTTTGGTGAGGGACGCCTCACGGCAACGGTCACCGATATCGTGGAGGAGGGCAATCGCCTGATTCACTTTGAATACGACCGCAAACGGTATCAAAATATATATGATATTTTGCACGAGATCGGTACGATGCCGCTTCCCCCCTATATTAGGGAGCGTTTAGCGGACAGCAGCCGTTATCAAACTGTGTATGCACGCAAGGAGGGATCGAGTGCCGCCCCGACAGCAGGGTTGCATTTCACACCCGAGCTACTGGAGCGTGTGCGTGAAAAGGGCGTGGCGATCGCGCCTGTGATGCTGCACGTAGGTCTTGGCACGTTTCGCCCCGTCAAGGTGGACAAGCTTGAGGAGCACGTGATGCATACCGAATACATATCTGTTAGCGAGGAGAGCGCCGCGTTGATCAATGCGCGCCGCGCTGCGGGTGGGCGCGTGGTAGCCGTGGGCACCACCTCCTGCCGCACGCTGGAGAGTGCCACGGACGAGCATGGGATCATTCATCCCGTTTCGGGGGATACGGGCATTTTTATCTATCCCGGCTACCGCTTCCGTGCGGTGGATGCTCTCATTACCAATTTCCATTTGCCCGAAAGCACCCTCGTGATGCTCGTATCTGCGTTTTATAACCGTGAGGCTGTGCTTGCCGCGTATAGCGAAGCGGTAAAGGAGAGGTATCGCTTTTTCTCCTTCGGCGATGCGATGCTGATAGAATAAAAGAACTTTTTGTATGAAATAACAAAAACAAAGGCGATACTTATTCAAGGTTACCAATTGGCTATTGCGATTGCCAATTGGTAACTTTTCTTACACCGTAAATTGGTCGTCAAAACGCACAAAGATGACTTTTTGTGTCGTTCATATAGCTTTTATCAGCATCGGGTGGCGATGTTGACGATATATAAGAAAATAAATTTTAAAAAGGCATTGACACAATCACGATATCGTGATATAATACAATTGAAGGTAAAATCGAAAGGAGAATAATAATGCCTGTATTATCGAGATTTTACGGAATTATCATAAGAATGTATTTTTTGCAGAGTGAGCACAATCCGCCGCATATCCACGCTATTTACAATGAAGATGTTGCAGCAATAGATTTTATGACGGGCGAGGTTCTCGAAGGGCATCTCCCGAGTAAAGCAATGAATATGGTGCAGGAATGGATTTCTATGCATAGGGATACTTTGATGGAAATATGGAAAACACAGGAGTTTAAGAAAATCCCGCCACTTGAATAAGGAGGTAGCATAATGTTTCACAAGATTAAAAATGTCTCTGCGCTTCCCGAATACAAATTGAGCGTTCAATTTTCGGAGGGTGTAACCAAGCTTTATGATGTAAAGCCTTTATTTGAAAAAATACCCTTGTTTGCTGAATTAAAGGATAATCAGGCGGAGTTTGCTTGCGTTTCTGTGGACGTCGGTGGCTACGGTATCGTTTGGAATGATGATCTTGACCTTTCTTGCGACGAGCTTTGGGAAAACGGTGTGCAAGTTGATACGCCCTTTGACGGACTGATGGCTTTCAGCGATGCCACCGAACTTTGGGGACTCAACGAAAGCACACTGCGTAAAGCAATTACCTACGGAAAACTTGTTAATGGTGTTGATGTTTGTAAATTCGGCAAACAATGGGTTGTGTCTGTTGATGCAATGAAGAGGGAATATGGGAACGGTAATGAAAGGGTATGATTACCGATTGGTTTGTGCAACATAACCAATCGGTAAAATCTTATATAACATCAGCATTGTAGATGCGATGTTTATAGATAAAAGACATTTTTCACGGTAGGGGCGAACTGTGTTCGCCCGCGGGCGTTCGCAGAACGCCCCTACGGGTACGATTTGATCGTATATCGCATCCGCGTTGAGGTTTCGA
>JAZOCO010000056.1:0-15332 GCA_045596505.1 Eubacteriales bacterium
GGCATTTATTCTCTGTCTCCGTACACGCTTGAGGAAGTGGTCGCGAGAAATTATTTGATCGGCGAACGCCCGGATGTCATTTTGAACATCGTGGACGGCACGAACCTTGAAAGAAATCTCTATCTCACCACCCAGCTCACCGAGCTTGGCATTCCCGTGGTGGTTGCCATCAATATGATGGACGTGGTGAGAAAAAAAGGCGATACGATCGACGTGGGTGCACTTTCCCGCGCCATTGGCTGTAAGGTGATCGAGATCTCCGCCCTTAAAAACGACGGCGTGCTTGAGACGGCGGAGCTTGCCATTGAGGTGGCAAAAAGCGGCAAGACCGTTCCGCGTCACACCTTCTCGGGTGAGGTAGAGCATACCCTCGCGCACATTGAGGAGGCGGCAATACACGGGCTTCCCGAGGAGCAGCAGCGCTGGTACGCCATCAAGATCTTCGAGCGTGATGAAAAGGTGCTGGAGAAGCTGGCGATCCCCGCGGAAACGCTTGCACATATCGAGAAGGATATCGTTGCCACAGAAAAGGAGCTGGACGACGATGCCGAGGCGATTATCACCAACGAGCGTTACGTTTACATAGGCGGCGTGGTGTCAAAATGCTATAAGAAAAAGAGCGAGACAGCGCTCTCGGTATCCGATAAGATAGACCGCGTGCTGACCAACCGCATTGCGGCACTACCGATCTTTGTGCTCATTATGTTCTTAGTTTATTACATCTCCGTAACGACCGTTGGCACTTGGGTAACCGATTATACCAATGATGGTCTGTTTGGCGATGGCTGGTATCTTTTCGGCATCGGCAGAGGGCAGTATGAGGAAGCAGTCGACACCTACGTGAGTGAAAATCACATTTTGGAAAGGGCATCTGTGATCGTTGCAACCAATAATGCGGCAAACGATGAAATAAAGGGCATTGACGATATCACGGGTGCTCTTGGTAACATTTACGATCCCGAATCAAAAAAGAAGACTGATTTTGGCGCTTTTGAGGAGGCAGTAGGCTCTTATGGCGCGCAGATCGTGGCAGGCGTTGACGGGGAAGGTGAGATCATCACCCTTGATGCTTGGCTTGAGGCGGAGATGGAGGGCGCGCCCGCAAACGACTCGTTCGGTGTTTGGGTGCCCGGTGTTCCCGTGCTCTTTGGCAAGCTGCTTAACACCATGAACGCCGCGCCTTGGGTAGAAAGCCTGGTGCTTGACGGCATCGTTGCCGGCGTTGGTGCGGTTCTTGGCTTCGTACCTCAGATCTTGGTGCTCTTTATGATGCTGGCTTTCCTTGAGGCGTGCGGTTATATGTCGCGTATTGCATTCGTGCTTGACCGTATTTTCCGCAAGTTCGGACTTTCCGGAAAATCCTTTATCCCGATGCTGATCGGCACGGGCTGTGGCGTGCCCGGTATTATGGCAAGCCGTACCATTGAAAACGAGCGTGACCGCCGCATGACCGTTATGACCACCACGTTTATCCCGTGCGGCGCAAAGCTGCCCATTATTGCCATGATTGCGGGGGCGCTCTTTGACGGTGCCTGGTGGGTGGCGCCGAGTGCCTATTTTATCGGCATCGCGGCGATCATTATTTCAGGCATTATCCTTAAAAAGACCAAGCCCTTTGCAGGCGAGCCCACACCCTTCGTGATGGAGCTGCCCGCATACCATATGCCCACCCTTATTAACATACTTCGCTCTATGTGGGAGCGCGGCTGGGCGTTTATTAAGAAGGCGGGCACTATTATTCTTGCTTCTACCATCGTGATCTGGCTCTTCTCCAGCTGGGGAACTGCCGCAGACGGCTCTGTGGTATTTTGCAACGAGGCACTGGAAAAGAGTGTTCTTGACTACGTTGGCGGCGTCTTCTCTTGGATCTTCCTGCCCCTTGGCTTTGGCAATGCTGCCGCTACCGTGGCTACCTTTATGGGCCTTGTAGCAAAGGAGGAGGTCGTTGCTGTGCTGAGCATTCTCGATGCTGTGGATATGACGGCACTTGCGGGATATTCCTTTATGGTATTCAATCTCCTTTGCGCGCCCTGCTTTGCGGCGATGGGTGCGATACGCCGTGAGATGAACAGCCCGAAATGGACTGCGTTTGCAATCGGTTACCAGTGTGTATTTGCCTACGTTATTTCCCTTATTATCTATCAGCTCGGCGCCCTTTTTGCAAAGGATGTTGCCGCAAACGTTGTTGGTGTGATCGTAGCCGCCGTGGCTCTTGTCGGGATCGTGTATATGTTGGTACGTCCTCTTAAAAAGATAACAGGAGCAGAGAAAAGGGTTGCTGCCGGCGCTCAAAACGATTTTTGAGTAAGGAAAGGTGATGAAAATGCTTGCATGGCTTGCCGAAAACTGGGGTAATATCGTGATCCTTGGTGTCATTGCGCTGATCGTCGGTTTGATCGTGTTCTTCCGCATACGCGCAAAGCGACAGGGAAGGAGCACTTGCTCCTGCGGCTGCTCCGAGTGTACTATGAAGGATATTTGTCACACAAACGGTAAAAAATAGCCCAAAGGGGCGCAGAGCATAGGGCTGTGCGCCCCTTTTGCTTGGCTATGTGGCGGGTGTGTCGGCTTTCTTTATAAAAAATGATTGACGAGGACGGCTTATTGTGCTATAATAAACGGGTAAAATCCTCAAAAAAGGAGATAAATATGGAAATTCGTATCGGTATTTATGGCTACGGCAATCTTGGCCGTGGCGTTGAGGCAGCGATCCGCCAAAACAGTGATATGAAGCTGGTGGCGGTGTTCACGCGCCGTGATCCTGCAACTGTTACTCTGCAAACCGAGGACGTACCCATTTACCCTGCCGATAAAGCCATTGAGATGAAGGATGAGATCGACGTGATGATCCTGTGCGGCGGCAGTGCAAAGGATCTGCCTGAGCAGACCCCCTATCTTGCACAGTACTTTAACGTGGTCGATAGCTTCGATACGCACGCACGTATTCCCGAGCATTTTACAAACGTTGACCGTGCGGCAAGAGAGGCAGGGAAGGTCGGTGTGATATCCGTTGGGTGGGATCCCGGTATGTTTTCCCTAAACCGCTTGATGGCAAGTGCCATTTTGCCCGAGGGTGAGGAGTACACCTTTTGGGGCAAGGGCGTCAGCCAAGGGCATTCGGATGCCATCCGCCGCGTGGAGGGCGTTGCTGACGCAAAGCAGTATACCGTGCCCGTGGAAAGCGCTCTTGAGGCTGTGCGCAGCGGTAAGACGCCCACACTCACCGCAAGGGAAAAGCACACAAGGGAATGCTTTGTGGTGGCAAAAGAAGGCGCCGATAAGGTAAGGATCGAAAAAGAGATCAAGGAAATGCCCAATTATTTTGCTGATTATGACACCACGGTGCACTTTATTTCTGCCGAGGAGCTAAGAGAAAAGCACAGCGGCATTCCGCACGGCGGCTTTGTGATTCGCAGCGGAAAAACGGGCTTCGCGGGCGAGCACAATCATGTGATCGAATATAGCCTCAGGCTTGATTCCAATCCTGAATTTACCGCTTCGGTGATCGTGGCGTATGCACGTGCGGCATACCGTATGGCAGCACAGGGGCAGTACGGCTGTAAGACCGTGCTTGACGTGCCCCCCTCCTATATCAGCGCCGTACCACCCGCAGAATTGCGCAAAACCTTGCTTTGATCAAAAAAACGCACCGTGTGCGCCTTTTAGTGGGCGAACGGTGCGTGTTTTTATTTTTATCAATCCTCAATCTTTTCAAAATCCGACTTGGGATGCTTGCAAAGGGGGCAGGTGAAATCATCGGGCAGCTCCTGCGCCTGGTGCTCATAGCCACAGATCTTGCAGCGCCACACGGTTTTCCCCGCGGGCTTCTTCTCCTCGGGCTTTGGCTTAATGTGCGCGTGATAGTAAGCGTAGGTGGCGGAGGGAGTATCCGAGAGGGACAGCGCATCGGTCACATCGGCAATGAAAAGGGTGTGCGTGCCAAGATCCACCGCGTCAACGACCCTTGCCGAGATCATCGCATTCGTGCCCTTTGTTACGTAGGTGACGCCGTTTTGAGCGCGTGCATAGTCGGTGAAATCAGCAAATTTATCCGTATTCCTGCCACTTTGGAAGCCAAAATGGGAGAACAGGTCAAAGCTTGCCTCCTGTGAGATCACGGAAGCGTTAAAAATGCCCGTTTTGAGGATCATATCATGGGTATAATTCTCTTTGTTTACCGCAAGCGTGATGCGGTTCGGGGAGGTGGTTACCTGCATAACGGTGTTCGTAATGCAGCCGTTGTCCTTTTCGTCCTTTGCCGTTACCACGAAAAGACCGTAAGATATCTTATACATAGCGTTGTTATCCATTTTTAACTCCTTTTCCCATATTGTTGGTGGTTGCTTACCGGTATCCATTATATAGCATTTCTTTCCAAAAATCAAGTACATTATGCGAGTTTGTACGCTAATTTTGAATATGCTCTTGCTATTTTGGACTACGTGTGGTATAATAATGAAAAAGCGATGTAGCTTTTTACGGATATGCTATACTCAAGAAATAAGACAAAACGAAAGGTAGCAGCAATGTATAAGCATTTTTTTAAGCGACTGATCGACGTTTTCTTATCCCTTCTTGGGGCAATTGTGCTTTTGCCCGTTTTTTTGATCATCTCGGTGATGATCTTTGTGGATGACCCCGGTCCTGTGTTTTTCAAACAAAAGCGCGTCGGGAAGAACAAAAAGCTGTTTTGGTTACATAAATTCAGATCAATGAAGGTAAAAACACCCGACGTGCCCACGCATCTTTTGGAAAATCCACAGAAATATATCACCCGCGTGGGGCGTTTTTTACGCAAAACGAGTCTTGATGAGTTGCCGCAGATCTACGACATTTTATTTGGAAAAATGTCTATTATAGGTCCTCGCCCTGCACTTTGGAATCAAGATGACCTCATTGCCGAACGCGATAAATACGGCGCAAACGACGTAAGGCCGGGTCTTACAGGCTGGGCGCAGATCAATGGTAGAGATGAGCTTGAAATTCCTGTGAAGGCAAGCCTTGACGGGGAGTACGTGGCACGCCTTTCCGCAGGAAAAGGCAAGGGCGTGGCAATGGATATTCGGTGCTTTTTTGGCACGATCTTATCGGTGCTTAAATCGGACGGTGTCGTCGAGGGCGGCACGGGTGAGCTGAATAAACAGACGGAGTCCGAGGAGCTTGTTAACAAATAACGGCAAACGGTACTGAAAATTACAACTTTTAGAAAAACGGCTGTTCGTTTTGAACAGCCGTTTTTTTATCATTCTCCAAAAAGGGGGGTCGACAGGTATCGGTCGCCGCCGTCTGGCAGCAGTGCTACGATCACCTTGCCGGCATTTTGGGGTCTGCGCGCCAGTGTCGTAGCGGCGTGAAGCGCCGCACCAGAGGAGATGCCCACAAGGATCCCTTCTGTTTTTGCCAGCTTGCGTGCGGCGGTGTAGGCTTCTGCCTCACCCACAGCCACGATCTCGTCGATGAGGGTACGGTCAAAGTTATCCGGCACAAAGTTTGCGCCGATGCCCTGAAGCCCGTGTGCGCCCGCCTTGCCACCCGACAAAAGGGGAGAGGCGGCAGGCTCCACTGCCACAGCTAAAAGCGTGGGGATCTTGCTTTTTAAAAATTTTGCCGTGCCGCTGACAGTGCCTCCTGTTCCTGCGCCCGCCACAAAAATATCTACGTGCCCATTTGTATCTTCGTAAATTTCGGGGCCTGTCGTGGTGCGGTGCGCCATGGGATTGGCGGGATTATCAAACTGCGAGGGAATAAAGCTCCCCTTTATGGTGGCGGCAAGCTCGTTTGCCTTGTCAATGGCGCCCTGCATACCAAGTGCACCCGGGGTCAGCACGATCTCGGCACCGTAAGCTGAGAGCAGTCGGCGGCGCTCCACGGACATCGTATCGGGCATGGTGAGGATCACGCGGTAGCCGCGCGGCACACCGATGGCGGCAAGCCCGATGCCCGTGTTGCCGCTGGTGGGCTCAATGATGGTGGCACCGTTTTTTAGCTTGCCCGTCGCCTCGGCGGCAAGGATCATGGAAAGCGCCACGCGGTCCTTTACGCTCCCTGCAGGGTTAAAGCTCTCAAGCTTGAGTAAGACCTTTGCGTTAAGCTGCTCTTTTTTATTATAATTGGTTGGCTCAAATAGCGGCGTTGCTCCCACCATTTCGCTGATGCTGCGGTAATACATAAAGTGAACTCCTTTTTACCTTTTACATTACCATTATTATATATTTGCGCTCTTTTTATGTCAAGGGGGAGCATTTATAAATGCCGAAATTCTCGCGGGGGGTGCGGCCGGAGAATAAAAAAGCGGAAGCCTTCGGGTTAAAAGGCTTCCGTGTTTTTTGTGGCGATTAAGCCATAGCATTCAGCTTCTTGGTGAATTGGCTCTTCTTGTGAGCAGCGGCATTCTTGTGAATGATGCCGCGCGTAACAGCCATGTCGATCTTTTTCACAGCAGCCTTATAGGTCTCCTGTGCCAGTGCTGCGTCGCCTGCCTCAACAGCTGCCTCGTATTTCTTCATCGCGGTCTTCATCTGCGTGCGGAAGATCTTGTTCTGCATGGTTTTGGTAGCGGTGACCTTAACGCGCTTTTTTGCACTTTTAATGTTTGGCATGATCGTTTACTCTCCTTTACAAATTTTAGGCACAACCGACGGATCCAAACCCGACTTGGCGGGACAAATTTTGGTTGTTGCCGTGTTAAAATACTCGTGAAACCGCTTGGTTTCACTGCGCTTCGCGAGAACTGCTCGCAGGAAGAATGTCAAGGCCATTCTTCCGATTTGCCCCGCACTACACAAAATTTGTTCCCGCGAAATTCTCCGACCTGTGATGGCGAAACATCGCGGATTTTTGGGTGCGAAGGACGAAGCAAGGTATCACCTTGCAAGGACGACAATCCCGAAGGGACCGATATTTCACCATCACAGGCGAGTTCGGATCCGTCGGTTGTGCCTTTTAAACGACTGCGCCTGAGAGGGTGCGCCGTCGCAAAGTCCATACAGTCATATATCTTACCACACAAAAAAGCAAAATGCAAGGGCTTTTTAAAAAAAATCAAAAAAATTTTTCATAAAATTTCCAACATTTAGAAAAAAATATGAAAAAATCGCAAAAAAACGCTTGACAAGCAGGGGCGACTTTGCTATAATAGTAAACTGCATTATAATCGCTGATTTTTCGATTTTTCGGGAAAGGCGAGGTTTCTCATCAAAACTATTATATACGCGTATGCGCGAATTCTGGCGGCGCAAATGTAAGCGTTTTGGTACTCTAAATCAATGAATGGAGTGATAAAACAAATGGTCAACGTAAAAGAGCAAAAACTCGGTCAGAACAAGAGAATGAGTTTTTCCAAGGCACGTTACACCCTGGAGCTTCCGAACCTTGTGGAGATCCAGACCAAATCCTTCAAATGGTTCCTCGAGGAGGGGCTTGGTGAGGTTTTGCGCGACGTGTCGCCGATCACGGATTTTTCGGGTAATCTGTCCATTGAGTTTCTGTCCTACTCGATCGATCAAAAGCCCAAGTATACCGTTGAAGAGTGCAAAGAGCGTGACGTAAACTATGCCGCCCCGCTGCGCGTGACCGTGCGCTTGACCAACAAGCAAACGGGCGAGGTGCAGAATTCGGACATTTTCATGGGAGATATCCCGCTGATGACCGAAAACGGCACGTTCGTCATCAACGGCGCAGAGCGCGTGATCGTTTCGCAGATCATCCGTTCTCCCGGTATGTATTACGCTACCGAGATCGACAAGATGGGCAAGCGCAACTATACCGCCCAGATCATACCCTATCGTGGCGCGTGGCTGGAATACGAAACGGATAACAGCGGCGTCATTTACGTGCGTATCGATAAGAACCGCAAGCTTCCCATTACGATGTTCATTCGTGCACTGGGTGCATTGGGGGACAAGCCGGAGATCGAAACGCGTGAGGATGTTTGCGCTATTTTCGGAGACGAGCAGCGCCTTGCTGCCACCTTTGAAAAGGATGAATCCGAGTCGCTTGCTGCCCAAAATCTGTCCTCTGTCGCACACGAGGCACTCAAGGAGATCCACAAGAAGCTCCGCCCGGGCGAGCCCGCTATGGTCGATGCCGCACAAAAGCTCTTATCTGATATCCTGTTTGATAACAGACGCTACGATATTGCCTCTGTGGGCCGCTATAAATTTGACAAAAAGGTTGCACTTTCCGCGCGCATTGCGGGCAGAACGCTTGCCGAGGCTGCGGTCAGCCCCATCACGGGTGAGGTGATCCTTGAGGCAGGCAAGCTCTTGTCGCGTGAGGACGCGCTGGCGATCGAGCATGCGGGCATCAACGCCGTTACTATCCTTTTAGAGGATGGCGAGCAGGTAAGGGTATTCTCCAACAACACCATTGAGCCTGAGCATCTGCTTGGCTACGATCTGAAGGATTGCGGCGTAAACGAAAAGGTCCGCACAAGCGTCCTGCTTGAGATCATGGAGGAGGCAGCGGGCGATCGCGATGCACTCAGAACACTGGTGCGTCGGCGCATTGCCGAGCTTTGCCCCAAGCATATCACCAAGGACGATATTTTTGCCAGCATCAACTATATGCTGAACCTGATGCACGATCAGGGCATCGGCGACTATGACGATATCGACCATCTCGGCAACCGTCGTATACGTTCTGTCGGTGAGCAGCTGCAAAACCAGCTTCGCATTGGCTTCTCGCGTATGAACAAGACCATTACCGACCGTATGGCAACGCAGGACACCGACAAGCTCTCCCCCCAGATGCTGATCAATACCCGCCCCATTGCAACGGGCATTCGCGAGTTCTTCGGCTCGTCCCAGCTCTCGCAGTTTATGGATCAGAACAACCCCTTAGCGGAGCTGACGCACAAGCGCCGCCTTTCGGCACTTGGTCCCGGGGGTCTATCGCGCGACCGCGCGTCCTTCGACGTGCGTGACGTACACTATACGCATTACGGCAGAATGTGCCCCATCGAAACGCCCGAAGGTCCTAACATCGGTCTTATTTCTTATCTTACCACGTATGCGCGCATCAGCGACTATGGCTTTATCGAAGCGCCCTACCGCAAGTACGATAAGGAAAAGGGCATTGTCACGGACGAAGTGGAGTATATGACCGCCGATGTTGAGGATCGCTATATCATTGCCCAGGCAAACGAGCCGCTGGATGAGGAAGGGCATTTTGTCAATAAGATCGTAAACGCCCGCGATAAAAACGAGATCCGCGAGGTCGAGGCTTCGCAGGTGGATTACATGGACGTATCGCCGAAGATGGTGGTGTCTGTGGCAACTGCAATGATCCCGTTCCTTGAAAACGATGACAACTCCCGTGCACTGATGGGCTCTAACATGCAGAAGCAGGCAGTGCCGCTGATGGTGACGGATTCTCCTATCGTTGGAACGGGTATGGAATACAAGGCAGCCGTGGATTCTGGTGTCGTGATCACGGCTAAGCGTGCAGGCATTGTTGATTACGTTGATGCCGACAAGATCGAGATCGTGCTTGACAATGGCGAGCGCGACGTGTACGAGCTTGTTAAATTCAAGCGCACCAACCAGGGCACGTGCTTTAACCAGCGTCCTGTTGTTTCAAAGGGCGATATCATCGAACAGGGACAGGTCATTGCTGACGGTCCCGCCACCGCAAACGGTGAGATCTCGCTTGGTAAAAACGCACTCATCGGCTTTATGACGTGGGAGGGCTACAACTACGAGGACGCCGTGCTGTTGAACGAGCGCCTTGTGCGCGATGACGTGTATACCTCTTTGCACATCGAGGAATACACCCACGATGCCCGCGACACGAAATTGGGGCCGGAGGAGATCACACGTGAGATCTCGAACGTCGGCGAGGATGCATTAAAGGATCTGAATGCCGAGGGTATCGTCAAGAAGGGTACCGAGGTACGCGCAGGCGATATTCTGGTCGGTAAGATCACCCCCAAGGGCGAGACCGAGCTGACCGCGGAGGAGCGTCTTTTGCGCGCCATCTTTGGTGAAAAGGCAAGAGAGGTGCGCGATACCTCGCTGCGCCTGCCGCACGGCGAAAGCGGCATTGTTGTTGACGTAAAGGTATTCTCTCACGAAAACGGCGACGAGCTGCCCGCAGGCGTCAATAAGCAGGTGCGCGTTTACGTGGCACAAAAGCGCAAGATCTCGGTGGGCGACAAAATGGCAGGCCGCCACGGTAACAAGGGCGTTGTTTCCCGCATTTTGCCCCCTGAGGATATGCCCTTCCTGCCGGATGGCACCCCCCTTGATATCGTGCTGAACCCCCTTGGCGTGCCTTCCCGTATGAACATCGGTCAGGTGCTTGAGGTTCACCTTGGCATTGCTGCCCGTCAGCTTGGCTGGAAGATCATGACTCCTGTATTTGACGGTGCAAACGAGAAGGACATTATGGAATGCATGCGCATGGCAGGCATGGCGCGTAAGATCCTTCCCGGTGAGAATGTGGACGGCAAGGAGCTGTTTTACGAGGTAGAGGATGCCGATGGCAAGCATGATTACGTGCGTGTTGAAGACGAGGTGCGTGCCGATGCCGATAAGATCGCGGCGCTCATTGCCGAGGATAAGGTAAAGGTCATCGACGGCAAGACCGTGCTTTACGACGGCAGGACCGGCGATCCCTTCGATAACCCGGTAACGGTAGGCATTATGTACTACCTGAAGCTTCACCACCTGGTCGACGATAAGATCCACGCCCGTGCAAACGGCCCGTACTCTCTCATCACGCAGCAGCCTCTTGGCGGCAAAGCCCAGTTTGGCGGTCAGCGCTTCGGTGAGATGGAGGTTTGGGCGCTGGAGGCATACGGCGCGGCATATACGCTGCAGGAGATCCTCACGGTGAAATCCGACGATATCACGGGACGTCGCCGTGCATACGAGGCGATCATCAAGGGGCAGAATATCCCCACGCCCGGCGTGCCCGAATCCTTCAAGGTTTTGGTAAAAGAGCTGCAAGCGCTGGCGCTTGACGTGCGCGTGCTTGACGGAAACGGCGAGGAAATCCAGCTTTCCACGCTTTGTAACGACGAAGAGCCCACCCCGTATTCGAACAACAGGGCAGAGCTTGCCGCCATCGACGAAGCCCTCGGAGAGGATGGCATAGAGGACGGCGATCTCAATGACTTCACCATTGAGGATGAGAACGGCGAGGAGATCGAGCCAGAGGACGACGGCGATTTTGCCGACATTAACTATAACGACGAGTATCAAGATCAATAAGGAGAGAGAAAAATGGCAAAACAAGAATTTAATGCGATCAAAATAGGTCTCGCCTCTCCCGAAATGATCCGTGAGTGGTCGTACGGAGAGGTCGTAAAGCCCGAAACCATCAATTACCGCACCTTAAAAGCAGAGGTGGGGGGTCTGTTCTGCGAGCGCATCTTTGGTCCGACCAAGGATGGTGCTTGTATGTGCGGCAAATATAAAAACTCACACGTGAGTGCCGTTCCGCGCGACCGTGCGCACAAGTGCGAGAAGTGCGGCGTGGAGATCACCACGAAAAAGGTGCGTCGTGAGCGCATGGGACACATTGAGCTTGCTTGTCCCGTATCACACATTTGGTATTTCAAGGCAGTGCCCTCGCGTATGGCGTTGGTGCTGGATATGTCCCCCAAGCAGCTGGAGCAGGTGCTCTACTTTGCAGAGAACGTAGTGCTTGATCCCGGTCTTACACCCCTTGTAAAGGGAACTGTGCTGACCGAGAAGTCCTACGAGGAATACCGTGAAATGTATGGCAACGAATTCCGCGTCGGTATGGGTGCGGAGGCAATTAAGGAGCTGCTTTCGGCAATTGACGTACAGGCGCTGGCGCAGCAGCTGAAGGATGAGTTGCTGGTAGCAACGGGGCAGAAAAAGATGCGTATCATCAAGCGTCTTGAGGTGATCGAGGCGTTCCGCAAGTCGGGCAACCAGCTCAGCTGGATGATCCTTGACGTTTTGCCCGTCCTGCCCCCCGAGATCCGTCCTATGACGCAGCTTGACGGTGGCCGCTTTGCATGCTCTGACTTAAACGAGCTGTATCGCCGCGTCATCGCGCGCAATAACCGCTTAAAGAAGCTCATGGAGATCCACACGCCCGAGATCGTGGTGCGTAATGAGAAGCGTATGCTGCAGGAGGCAGTCGATGCCCTCATTGACAACGGCAGGCGCGGCAAGCCCGTAACAGGCTCCTCGAACCGTCAGCTGAAATCTCTTTCCGAGATGCTGCGCGGTAAGCAGGGTCGCTTCCGCCAAAACCTCCTCGGTAAGCGCGTAGACTATTCGGGGCGTTCGGTTATCGTAGTAGGTCCTAACCTTAAGATCTATCAGTGCGGTCTGCCCCGCGAGATGGCGCTTGAGCTGTTCAAGCCCTTCGTGATCAAACGCCTCACCGAAATGATGAAGGCTACCAATATTAAGGACGCACAAAAGAAGATCGAGCGCGTGTATCAGCACCCCGAGGTGTGGGATGCACTGGAAAACGTCATCAAGGAGCACCCCGTGCTTCTCAACCGCGCGCCTACGCTGCACCGTTTGTCTATCCAGGCATTTGAGCCGGTGCTGGTAGAGGGTCGTGCCATCAAGCTGCACCCGCTGGTATGTACGGCGTTTAACGCAGACTTTGACGGTGACCAGATGCCCGTGCACGTGCCGCTGTCGGCAGAGGCACAGGCAGAGGCAAGATTCCTTATGCTTTCTGCAAATAACCTGCTAAAGCCCGTGGACGGCAGAGCCGTAGCGGTGCCCACGCAGGATATGATCCTTGGCACGTATTATCTCTTAATGGAGAAGCCGGGTGAGCCGGGTGAGGGTATGTGCTTCCGCAACTTTGATGAGGCGGAAATGGCATACGTGAACGGCGAGCTTGGTCTGCACGCGCCCATCAAGGTGCGTATGACCAAGGAAGTGGGCGGTGAGACCGTCAGCGGCATCGTGGAGGCGTCGCTCGGCTGCTTGATCTTCAACCGCAGCATTCCGCAGGATCTTGGCTTTGTTGACCGCAGCAAGCCCGAAAATCTCCTTGCTATGGAGATCGATACAAATCTCTTGAAGGCAAAGAAGGGTAACGTAAAGAAGATCCTTGGTATGCTGATCGACAACTGCCTGAAGCGCCATAGCGCCGCAGACTGTGCCGAGATGCTGGACAATATCAAGGAAATGGGCTATAAGTATTCCACGCGCGCGTCGTTCTCCATTTCGGTGTATGATATGAGCGTGCCGAAGGAGAAGCCCGAGCTGATCAACAAGGCACAGGAGACCGTAGACCGTATCAATGCGTCCTTCCGTCGCGGACTTTTGTCCGACGAGGAGCGCTACAACTCCATCATTGCCGTTTGGAAGGTGGCTACCGATAACGTCACCGAGGCGATGATGAAGTGCTTCCATTCTCACAACCCCATCAAGATCATGGCGGATTCGGGCGCGCGTGGCTCTATTCAGCAGATGCGTCAGCTGGCAGCAATGCGCGGATCGATGTTTGCCACCAACGGTAAGACCATGGAGATCCCGATCAAATCGAATTTCCGTGAGGGTATGAAGATCCTTGAGTACTTTATGGGCTCACGTTCCTCGCGTAAATCCCTGTCGGATACGGCACTCCGTACCGCAGACTCGGGATACCTCACAAGACGCCTTGTCGACGTATCACAGGATGTGATCGTGCGCGAGGTCTGCTGTGACGCAAGTGACGGGGAATGGATCAAGGAGATCCCCAACGTAAACGATCCTACGAATCCTCTTGAGAGCCTTTCCGACCGTATCCTTGGCAGATACACCTTTGGCGAGGTGGTGCATCCCGAAACGGGTGAGGTGCTGGTCGAAAACGACACCATGATCACCGAGGCAGACGTGAGGGCGATCGAGGCTGCGGGCATCAAGCGCGTCAAGATCCGCACGCTGCTGAAGTGTCACGCACGCCACGGCATCTGTGCACATTGCTACGGTGCTGACCTTGCCTCGGGCAAGACTGTCAGCGTCGGTGAAGCAGTGGGTATCATTGCCGCACAGTCGATCGGTGAGCCCGGCACGCAGCTTACGATGCGCACCTTCCACTCCGGCGGTGTCGCAGGCACGGATATTACGCAGGGTCTGCCCCGCGTAGAGGAGCTGTTCGAGGCAAGACCTCCCAAAAAGGCAGCTGTTATTTGTGAGCAAACGGGCAAGATCATGAGCGTGGCGCACGGCGAAAACGTCAACGTCCACGAGATAAGCGTGGTAGACGATGCTACGGGCGAGATGCATAAGTATACCATTCCGTACGGCATGCAGATCGTGGTACAGGAGGGTGACCGTATCGAGCGTGGTGAGGTGCTCACCGCGGGCAGCAAGGCACCTGCCGATATCATGCGCATCAGCGGACTTGATAAGGTTTACGAGTATATCACCGAGGAGATCCAAAAGGTATACCGTTCTCAGGGCGTTAGCGTAAACGATAAGCACGTGGAGATCATTGCACGTCAGATGACGCGTAAGGTGCACGTGGAGGACGCAGGCGATACCGACCTGCTGATGGGAACGCTGATGGACGTTTTGGACTTTGAGGAGATCAATAATGAGATCAAGGCGCGCGTTGCAGCAGGGGAGAACCTGCGCGAGGCAACCGTCTCTCGCGTACTGCTTGGTATCACCAAGGCGTCGCTGCAAACCGAATCCTTCCTCTCTGCCGCATCCTTCCAGGAAACCACCAAGGTGCTGACCGAGGCTGCGATCAAGGGCAAGGTCGACCATCTGATGGGTCTGAAGGAAAACGTCATCATCGGCAAGCTGATCCCCGCAGGAACAGGTATGACCTGCTACCACGATATACACGTGGAGAATGGCGATGCCGTACCCGCCGAGGCGGAAGCGTAATTTTATGATCAACCCAAACGGGCTGTGCAAATTCTGTTTGCACAGCCCGTTTTTTATGTCATCCCCAGAGAGCACTCTCTTTTTGCAGGTCAGCCTGAGCGAGCGCTCTTTTTTTACCTTTATATTTTTTTGTTTTTTATGTCATCCTGAGCGAGCGCTCTTTTTTTATCTTTATATTTTTTTGTTTTTTATGTCATCCTGAGCGAGGCAATAAAGCCGAGTCGAAGGATCTCCGAAAGTGCAAGAGGCACTTTCGGCGGTATGTACGCACTAACCTTTTTTTGCATCATCCTGAGCACTATGTTCGCCCCTTTCTTTTCCTTTTTCGGGTCATCCTGAGCAAGCGCACCCCCATTGGATCATTCTAAGGCTTTTTACTTTTTTCGGGTCATCCTGAGCACTTTTTATGGGTCATCCTGAGCGAGCACAACACCTTTTGGGTCATCCTGAGCGAGCCAACAAAGGCGAGTCGAAGGATCTCCGAAAACGCAAGAAGCGTTTTCGGCGGAA
>JAZOCO010000057.1:0-7960 GCA_045596505.1 Eubacteriales bacterium
TACGGCAAGGGAAAATGCTGCCGTAATATGCGGATATTACAAGGTATTTTCCTGCAGTCAGAGCGCATTTTTGCCTGCCCAAGCCTTGTGGCTTCGGTTCTCTTCGGCTATAACAAAGAAATGCTGAGGGCGGAGTGCCAAAGGGCTCCGTCCTTTCGTAATTGTGAAACGGCAGCTAGCATTGCCTTTAAGCTTGCACGATTTTTTTGAAGCGAAGCGTGCCGATCGTCGGAAACCCTTTGGGATCGCACGCAAACTGTTTGTAAGGTTTGTAATATTTTCCGCAATATCCTTGACGAAACGAAAAAAAGAATGTATAATAAAATGGATAGGGAGAAATCCATTAAAAAACTGAACGAGGTATATTGTGAAAGCTATCATAAATGCAACCATCGTTATGCGGGATCACCTGATCCCAAACGGCACGATCCTCATCAATGGCGAGGTGATCGAGCGCTTTGGCAAGGCCAAGGACGTGGAGATCCCGAAGGGTAGTGAGATCATCGATGCAAAGGGCATGTACGTTGGCCCCGGCCTCATTGATATCCACACCCACGCGGCGGATAACAAATGGATCTTTGAAGAACCGAAGGCCACCTCAGAGCACTTGCTCCGGCACGGTGTGACGGGCGTGCTTCCCGCCCTGTACAACAATTTACACAAGGAGGATTATCTCGCCGCCGTTGAGACCATATTGGCGGCAAGAGATGCGGGCGATTTCGGAAACTTCGCGGGCTTTTATATGGAGGGTCCGTATTTGAGCCCCAACTTTGGATGTGAGCGAGATAAAAACGTTTGGAAGGATGCTGTTGTCCGTGAGGAATATATCGATATCGTCAAGCGCGTAAGGGATAGCGCCAAGGTGTGGTGCTTTGCTCCCGAGCGCGAGGGGATCGATCAGTTCGTGCGCGACGTCAAAGAGGAGATCCCCGATATCGTTTTTGCAGTGGCACACAGCGAAGCACCGCCACAGTTGGTGGAAAAATATATTCCCCTCGGCTTGCGTATCGCCACCCACCACACCAATGCAACAGGCACGATCGAGCACTATTCCGAGTGCAGAGGCGTTTGTGTAGACGAGGCGGTAAACTATAACAAGGATATTTACGCAGAGATCATTTCGGACAGGATGGGAATCCACGTAGTGCCCTATATGCAGCGTCTTGTCCGCCGCATCAAGGGCGACGATCGCATTATTCTCATATCGGACCAGTTCGTTTGTGACGGGCCCATCCCCGCAGGCTTTGAGGAAGCAACAGATATCCATTTTGATAACGCAGGTGAGATCGCAGGCTCGGGTCTGACGCTGGATATCGCGTGTGCCAACTTTATGGTGCACACGGGCTGTTCGATCGTCGATGCGTTCCGCTTTGCGTCCTATAACCCCGCAAGGGCAGTGAACTTGCCTCGTGTGGGTTACATTGAAGAAGGAAATATTGCCAACTTGATCATAGTTGACGATAAATTTAACGTTAAGAAAACTATATTAAAAGGAGAATAAACAATGAGTAAGATTTTTGATCCCGCAACCGATTTTAGCTTCACCCCTGCAAGCTTTGTGCCCTTTAAGGACAGAGAGCTTTGCGAGAGATTGAGAAAGATCAGCGGAAAGGACCTTGAGAAGCATCCTAACCCCGATTTCAACATCAAGGTCATGATGAATCCCCACCCCGTCCTTATCGCAACGCTTTTCTCCCGTATCAAGGAGGCTTCCGAGAACAACAAGAAGATCACTCTGATCCTTGGCAACCCCGAGCCTGATACGTATATTCCCTTGGCACAGCTGATCAACTACTTCAAGGTAGATTGTAAGAACGTTCATATCTTTGCAATGGACGAGTGGGCAGATCAGGATGGTAACATCGCTCCCGAAACCTACAAGGCGGGCTTTGCACATTCGATGCTGAAGTATCTTGTGTACCAGATCGACGAAAAGCTCCGCATGCCCCTTTCTAACGTACATTATCCCACCATCCAGAACATCGCGCACTATTCGGATATAATCACCGAGTGCGGTGAGGGCGGCGCAGATATCTGCAGCTCCTCACCCGGATGGACGGGTCATATGGCATTTATCGATCCCGTTGCTGATTTCTTCCCCAAGGGCTTTGATCCCAAGGTAGAGCCCACCAAGGAGCAGATCGACGAATGGCTGAACATGAAGGCGCGTATCGTTGATCTTCACCCCCTCACCGTTGCACAGAACTCCCTGCACGGTGTGTTCGGTCAGTCCGGCTACATCGCAGACGTACCCCCCAAGGCAGCTACCATCGGTCCTGTTGACGTGAAGAACGCAAGAGAGAGGATCGAGGTGCACGCACTGCTGACAAACGGCACCTTCTCCTCCTGGCAGAGAATGACCAGCCGCCTGGTGCTTCACGGACCGGTCACGCCCCTTATCCCCAGCTCTATGCTTCAGACTATGAAGACTCAGGTTTTGGTAAGCGACGAGCTTGCAGCTCCGTTTGATTGCTGGGAAAAGGTAGGATACTGATCTAACCGCGAGGTGCAGTATGATAAGGCGGGCTAAAAAGCTGCTCGCTGTAAAAAGCCCTGAAACGGGCATCAAAAAGCCTCCTGCAGTAGAATGATCTACTGCAGGAGGCTTTCTTTTTTGCGAAATTACACAGAACGGAGCTTGCCTGCGCGTGGGCAAAGGAAATTGTTGTTGAATTCGTGATCAAGGCGGAAAAGACCTTGCGCGCGGCGCTCGGGCATGGAGATATAAAGGCGCTTAGAACCAATGTTGTCAGACATGTTGGCGTGAATACCCGCGCTCAAAAACATATCGATCAGCTCGTTTCCAATCTCTTCGTCGGGAACGTCAAGGAAAAACTTAAACTCTGTGCCGTATATCTTATGAAGAGGCATATGGAAGAGTAGAGTGCCCGTTTCGCATGGTTCGCCGCGCACGTCACACTCGCCCGAGCGCAGGATCTTGCCGTTTTGCAGTACGTAGTTGAGCACCACACACTCCTTGTTTTCCTCGGTTACGCGCTCGCGAGAAACAAGCGCACACGGCTTTTGGGAAAGAGGGCACATATGATCCTCAAGCGGGCGAAAGCGTTGTGCGTAGCAATGCTCACCGTCACCGTGATCGGGATAGAACATACCGAAATTTGTGACCAGCGTGTTGATGCGGCATTTTGCAAGGAGATCTGCACAGCGGTCAAACAAAGGGCTTTCTACACGTGCGATCACTGTATCAACGTGCTCGGACATTCGCTCAAGGAAATCGTGCTTGGTGATAAAGGCGTTTTCCTCAAGGCACATATCGGCATAGGGGGAAACGCTGTGCAGTGCCGAGAGCAGCATGTCCATTTTTTGATAGGCGGGCAGATAGCGGCCAATGTGCGAGCCGTAAATGTTTGCAACTCCCGGGATCTCGTAGCGGTCCGTAAGAAGTCCTAGTGGATCATAGAGGAACACACGCGTGTTTTGCCCCGCAAAAATGCCGATCTCGTAGTTGACCCAGTCGGATTTCAGAGAGTCCTCCGTAATGATGATCACGCCTGCGTAGCAGTCAAGATAGCTTTCAATGGTCTTTTGGAAATCGTCGCCGCCCGATAAAATATCTCTGTCGCAAAGCGGATAAAGATTTTCTGCACGCATAGCGGTCAAGAGCGCTTCAAGATGGGTGTCGGTATCCTTGCTTGAGTGAGAGATAAAGATGCCGTAATATTTCTTTTCGGTTTCCTCAAGAGGGCGCGCGGAAAAGTTAAAATCCCCCTCAATAAGCGGTTTTGGGCTTAACATATCGTCGTCCTCCTTTACTGTGGAAAAATGTAGTCTGCGGTCTTGCCAACGCCCATTTCGGAAGTGAGTATGATCGATTTTTCGGAGTTCTTGCGCTCAAGACCAAGGCTAAAATACAGGCGTCCTTTTCGGAAATCTGCAAAGGTGCTGGGGGGGAAGAGCTTTGCAAAAAACGTGGGATCCTCCATTTCGTCATCGGTAGGAGGCGTTGAAAAATCATATTTGCCAAGATCTCTCGAGAAAAGTGTTGGCAGCATCCAGAAATAATCGTTTTGACGGAGCGCCAAATAGCATTTGAAATAAACGCCGAAGAGCTTGTGCACGGGCACGATCACCTCTACCTCAAATTCCGCGTGAACACCTGTGGCGTCACGGTCGCTGTCATCCAGCACGTTGTAGCTGCTGTTGCAGCTGATAGAGGAGGAGAATCCGTTTTCGCTCGGGTGGATCTCCTCGCGGTAGGGCTCAAACTGTGGCTCAAGACCGTTGTCACAGCCAAAGCTGAGGATCTTGTAGGCACAGGTGAGGTTTGCGGAAAGGAAGCGATCAAGCTTTGCCTCTGCGGAACTGCCCCATTCGTATTCCATGGCGCTGCAAATATGGCGGAAGGCATCCTCATAGATGCGACATTTTAACGTAACACGGCGGTAAAGGATGCGCTTGAAGGCATAAAAGTTTAGCAAATAGTTATCATAGTAGTGGTTTTTCATCAGCTTGCTTGCGTACTTGTTTTCAAGCGTTTTTACCACGTCTTCGGTTGTTGTAGCAAGGTTGGCGTTTTTAAGAGGCGTATGAGAGAGCAGTCTGCCATCACCCTCGCAAAGAAAGGGAACGATGCCGCCTGTTCGTTTGGCGTGCAGATAACCGACCACAAACCAAAATACGTTACGGTAGATGCGTGTTTCCTCAGAAAACAGCCCGTCTGTGATGACAGGGATAAGGCACGAGCACGTGTCAAGTGCCTTGATCAACTCACTCAGATAATCACGGCGGGAGAGCGTTTCCTCAGAGATAGGGAAGAACAAATAGGAGTAACCCGCGCGGCTAAGCTCCTGCTGCAGGGGCTGGCACTTTTGCTCATCGGATTCAAGGCACACCAGTATTAAGTGACCGTAATGAGCACGAACGTCATAGGGAGCATTAGAGAGAAGATCCATGGCCTTATTCCTTTCGAACTATTTTTTGCCCGCTTTGGGCGAGCAGGTGCGGTATGTTGTCCGTCAAGCGGTAATCGTATTTGATCACGTCGGCATCCGCTTCGGAGCAGTTCCTTTGCGTGGCGATCACGCGGCGGTAGCGGAGCAGCTCCTCAAAGTTGACAATGTTTGCGTGCATGCGTTGCTCGTGGAGCTGCTGCTTGCTCATAGTGAGGTATTCTTGCTCCCCAGCGGGAATATAACCGCAGGAGATCATATAGGCGTTCCAGCGCAGATGCTCCATGCGAGTCATCAAATGGCGCCTTACGGTATAGTCCGAAAGCTCTTCCTCGGTGTAGCATCGCATGGCTTCCTTGCTTGGATCTGCTCCCTCAAAATAAGCATCGCAAAATTCCTTTGCGGCATCGGGGCGGGGATCGTCAAGCGGGGCAACGTCAAAGCCAAGAAGCTGCAGCTTCATACGGACAGACAAGCACGCGTACGTGTTTGAGCTGCGTTGCACCTGATTCCAGCAATCGTACCACGTGTGCATAGCACTCTGATAGGCATCTTTCTCGCTCATGTCGTTGTCGGTGCGGGTATAATACAGGTGCTGCCGCTTTGCCATTGCCTCCATTCCCTCGGAGATGATATAAGGCGCAGAAGCGATTGTGTCGATCTCCATACCAAACGGCAGGATCTCTCCGCTTTGATAATTGCTGCGTACAACACGGTCGGCAAGGTCACTGCTACGCACACGTACATAGATCTTGGTGCACGAGGCAAGCCCCCACTCTAACATTTTTTCATGTAGCTTTTCGGCAAGGTCGATGTTGGCAAGATCGGTGCCATATGCCACGACAATGCTGTTTGAAAGGCGCTCGGTGCCCCGTGTCAGCTTGGCGCGAAGCTCGGTATAGAAATTGGTGTCGCCAATGTCGATATGATTGTAGCCGATATTAAACACGGTTTGGGGAACGGGGTACTCAGGGCCGCGCTCCTTTTGCTTGTACCAGGTTGCATAGCGAAGCATACCGTGGTTGAGATTGATATCATATTCGGTTTTGGCAATATCAAAGACATGGTAGGCGATGGTCTTCGGTGCGGGCACACCGCCACGCAGGGTCAACAGCTGACTGTTTATCGAATGGATGCGTAGGAGCTGACGGCTCATGCGTCCGAAGCCGATCAACACAAAATTAAGGGAGAGCTCGTCGCGCACAGTGCGCGTTACGGGGTCAATGTCCTCCTCCTTGATTCCTTCCGTGATGGGATGCTGCTCAACAAAGTGCTGCGCCACCATTTTGTGGGGATTGATGCATTGAATGCACCCTCTCGTGGCGCTTGACAGGCGGATATAAGAGGATTCGCTCTGTTCAGAGCCGAATACATAGACCGAAAGACCACAACGCCCATCAAGCGAAAAATTGTCGATATCAAGGCTCTTGGTATATTCGCCGATCACAGTCGCGATCAGAAAATTTTTGTCGTCGTCCTCGGTGTTTACGATAATGCGTACGTTGCGTACGTGCGTGTTGCCGCAATATGCCCTGAGGAGGGGCAGGGGAGAGTCGGAATAGGAGAAAGGTAAGGTTGCACAGTCGCAAATAAACGCCTGCTCCTTGACCTCATCGCTTTCGGGGCAAAGAAGCAGCAGATCGTATTTTTTGCGATCGATCGAACCAAGCAGTGCTTGCATGGCGGCGTGATAGCCGATCAGCACGCAAAGATCCCGCTCGCCTGAGGCGATGCGCCTTAGCAGATAGCGATTTCTCAGCCTTCTCGCGAAGAGCGAGAAGGTAAACATGGTTGCGTTACAGATCGCCGCCGCAAAGCAGAGATACACGGCTATTTTATAGAAAAAGAATGTTTGTGCCAGTGGCGTCACAACGTCCCATTTAAAGTTGAGAGCCACCAGTAGGAGCGCCTGAGAGAAGGAGTCAAAGATCGCTTTGAAGAGGTTTATCTCATTAAACAGGTTTCCCGCAAGATAAAGCGGGATAGCACCGAGGTAGATCAAACCAAAGGTGCCCTTGCGAAAGCTTTTGAGCTGCTTGTATTTTTTTGTGCGGTCCGCGCGGCAGTAACGAACGACGTTGTGTATGACAACAAACAGCATGTAAACAAGCGCGATGACGGACAGCGTCAACACCAGATGCATACGATAAAAATTCTCCCTTCGCACGATCATTTGTTCATATTATAACAAATAAAACGCCATTTTGCAACATATTTCGATTTTTTGTGTAGCGGTGGGATCATAGAAAATAAATTCAAAAATATCGTGTGCGCAGATCCCCTTTTATGCCTGAGCCACGGGCTTGAACTTGAGGGCTCTACCACCCCAAGGGCGACTTGAACATTTTTCTGGTCATTTTATCTTTTTTCAGACCTTTCCGCTACGGCAAAAATGACCTTTCGCACTCTCGTGACATCTTGTCTCCAGGTGCTCCGATCGTGTCTATGGTCGTGTATGTGGTCGTAAAAATCCGCTCCCAAATCGATGGCTTCGGCCTCATGGGAGCGGATCGTTTTTTATAAAAATTTGTGGTCAACCGATGTGGTCGCTTCTCACAACTTCAGCCCATCAGGGTCGTTGTATTGTACCTCTTCTTCAGCCGTTTGTCAAGAGGTTCAGCGATTAAAATTTGCACCGCAATAATCAAAGAAAAGGCTCGGAGCAACCATCTCCATCATGCGTGTGCAGATGCATTGGTACATACATGATGGAGATGATTGGAACTATGCTGAATTTTCATTTTAAATGCCGTCAATAGCAAAATTTGATACGCAGTAAGCAAAGAAGAGCATGCATTTAAGAAAAAATTAAAGCTATTTTTGCTGTCCACATCTTTCTATAACTTATCGGCAAGTTAATCAACATCTGTACAAGTGAAAGACAATTATTAACCGTTAAGCTCTATTGCTTGATATAATTTGCCATATGTGGTGAGGGAGAGATCCTCCGCCTTTTTTCTTTTACAAGCATCGGAAAATTACCTCAACAATCGTCGGAAAAATATTTCAACAATCGTCGGAAAAATATTGCGTTTTTTATAATCCAGGTG
>JAZOCO010000058.1:0-4569 GCA_045596505.1 Eubacteriales bacterium
CTTTTTTGCTCTGCCGAAGCTGCAAAGCACCTCTCGGCTGAAAGATTTTTAGCAGATCTTGTTGTGGCGCGGCGCGGTAATGTATTACCTTACAAGCCGCGACGCGGCAAAAGCTGCAAAAATATTACGCCGAGAGGCTTGTGTGTTCGGTTCTCTTCGGATATAGCGGCAAATGAGACGGTGGGAGTTGGTACCGTTTGATTTTTTGTGAAACGGCGTATGTACTAAGAAGGGGGATTTTTATACATTTTTTGTCGTAATGCCTTAAGACGCTTGACTTATCGGCATCGCTACTGTATAATTTTGATAATTATAACTATCGAAATCAGGAGGGCGTTATGAGTAAGATAATAAAAGGGATATCGTTTTTGAACCCTGTTGACGTTGAGGAAGGCTACATGAAAAAATGTGCCGAATATGCGATTGAGCACGGCGTAAAGCATTTTGAGCTAATAGGCCCGACGCATCACCCCATAAAGGGTAACTGCGACGGTATGACTTTGTATCGTAAATATGCCGAATTTAACGATGACAAGGATGTTGAATATATCAAATATTGCCAGCGAGTGGTCAACGAGGTGCTGGATATGATCGAGCCCTACGGCATTAAGAGCTATTACTGGCATCACGAGCTGGAGGTGCCCGCACGCTTTGACGAGGTTTACCCCGAGATTCACAACGTGGACGGAGATGTTGAGGCTACCCACCCACGCATTAAAGACTTTCTTGTAAATAAGATCGAGGACTTTTTCCACACCTACCCGAAAATGACGGGTATCGTTCTCACCCTACATGAAACGAGGATCCCCCTGCTTAAGCTTAAGAATCAAAAGCTTGGCAAGATAGAGCGCGTTAAATACGTTACCGGTATCATTCACGAAACCTGCGAGCGACTTGGCAAGGAGCTGATCGTTCGCCCGTTTGCAAGCTTAGCACAGGACTACGACGACCTCATGGACGCTTACGAGCAGGTATCAAAGGATCTTCTTGTGTGCGATAAGTGGACTAAGAGTGACTGGTCGCTGGTAAAAGAGCACAACCCCTTCCTTGCCAGAATAAAGAATCCTCTCATTGTAGAAACCGATATTTTTGGCGAGTATTTTGGTCTTGGCTGCATTCCTCTTATGCTGAAGGATCATATTGTAGACAAGGTGAAATACTGCAACACCTTTGATATTCGCGGCTACGTGTCAAGAATTGACAGGGGTGGATACATTCCCTTCGGAACGCCCAACGAGGTAAACCTTGAGATCATGGATGCCGCGGTTGAGGGTCGTGACGTTGATGAGGCGATCGATGCCTTTTTCCGCCGTGAATACGGCGAGTGTGCCGACGTGGTAAGACAGGCAATGGAGGGCACAGAAAAGCTCCAGGTGAAGGCGCTTTATGCAGGGCAGACAAAAATGATGTTCCTGTGTCAATTCCCCCCCTTGTTTACGATGAAAACAAACTATCGCATGTTCCGCGACGACTTTGTGCCGAAGAAAATGATCGCAAATTACAAGCCGGTTGATGTTAACGAGGTTCTCGAAGATAAGTTAGAGGCGATCAGGATAACAGGCGAGAAGCTGGCGCTTATCGAAAGCCTGAAGGGCAAGCTTGACGACGAAAAGTATTATAGCCTTTATATGCGCTTCAAGAACTTCCACCTGATCGCGAGGATCTGGGAGCATCTTACCATCCTTTATCACAATCTGGCAAGATATTTCGAGCATCACGAGGAGGAGGCTCTTCCCAAGGTCTACAAGGCTATTGAAGCGATGAGAGAGATCGACCGAGAGGGCTTTGAGGAGCTGGGCAAGGATTTCTACTGCGAGTCGATCTCCCTTAAGAAGGGCACGCCTTTCAGATCTATGGGTCTTGGCTCCGACAGCACCGACCCTCGCGATAGTCACGTGTATTTGCTCGATCCTCTGCTTAAAACGGCACTCGACCTGGAGGTCCAAAAGGATCGCGAGCTGCGCGCACAAAACCCTGTTGATTACATTATCGCAGGTGGCTTCTCCGAGGAGCACAATATGAAAAGAGAGCCCAATTTCTCCGCCGCGCTCACGTTCGAGGATGGTTCTTGCCGTACGGCGGGCAGCGAGAGAGGCTCGTATTGGTCAATGCTCAAGGCACACGGCTGGTTCTCCTACGATATGAAGGTGAAGGAAGGTGTCCAAAACACCATCATCATTACCGGTAGGGGAGAGGATGGCGTCTTTAGCTTTGATCTCGATATTGATGGTGAGATTACGCGCCATAGCGTAAGCGGAGAGGGCATCCTCACGGTGGAGCATCGCTTCACACCCAAGGCGGGCGCAGACAAGGTTACTGTTAAGATCGAAAGATGCCGTTCCTTGCCCTTTATCTACACGCTGATGATAAAGTGATCGGTACTTGACAGCATCTTAGCGCTTTAATGAAATAAAAACAAGCAAGAGTAAAAGGAATTTGATATGCATCTCCAAAAGTGTCTAACCTTTGGTTCGCTTCAATAGCCTTCTACTCTTGCTTTTTTAAGTTTTCTTGCGGTATTATCTAAAAAAAGCTTTTGCCTGCTGAATGTCCAGGCGGACCTGCGCCTCAAGCTCCCATAGGTCGCTGAATTTCCTTTCCTCACGCAAATAGCGCAAAAAGGAAACGGTGAGGGTCTTGCCGTATAGATCGCTGTTACAATCAAAAATGTAGGTTTCACAGGTAACATCCGTTCCGCTGTTTACCGTAGGACGCACACCTACGTTGCATATGCCCGTATAGGTTCGCTTGCCGATCCTTACCGTCACGGCATATACGCCGTGCTTGGGCACGAGAAGCCCCGCAGGGAAGAGGAGATTTGCCGTGGGAAGACCGATCGTACGACCGCGACCAAATCCCTCACGCACCGTGCCCGTGAGTGAGTAGCAGCGCCCTAAAAGCCGTGCTGCATCATCGGGGTGACCGTTTTGCAGCATGGTGCGGATAAGGCTGGAGCTGACCACCGAAGCGCCGTCCGTTACGGGCGGCATCACCGATACCGTGCGCTTGCCATCCTTGCCAAAGCGGCGAACAAGATCGGCAGGCTGTCCCGCGCCGCGTGCGCCGAAGGAGTAATTAAACCCGCATACCAGCATCTCTGCGTGGCAATCGTTTATAAGGATTTGATCTATAAAATCACAAGGCGTCATATTCATAACAGTGGGGAAGTCATAAAGCACGGCAAAATCCAGCCCCGCCGACTTGATCAGCGTCAGCTTTTCCTCAAGCGTGGTAAGCTGTGGCGTGGGCGTTTTTGAAAGCGTTGCCGCAGGCGGGGTAGTGAAGCAAAGGACGCCCAATGGTAGCCTTTGGTCGCGCGTGGCATTGAGGCGTTTTAATTCCTCGAAAAGTGCGCGGTGCCCGACGTGCACGCCATCAAAATGTCCAAGGCAAAGTCCGCAGCCATTTTCGAGCAGGATCGGATTATCAAGATGCTTAAATTGTAAAAGACGCACCGTGGCACCCCCTTTTTTTATTTCGCTTCTGCTATTATACTCCATTTTTTGTCTAATTGCAAGAGCTTTGACGAAAATAGGCAATGGTTGCGAGGGGACGGCATATTCTCTTTTAGATGCGTGCATTGTGCACAAAACCAACTCTTTGAAAAGCGTCATCGCCGTTGAAATTCACAAATGTCAAAAATTGCAAAAAAACACCTTGACAAACCTTTATAATAGGGATATAATTGCATTAGTTAGCCAAGGCTAACTAATGCGTTTTGCGAGTTAGCTTGAGAGGGGAGGAACAGTCAATGACACTGAAGGAGGCGGCAATTGGCAGCACCGTTAAGGTGGTAAAGCTTCATGGTGAGGGCGCGATCAGGCGCAGGATCATGGATATGGGCATTACAAAGGGTGTTGAGATCACAGTGCGCAAGGTGGCGCCGCTTGGCGATCCTATTGAGCTTACGGTACGCGGTTATGAGCTTTTTTTGCGTAAGGCAGATGCCGATACCATTGAGGTGGAATGATCTCTTTGCACAGAAGGCTTCATTTTTTGGATTTTAAGTTAGCGTATGCTAACATACACCCGATATAAAGAAAGGTACACAATGGTATGAATTTAAAGATCGCACTTGCAGGTAACCCGAACTGCGGCAAGACCACGCTGTTTAATACCCTCACGGGCTCGAATCAGTTTGTTGGCAACTGGCCGGGCGTCACGGTAGAGAAAAAGGAGGGAAAGCTCCGCCAGCACGACGGTGTGGTGATCACCGACCTGCCTGGCATTTATTCGCTTTCTCCTTACACGCTCGAGGAGGTCGTTGCGCGCAATTATCTTATCGAGGAGCGTCCTGACGCGATCCTCAATATCGTGGACGGCACGAACCTTGAGAGAAACCTGTATCTTACAACTCAGCTTATGGAGCTGGGCATCCCCGTTGTCATCGCCATCAATATGATGGACGTCGTGCGCAAGAACGGCGACAAGATCAATACGGAGGAGCTCTCTCGTGAGCTGGGCTGCCCGGTGCTGGAGATCTCCGCCCTGAAGGGCAGCGGCATCACGGAGGCGGCAGCCGCCGCGGTCAAGGCTGCGGAGGAGGGCGTTTTCGTCCCGCGCCACGCT
>JAZOCO010000059.1:0-8591 GCA_045596505.1 Eubacteriales bacterium
CCTTGTATTTGGGCTTTTTGTTTTTCGCTGCTTTCCCTGTGCCACAATAAAGAGAAAAGCAACATAACGAGTGTTATGTTGCTTAAATGAATAATTTATGCTTTTTATCTCGCTTTTAAGAGACCCTGCCCCATGAAAAAAGCATGCAAAAAAAGCCTTGGTAGGATATTTTGAAAAAAATGTCACAATTTGGGGTGCCAAGGTTCCTTTGTTATGCATAAAAATTAACGAATTGATGGTTTACTGTATGTTTTTTTGATTTATGTATTGATTTTCCCCCTTTGTTGTGTTATAATAGTGCCTGAAAATGTATATGCAGTTATGTGCATTACATGCTTTACACCACATAACACTCGTTATGTCATGTTACGGCAACATAACACTCGTTATGTTGCTTTTCTCTTTATTGTGGCACAGGGAAAGCAGCGAAAAACAAAAAGCCCAAATACAAGGATAATGAAAGAGAATCAGCAAAAACAACAAAAACAACAAAAAGAGAATACATGTTGTACGGAAGTGTGCGTTTTGTGCGAGGGGAGAGTTTCCTATCGCATTGATCGGCCCGTGTCACAACGACAGTATTATTTTGAGGGCGCAGGGCAGCTTTGTCCCACCTGCTATAAGAATGTATACGGAGATCTCAAATGACAAAAGAGCTTCTTATACTAATTGCCTTATTTGTAACGGTCGGGGCGTTGCTTGCTTGGATCGTGTTTGGGCTGGAGAATTTTCGATGGGAGCTAAGGCGCTTGAACATTGAGATCGGGCGTACCGCAGGCGAGGAGCAAAAAATGTGGCGCACACGGCGCCGTAGGCTATGGCTCTCGCTCCTGCCGTTTATAAAGTATTGAAGATATCATCATTAGGGAAAGGAGCACGCGGATGAAGATAGGAAAGCCTACAATGCTGCTGATGCTGATCGCGTTTTGTATTGCGGCGATGACAGGCATGGGCATCATTTACTATACACAAACAGCAAAAGACAGTTTTGTGCTTGGCGAGAGCGTGACCCTTCGCCCTGAGGGGGAGACCACCATCACGCAACAGGTGGCGGAGTTAAGCTTGATACCCGGCACGTCACAGAGCTACAGTGTGGAGATGAAGTGTATGGCAGAAAACACTTACGCCATCAACGTTTCCTTTACGGAGACGGGCAGCAGCTCGTTGCGGGGCTTTGCCTTTGTTGAGGCATATCTGGACGGCAATTTTTTGGGTAAGGCGTCGCTTGACGACCTGCTGGGGGGCATGACCTTTGATACCGAATGCAAGCTGTATGCAAGCAGCGCCGCCGTGCTGGAGCTTCGGTACAATATGCCTCTTGAGATCGGCAACGAGGCGGAGGGGACCGTGGCAAGCTTTGATGTGAATATCTCGGTTGTGGCAGATAACGGTCTTGCCGCAAAATAAATTTGGTTTGGTTGAAAGAGCAAATAGCTCCGGAGATAGAAAATTTTAGAACAGGAGAGAAAGACAATGTTTGAAATGGTTGATTGGATCGCGTTGTTTGCAGTGGTCGTATGCTTTTTCTGCTTATTCTGTATGGCAATTGCAATGCTGGAATTGGTAAACGACTTCATCAGCAGAAGACGCAGGGATGCGGAAGCTTACGCGCCCGCACCGAGAATCAAGCAAACCCCCGCCCCCGTAGAGGAGAGAGTTGTATCGGCGCCCGCCCCTGTAGCTGAGGCTTCCACCGCGGAGGCACCTGTGACGGAAGCTCCCGTAGAGGAGGCACCTGTAGCGGAGGTGGCAGCCCCTGTCGAGGAGTCTGCCCCTGTTGTTGTTGCTGAAGAAGAGCCTTCTGTTGAGGCAGAGCCCCTCGTTGAGGCAGAGAGCGTGAGCGAAGCAGAAGCAGAGGAGGGCACGGTGAGCTTTTCCGCCTCAACCGGACAAACGCTGGAGGAAAAATATATGGACCTTCCTGCAGACCAAAAGCGGTTCTACGACGATATCATCAAATACGCCGCAGGAAAGGAAGGAAGCAGACGGTATTACAATCTGCGCTACGAGGAATATAAGATCGGCTCTAAGCGCATCGTACGCCTTCGCATCAAGCGCGGGGTGGTATATTGTGAGTTTATGCTCACGAACAGCGATTTCCGCAACTACATAAGCGAAAACAAGATCCCCGTTAAGCAGTCTGCAACCGTGATCAAGGTCGTTGATGCTGCAACAGTTGATGCGGTGAAGAACAGCATTGATATTGCAGTGCAGCTGATTGCTGAGGAAAAAGAGTATAAAAAGCAGCTCGCCCGCGAAAAGCGAAGACAGGCAAGGCTCCAAGCCTCCGAGCAAAGTGCTGAATGAGAGAAACGATTTTAATGCTGTAAAAGGCTTTAAAATATAAATGTAGAAGCTCTTAATTACGCATGAAAGGAGGTAAGGATACCGTGAAAACTACAAAGAAAGCTATGATATTGGCTTGCGCGATGTTGGCGCTTTGCATTGCAATAACTGCCGGCACCTCTTTTGCACTGTTTTCCGACACCGTGAATTTCACCAACCACATCATATCCGGTGATCTTGAACTCAGGCTCCTGAGAACCGACCTGACTACTAATTATTTGAATGATGCGGGAAGGATCACAAAGGTAGAGGATCATGTAGATCAGCGCTTTGGTGAGGCGGAAGGAGAAAACTTCTTTGGGCTTGACCGAAAAGACGGAAACGATCTCTTCGCTCTGGTCGCTCCCGGCTGCAGTGTAACCGCCAAGGCACAGATTGAAAACGTTGGCAACGTGGCATTTGGCTATTATCTGGTGTTCAAGCTCACCGATAATAAGCGGTCGGATGAAGTCTTGGCGCGTCAGCTGATGGTTACGGTTAAAGATAAAAACGGAACTATCAAGGCACAGCAATATCTCAGTAAGGGTCTGACCGTTACAGGCGAGAACAACACCTTCATCAATACGGTGGATGCAAAGACTGTGTGCGAGGAGTTTACTGTTATCCTTGAATTTGTTGACGAGGCGCACGATAGCGTTATCAAAAACAACGCGGCAGAGAATATGACCGTTTGGTTTGATATGCAGGTTCACGCGGTGCAGCTGATGCAGGACCCCGGCGGGCAACAGGTTCCCATCTCGTGATCTGACAAGGTGTGACCGATAATATTAGATGAAGGAGTGAGTGAAATTGGTTCAGCTAAGCGACAATTTGCGCAATGTCTTACAAATAATAAAAAGGATATTTTGGCTCATTGTGGTTGCTGTTGCCGTTTTTATGATGGTCTTCACCGTTGTGTCGGTTACAATGTTTGACAAAATGGATCGGAATATCTTTGGATATAAAATGTTTATCGTTTTATCCGATTCTATGTCGGCAACTGATTTTGATGCGGGCGATCTGATCTTTTCAAAGCAAGTGAAGGATTTCTCGGAATTAAAAGAAGGAGATATCATCACCTTCCAGTCCGTGGATCCAAACAATTTGGGCGAGATCGTGACGCACAAAATAAGAGAAGTGACCACTGTGGATGGGCTTTCGGCATATATCACCTACGGTACAACAACAAATGTCAACGACCCAACACCTGTGCCGAGCAGCACGGTTTTGGGGCAATACAAGTTTAAGATACCGAATGTTGGAAGGTTCTTTCAATTTTTAAAAACACCGCAGGGCTACATCATTTGCATACTGATCCCGTTTTTGCTGTTGATCCTGTATCAAGGTCTTAATTGCGTCAGGCTGTTTAGGCAATACAGGGCAGAGCAGCTTGCCGAATTAAAGGCAGAGCGAGAAAAGCTGGATGCAGAACGCCTGGAATCCCAAAGGATGATGGAGCAGCTAATGGCCCTGCAGGCACAGCTTGTGCAACAAGGCGAGGTAGCGGTGGCTGCAATTCAGCAAAAAGAGGAGCCAAGCCCCCAAACGGCTGAAGCTTCCCAAAACAACGAGTCCCCAAAGGCTTGAGGGTCCGACGAGTTTTGAGAGAGCAAATATTTGCAGATGCGAGGGAAATTTTTGCAGTAATATGTGCATATTGCAAGGAAATTTCCCGATGCAGCTACGGATATTTGCCCCTCAAAACCGAGTTCGGATTATTCCCTCTTGCCTAAAAGAAAGGAGCGTTTGCCCTCAGGGGCTGACCAAAATGTTATGTTTGCTATTTTTAAGAAAGAATTACGCGCCTATTTTACGACCCCTATCGGGTACGTATACGTCGGCACGTTTTTGCTTGCCGCCGCGCTGATCTGTGCATTCACCACGATACAGCAGGCAAGCTATAACACCTCCTCTTACTTTCAGTATCTGCTCTTCACCTTTATCGTCCTTATTCCCCTGCTCACGATGCGCATGTTCGCCGAGGAGCGCAAAACAAGGACCGAGCAGCTGCTGCTGACAGCACCCATTACCATTACGGGTATGGTGCTGGGCAAATATTTTGCTGCATTTACGATTTTTGCTGCCAGTGTAGTCACCTCGTGCATCAACTTTTTGCCCTTACTTGGGTACGCACTGGCAGATCAAGCCTCCGCCACGGCAGATACGCACATCGGACCCATTGGCGGTCAGGTGATCGGGTGCCTGATCGGTGTGATCCTGATCGGTGCCGCCTTCATCGCCATTGGTCTTTTTATCTCCTCACTGACCGAAAATCAGCTGGCATCGGCTGTGATCAGCGTGGCGGCGCTTGCCTTTACCACACTGGTGGGGATCGTTGCGTCGGTGATGGAAGCATCTGTCCTGCGCACCGTGCTTGACTGGATCTCGGTTCTAAACCGCTTTGACAATTTTGCCCTTGGCCTTTTCGACCCCTCGGCGCTCCTTTACTATGCGTCTATTTCGGGCATATTTATTTTCCTCACCGTGCGCGTCTATGAGAAGCGCCGTTGGGGCTGATGGGAGGTGCTTTGATGAAGCTATCACATACAAAGAAGTTTCGCCACGGTAGCGTTTCTCTTGCGCTGACCGTCGTTGTGATCGCAGCAGTGATCCTTATTAACGCCATTTTCGGTACACTTTCCGAAAAATTCCTTTGGTACATTGATATGACCCCCGAGCCTCGCTTCACCCTCTCCGAGGAGGCAAAGACATACCTTAACGAGATGGACACTACCAAAGAGGTTACCATTCTTCTTTGCGACGAAAAGTTTGCATGGGAGTCGGATAACGTCCAGCTTGAGGTGCTGAAGACCGCGCTTGATATTGAAAAGTATTATCCCAACGTGAAGGTCGCGTACACCGATATTTACACAAACCCCTCATCGGTAAGTCATTACAAGGAGCTGACCGGCAAAAACATCACCACACAAAGCGTGATCGTTACCTGTGGCAATACCTGCCGCGTTTACAACCTTGAGGAATTCTTTAAGCTTGATGAGCAAGGGTACGTGACGGGCTATGATGGCGAGGACGTGCTGGTCTCCTCTCTTTTGTCTGTCACCCGCGCCAATGCACCGATGGCATGCTTTACCACCAACCACGGCGAATCTTACGACGAAGCGCTGACCGCACTTTTTGGGCGGATCGGCTTTGACGTGAAGCCCATCGATCTTCTGACGGAGGATATTCCCGCCGCTTGCCGCCTGCTTGTGATCTTTGATCCGCAAACGGACTTCCACGAAAAGGACGGCATCTCGGATGTCTCTGAGATCGAAAAGATCGAAGCATTCCTTTCCGAGAACAACTCTATGGCAGTTTTCATGGATAAGGACACGCCTTATCTCATGAATCTTGAGCAATTCCTCGCGGAATGGGGCATTGAGATCGCGCGCACCGACAAAAATGAAAACACCGTGATCAAGGACGTTTCGTCCTCCCTTTCCACAAACGGCTACACCAACAAGGCGATCTACGCCGAGGAGGGCATGGGTGCGGATATCACCACGCACATGCGCGAGAACACCGTGCCGAAAACCGTTGCCTTCCCCAACACCACGGCGCTTCGATTTTCATCCCTTTACCAGCAGACCACCATTGACGGTTATCGCTCTGCTACGTATTCCATCAATGCAGTGAGACGCACCTGCTACAACGTATTCTTCTCCTCCTCCGAGGCTGTGGCTATGGCAAACGGCAATGAGGTGGCGCACGCCACGGAGAGCGACCCCTTCTCTTATATGACTCTCTCGTGTCAATCAAATCCCAATGCTGACGGCACATCCATCTCGCGCTCCTTCGTGCTTGCGAGCGCCTCTACCGACTTTGCAAGCGCTGTGGCACTGGATTCGCGCTACGGTAACGCATCGGTCCTGTCTTATGCCTGCAACACGATGGGTAGCCTTGTCGTGCCCGTGGCACTGGATTGCAAATATTACGCCAGCATGGAGATCGCCAGTATGACGGCAGGCGCCGCGACCACGCTGACCGTGATCTTTGCCGTAATTCCCGCTTCCCTTGTATTCATCGCCGGTATTTATGTGATGGTAAGGAGAAAACACGCATGACGGAGCAGACTACCAACCGTGCCGTAGTACGGGCAAAAACTGCCCTGCAGCGTCAGCGCCGCATGGTGCTGTACCTGCTGATCGCAGTGGCTGTACTGGGCGTGACGCTGGGGCTTACACTCTTTTTCACCTCACGCACAGCCTTTTATGACCCGACGGACGGTGCAAAATATTACGTTTCTAAAAAGGACGGCATTTACGCCCTTCGCACCACGAACGGCGAGATGCTTCCCAAAACAGAGGGCGGAAACTATGTGACCGCCTCCGGCACCATCGTTTACGTGGATGCCGAAACAGGTGACCACAGCACGGTTGCTGCCGTGCTGGTCGAGGACGGCGAAACTATTAAATTTGACACCTCCACCACCTCGTACGACGTTTTGCTCTATCCCCTCATCGAGCGCGCCAACATGGCATCCATTGAGGTACACAATAAAAACGGCGCCTTCCGCTTTGTGAGGATCGACGCAACCGACGCTGAATCGGGAAACGCCACCTTTAAATTTGCCATCGAGGGCAGAGAGGACCTTTTGGTGGATCAGACCACCCTGTTTGCTACGCTTGTTTACTGCACTGGCAGAACGCAAACACTGCTGCGCCTTGATACCACACGCGTAAAGGAGCTTGGATATGCCGAGTATGGGCTGCCCGAGGATCCAAATGATGCCACTTCTTATTTTATCATCACCACAACCGGCGGCGTGTCGCACAAGGTTATTTTTGGCGATGAGATTCCGTCGGGTGACGGCTATTTCGTGCGTTACGCAGGTCGCGACGCGGTCTACGTGATCAGTGACCTTACCGCAAGCCAATTCAACGGCACGTATGCCGACGCATTGTTTGGCAGAGTGGAGGACTACGTGACCGCGCCCGCCGCCTCTTCAAAAATGGATGCAGACAATTATTTCGACGTAACCGATTTTAAGCTTTACAAAAACGGCGTAGCCGACCCCGTGATCGGATTTTCTTACAGCGGCTCTATCTCAAAGCGTCAAGGCACCTTCTATGCAAGCACCCCTTATCTGACACAGGGCGGACTTTCGGGCTATTCCATCAATTCGTACAACATCGATAACTGCCTTTATGCGCTGCTCCAGTGGACGCCCGAATTTGTTGTAAAGCTTGGCTCTGCCTCAGAGCTGAACGGCACGGGTCTAAACGATTGGCTAAAGCCTTATGGCCTAGATATTGACTCCTATCAATACGAGCTTTCGTTTACCTTTAACATAAATCGCACGTATAATGAGGAAACAGGCAAGGACGTAATTGCCAAAGCGGATCAGGAGCGTCACACGGTTCTGATCAGCCATCGACAGGATGACGGATATTTTTACGTATACAATATCTGCTATCTTTACGATGCAAGCACCAAGGATTTCACCAAGCCGGCAGATGGCTATAATATGATCGTGGCACTGGATGAATCACAGCTTGAGTTTCTTTTCTACACCGCCGAGGACTGGGTATCCGATGACCTGTTTTCAGGGCACATTGCCTATATGGATGAGCTATCCGTTCAGATCGCTCCCGGCATGGTGGATCAGTACCCGAACGGCTACCGTGAAACCTTTTATCTTGATAACACCGAGAGCTTTAATCGCATAGCACAAAATTCGTCCAAGCAGATCTCGGCAGATTACGTGCACATTATAGATTCCACCGGCAAAACCATCAACGACAAGCAATTTAAAACCTTCTATTCCTCCCTGCTCTATACGTCCTGCTCCGGCGAATCCTCGCTTTCTGACGACGAAAAGCAGGCACATATCAACTCTGGCACAGAGGGTGCGGCGCTTGTCATCAGGATCAAATACGTGTTGCGCGAATTTAACAAGGATACGGGCTATTACGAGGCAACAGGTGAGGTGGTCGAGCGCGAGTATTGCTTCTATCAAAACTACGCGTATCCGCGTCAATACTACACCACCGTCAACGGTGCGGGAGATTTCTACACCATCTCCTCGCGCGTTAAAAAGGTTATGAACGACATCATGAAGCTTTACGGCACGCCCGAGACCGATCCCATTGACTACGGTAGCCTGAACTGAACCAAATAACAAGGGGGCTGAGTCATTTAGCGCCGAACAAAAACACACAAAAGAGAAACTGAAAATGAAGCCGCTTTATCTGTCAAAAATGGCAGAGAAGGCGGCTTTTTAGGTAGAAATTCTTGCGAATTTCAATTTTTATGTGTGTTTTTTA
>JAZOCO010000060.1:0-8926 GCA_045596505.1 Eubacteriales bacterium
CCCCTCTTGCTATTCCTTTGAAAATCATGTATACTAAAGATAACCATGAAAAATGGGTAACAAGGATTTTATTTTGAAAGGAGATATTTCCCATGGCTCTGACTACCAACAAGTCCGTGCTGTCCTGGATCGACGAGAAAGTCGCGCTCGTGAAGCCCGACCAGATCGTTTGGATCGACGGCAGCGAAGAGCAACTCGAGGCTCTGCGTGCCGAGGCTTGCTCGACCGGCGAGATGATCAAGCTGAACCAGGAGCTGCTTCCCAACTGCTATCTGCACCGCACCGCCATTAACGACGTGGCACGTGTTGAGGATAGAACCTTCATCTGCACCGAGAAGAAGGAAGATGCAGGCAACATCAACAACTGGATGGCACCCGCTGAAATGAAGGCAAAGCTGAAGAAGCTCTACACGGGATCCATGAAGGGCCGTACGATGTACGTGATCCCCTATTCCATGGGCGTTGTCGGCTCTGACTTTGCAAAATACGGCATTGAGCTGACCGACTCGATCTACGTTGTGCTTAACATGCTTATTATGACCCGCGTTGGCACAAACGTGCTTGAGGCACTTGGCGACAGCCCCGACTATATCAAGGGTCTGCACGCACGCGCTGATATCGACGAGGCAAACCGTTATATCACCCACTTCCCCGAAACCAATGAGATCATGTCCGTGAACTCCGGCTACGGCGGAAACGTTCTGCTTGGCAAAAAGTGCTTTGCACTTCGTATCGCCTCCTACCTTGGTCGCAAGGAGGGCTGGATGGCTGAGCACATGCTTATCCTTGGCGTGAAGTATCCCAATGGCGAGAAGAAGTACCTTACGGCTGCATTCCCCTCCGCTTGCGGTAAGACCAACCTTGCTATGCTCATTCCTCCCTCTGTTTTCAAGAAGCAGGGCTATGAGGTTGAGTGCGTGGGCGACGACATTGCTTGGCTGCGCGTAAACAAGGAGGATGGCAAGCTTTACGCCGTGAACCCCGAGAACGGCTTCTTCGGCGTTGCTCCCGGTACGAACGAGAAGTCCAACCCCAATGCACTTCACACTTGCTTGCGCGACACCATCTTTACCAACGTTGTGCACGACACCAAGAACAACACCGTTTGGTGGGAAGGTCTCAATGACAATCCTCCCCAGCCCGGTAATGCCATTGACTGGAAGGGCAATCCTTGGGACTGCACCAAGTACGACAAGAAGGATAAGTCCACTTGCGGTGCACATCCCAACTCCCGCTTCACTGCGCTTGCAAAGAACTGCCCCTGCATCTCTCCTGAGTTCAACAGCCTGAAGGGCGTTCCCGTGTCGGCAATCGTCTTCGGCGGTCGCCGCGCAAAGACTGCTCCCCTGGTTTACCAGTCCTTTAACTGGCAGCACGGCTCCTTTGTTGGCTCTATTATGGCTTCCGAGACCACTGCAGCCGCAGCAGGTGCTGTTGGCGTAGTTCGTCGCGACCCGATGGCTATGCGTCCCTTCGTTGGCTACAACATGGGTGACTACTGGCAGCACTGGCTCGATATGGGCAAGGTGATCCCCAACGCTCCCAAGATCTTCCACGTCAACTGGTTCCGCACCGATGACGAGGGACACTTCATTTGGCCCGGCTTCGGTGACAACCTGCGCGTTCTGCTTTGGATCCTGGCTCGTTGCGAGGATAAGGTTGATGCTGTTGAAACCGCTATCGGCTACGTTCCGAAGGCTGAGGATATCAACATTGAGGGTCTTGAGGATGTAACCATCGACACCATCCGCGATCTCCTTTCCGTTGACGTTGCTTCCTGGAAGGCTGACATTCAGAATATTAAGGAATTCTACGCACAGGTTGGCGAGGCTGTTCCCGCCACCATGTATGAGGAGCTTGCAGCTCTTGAGAAAAGACTTGGTTAATTCTTATTAACAAAAACAGCGTGATGCAAAAGCATCACGCTGTTTTTTACTTTGAAAATACAAATGGGGCTGTCATTTGCGACAGCCCCATTTGTTTGAGAATTTAGATCTTTTCTTTAACCTTAGATGCTTTACCCTTACGGTCACGCAGGTAGTAAAGCTTTGCGCGGCGGATCTTACCGACGCGGACCACATCTACCTTAGCAACGTTGGGAGAATGAAGCGGGAAGGTTTTTTCCACACCTACGCCGTAAGAAACGCGTCTTACCGTGAAGGTTTCGGAAATGCCACCGCCGTGCTTAGCGATGACGGTGCCCTCGAAAAGCTGGATTCTCTCCTTAGTACCCTCAACGATCTTGTTGTGGATGCGAACGGTGTCACCGATGCGGATCACGGGTACCTCTGTCTTCAACTGCTCATTCGTAAAAGCCTCAATCAAATTCATTGTTTGGCCTCCTTCAAATCCGGATGTTCATGCAGAGCTGCGCAGCGGACCACCCTTAAATTCGTGTTTAACACACACGCATGACATTATACCACAAACTTTTTAAAAATGCAAGGCATTTTTTGAGAATTTTTAAAATTTCTTAAATTTCTCCCGCCGTTTGGCGCTTTTGAAAATATTTGATTCCAAAGAGCGTGCCTATCATCAGCACAATACCTATGGGTAGCGATACCCACCAGTAAAGTCCCACATTTTGCAGCACACCTGCAAGAATGTAGCAAACAAAGGAAACAGCGGCAACCGTAATAACATAGGGGAGCTGGGTGGAAACGTGCTCCACGTGGTTGCACTGTGCGCCTGCCGATGCCATAATGGTGGTATCCGAGATAGGAGAGCAATGGTCACCGCATACCGCACCTGCAAGGCAAGCGGACATACCGATCACGGCGATCTCACTGCCAAGACCGCCAAAAGCGGCGCTGACGATGGGAATAAGGATACCGAACGTGCCCCAAGAGGTACCGGTTGCAAAGGAAAGACCGCACGCAACGAGGAAAATGATGGCGGGCAGAAACAGCTTTAGCGCGCCTGCATCCTTTAAAAGCTCCTCTACGAAAACATCGGAGCCAAGCAGTGCCGTGGTGTTTTTAAGAGCCGTGGCAAGGGTGAGGATAAGGATGGCAGGAACCATAGAGATAAAGCCCTTCGGGATCGCTTCCATGGCGTTTTTAAAGGTGATGAGGCGACGTGCCATCAAATAAATGATGGTAACAAGAAGCGCAACGAGCGAGCCAAGAGGTAGCCCCACGGTAGCATCGGTATTGCCAAAGGAATCGATCAGGCTCCACTGGGTATCGCCCGCGGTAAAGAAGCCGCCAACGTACATAAGGGACACGATACAGGAAACGATAAGTACGGCGATCGGCACGATAAGATCAAAGACGCGAGAGCCGTGGACGGTGGATGCATCCTCGCTATCCTCTGCGCCCTCAATGGCGCCGATATCGTTTTCGTGAAGCGCTTTAAACTCCACACCCGACATTTTACCGTAATCAAAGCCAAAAAGCGAGATGGCAATGACAAACACAATGGTAAGCAAGGAGTAGAAATTATAAGGGATCGCCTTGATAAAGTAAACAAGCCCCTGTCCGTCCGCTACGTGCTCGGAAACAGCGGCAGCCCAAGAGGATACGGGCGCGATCATGCAAATGGGAGCTGCGGTAGCGTCGATGATATAGGCAAGCTTTGCGCGCGAGATCTTATGCGTATCACAAACGGGGCGCATCACGCTGCCGACGGTAAGGCAGTTAAAATAGTCGTCAACAAAGATCAGGACGCCGAGCAAAAAGGTGGCAAGCAACGCGCCCACGCGCGTTTTGACGTGCGTTTGTGCCCATTTGCCGAAAGCCTCAGAGCCGCCCGCTTTATTAAGAAGCACCACAATAGCACCAAGGATCACAAGGAACGCAAAAATACCTGCCGTGCCTGCAACTGCCTCGACGATACCGGTGTTCACCACAGTATCGACCGCGGTAACGGGCGAGAAATCGGCATAAAAGAGTGCGCCGGCAAGCACGCCCACAAAAAGCGAGCTGTATACCTCCTTAGTGAGAAGTGCAAGCCCAATAGCGATAATGGGCGGCACAAGTGACATAAAGGTTGCATAATAAGGAGTTTCCGCCTCGGGCGGTGCGGTGCGCAGGGTAACGGCAAGCACAACGATGGCGATTACTGAAAGGACCAAAACGGAGAGATTAATGATCTGTCTTTTTTTCATAGCGCTCCCTTTCTTGTTTTTTGTTTATTGCAATTATAAATATAACTACAATGCAATTATAAGATAAAACAAGAAAATTGTCAATAAGGGGGCGTATTGTTTTGCCGCTTTTTGTAAAAAAAGAAAATTTTTTTGTAAATGAAGCTAAGATCTTCCCATATCTCGCGCAAAAACGGCAAGGGGGAAAGAAATGCGGGTAAGATCGCGAGATCGTAAGCCCCCCTCATCACAGCATAGGACGACACCAGCAAAAATGCGATCGAAATGGCAAATTCGGGAATACGGTAGGAAAAATACAGGTAACGCCTTGTGTGCCACAGGCGCACGGAAAAGAGGACGAGGTAGGAAAGAAGCGTGGCAAGCGCCGCGCCGATCGCCCCCACCTTTGGGATCAGGTAGAAATTCAGCAATAGATTTAGCAAAGCACTGCAAAGCGCGGTAAAAAGCGACGCCACGGACCTTAATTTTACGGCATAGACACTACCAAGAAAGCTTGCCAGCGCCGAAAAAAGCGAGGATACCGTTAAAAGCGGTACAAGGGCGACCGCGCCCCCGTATTCGGGTGCATAGATGAGAGAAACAAGTGGAAATGCCAACGCAATGATCGCCGCCGCACCAAAGACCAATACGCACAAAAGCATTCCGTAGGCGCGCGAGAAAAATGCGCTGCGGCGCGCGTCACTGACACCAATCGCGGCATATTGCCAAGCCTCCATAAAAACCCCGACAGCAAAGGTGAGTGCGGTTGGTATTCTTGTAGCGGCGGCATAAAGACCCGTGACGTCATTGCCGCAATAATGCAAAATAATATAGCGGTCGGAGATCGAGGTGATCCACCAAAGCACAGCTGTTGGGATCAGTGGTAGAGCGTATCCAAGCATCACGCGCAGCCTTTTCCACGTAATAAGGGATAAGGATATATACTGCCAGGGTCTTACGATAAAAAGCAAAAAAAGCGCTACTGCAATATCCGCCGCGATCACGCCAAGCAAATACCCCACAGCGCCAAGGGAAAATCTGCCCAAAAAAAGGAGATGGAGCAGGGCTGTAAGCAAGGCGCAGGAAAGCTGCTGCACGGCATATGCGGTATATCTTCCCTCACCGCGTAAAATATGTGCCAAATAGCTACGGGATATGGATGCGACGACATAGCACGCAAGATACGGTGCAAACGCGCGGAGCAGCGGAAAAAGTGCGACAAGCGGCAATAGCAAAAAAGCAAGCATCGTGCCTGTTGCCAAAAGCACCACACTGACCGTAACCACCGCCCTTTTCTCCTGCTCATGCCCCGCAAGAAAACGAAAGACCGCCTCGGGCGCATTTAAGCTGATGATCGGCAGCAAAAAAATGGCGGTATCCACCAAAAGATCGGCAGTGCCGAAATCCGCAGGCAAAAGATGCGTGGTATAAAACGGTAACAGAAAAAAGGCTATTGCCTTTGAAAGCACAGCCGAAGCACCAAGGATCACCGTATTCGAAAACAGCCCCCCGTCCTTTTTCACATTTTCTCACCGCCTATTTGACTTTTTCTTACGCAATTAATATGCGCCAAAAGGCGGTGTAAAATCCTAAGAGAGTTTTGGCAAAGGCTTGATAAAAAATGCGCTTACGACAGAAATTCTGTCATAAGCGCAAAAATATCTCTTATAAAATTACCCTATTCTTCTTCCTTCCTCTACAAACAGCGGCAAGGTCTTGTGTCCGTGGAGCGTAGCTCCTCCAAAAAGTGCCGCATTTTTATCAAGCACGCCAAAGGAAAGGCGGGAATTTTCCGTTATCTTGCAATTTTCCATAACAATAGCGTTTTCGACAACGCATCCCTCGCCGATAAATACGCCCCCGAAAAGCACGGAATTTTTCACCTCTCCGTTAATCACACACCCGTCTGCCACAAGACTACTTCTCACGAACGCATCCTTTCCGTATTTTACGGGCGGTGCGCTGTGCACGGCGGTATAAACGGGGGCTGCCTTGTTTTCCAGCAGCTCCGCTAAAACACCCTCGTTTTCCACCAACAGCATATGTAGCGCATAATAATCCGCAAGGGAGCCAATACGGAAAAAGCGGTTATCAAAGTGGAAGTGCGCCACGTTTCCCTTTTTGCTCTCGCGCTCTATGACGTCTACTTGAAAGGACGTGAATCGCTTTTCCTCCGCCTCTCTTAGCACCGCACGCAAAAAATCGGTTTTTGCAACGAAAATATGCAGCGACAGGTCGGGTACATCCTCTGCCCTTGATGCCGTACCTACGGTGAGTCCCGCGCCGCTTGCGCGATGCGCCTTGATCAGCGCAGCAAAATCGGGCGTGCCTACCACGTCACAATCAGCACACAGGATATCGGGGGTGGTAATGCGCTCAAGCTGCCCCTTGATGCTGAGAAAGGACTCTATACGCGTGTCGTAGCACTCCGATGCCGTTGCATAGGCTCGGCTAAAGGGTGGCACGATGCGAATGCCGCCAATGCGCCTCGCGAGATCCCAATCCTTCCCCGCGCCCACGTGCTCCATTAAGGACTGATAATTATGATGCGCGATCACGCGAACATCGGTGACACCTGCGTTTACCATAGCGGAAAGCGGAAAATCCACCAAACGGTATCTCCCGCCAAAGGGCACGGCACCCATTGTACGCTTCCCCGTGAGCATGGGAATATCACCATCGTGTAAATTTGAAAATATAATGCCTGTTACGTTGCTGTTCACTCTTATTCCTCCCTGCCTATTACGGTCAGCTTATTCCCTGCGGCACGCGCGCCACCCACGATTGTGTGCGGGGGCACCTCCACGTATTCATCAAGGATCGCATACTCAACAAGTGCGCCCTTACCAACACGCACGCCGTTCATCAGCACCGAATCCTTTACAATGGCGCCCTCCTCCACCACAACATCAGCGGAAAGCACCGTGCTTTTCACCGCGCCAAGTACCCGACAGCCCGCGGCAAGAAGCGAGCTCTCGACAATGGCGTCATTTCCGACAAATTGGGGGGCTGACGCTTCATTTCTTGCATACACGCCCCTCCCTGCCGAAAACAGGTCAAAGAGGGGCTGATCTCCCAATAGATCCATATTCGCCTGCCAGAGGCTCTCCAGTGTACCAACGTCACGCCAATACCCCGAAAAACGGTAGGTATAGAGCCTGCCACCCCCTTGCAGCATCTTTGGGATCACGTTTTTGCCAAAATCGTTTTGGGATAAGGGATCCCCTGCATCCTCTTTTAAATACTGCATCAAATAGTCGGTATTAAATATGTAGATGCCCATTGATGCAAGGTTGCTTTTCGGCTCGTTTGGCTTTTCGGCAAATTCTGTGATCCGCCCCTCACTATTCTCCGAAAGAATGCCAAAGCGGCTTGCCTCCTCTATGTCCACCTCGATCACTGCGACCGTCGCATCTGCGTTTTTTTCCTTGTGCCTTGCAAGCAGCGCACGGTAATCCATACTGTATACGTGGTCAGCAGAGATGACTAACACGTATGACGGCTGATATCGCATGATAAACTCCTTATTTTGCCAAACAGCGTTTGCTGTGCCCTGATACCACGCGCCGCCCTCCTTTGCTTGATAGGGCGGTAGGATCTGCACGCCGCCGTAGTTCACGTCAAGATCCCACGGCTGACCGTTGCCGATATATTCATTTAGCACCAACGGCTGATACTGTGTAAGCACCCCCACGGTATCAATGCCCGAATTTGCGCAGCTTGACAGGGCAAAATCAACGATACGGTATTTACCGCCAAACGGCACGGCAGGCTTTGCAAGATTTTTAGTCAGCGGCTGCAAACGGCTGCCCTGTCCCCCTGCCAAAAGCATTGCGATGCACTCCTTTTGCTTTCTCACACAAAGCACCTCCTTTTTTAAGATACTTTCATTATATGATAAAGCGCTTGTAGAAATACCGCGAAAGAGATAACGCGAAAAGGACTTTCTTGGGATATCCCAAAAAAGTCCCTTTTTCAGATCTGCTTGCGCATACGCTCCAGCGCTCCCTTTTCAAGGCGGGAGACCTGTGCTTGCGAGATACCGATGCTTTCGGCGATCTCCATTTGCGTTTTGTTTTTAAAAAAGCGCATTTCAATGATCCTTCGCTCACGCTCGGAAAGCTTGCTGATGGCATCCCTTAAGGCAATATGCTCAAGCCAATGCTCATCGGCGGCAGAGGTGTCGCTTAGCTGATCCATCACGTAAATCGCATCGCCGCTTTCGTTGTAAACAGGCTCATAAAGAGAGATCGGCTCAACGATGGCTTCCATCGCACGCAAGAGTGGCTCTCGCTCGACCCCGAGCTTTTTAGCGATCTCATCGACCGTCGGCTCATACTCCTTTTCGCGCGTCAGCTCCTCGCGTGCTTGCAGGGCACGATAGGCAAGGTCACGCACGGACCTGCTGATGCGAATAGAGTTGTTGTCCCGTAAATACCGCCTGATCTCCCCGATGATCATCGGCACGGCATAGGTGGAAAATTTGACGTCAAGCGCAAGATTAAAGTTATCCACCGCCTTGATAAGCCCGATGCAGCCCACTTGAAAGAGATCGTCCACGTTTTCGCGCCTTCCCGAAAACCGTTGTATGATGGAGAGTACAAGCCTTAAATTTCCATATATCAGCTCGTCGCGCGCCGCGCTATCCCCTGCCTGTGCCTTTTCAAGAAGCGTACGCTTTTCCGCGTCCGTGAGTGTCTTTAATTCCGAGGTGTTGATCCCACATATTTCAACCTTATTTTTATACATTTCATTCCCCTTTTTTGGAGTAATGAAAGTATTGCCGAGGTGGATTTTTGTTATGCACTTGAGGGATATGTAAAAAATGGTCGCCCGCGA
>JAZOCO010000061.1:0-5749 GCA_045596505.1 Eubacteriales bacterium
TCGGCTTTTCGCTTCGTCTTGCCTAAATATTTGCGAGGTGAAAACTGTTCCACCCTGCGGTGAGAAAATTTTTGATGGATTTTTGCGGGGCGGGGCGAAGGAAAGTGCGGACTTTTCGAGTCACGCCACGCATAAATTGGCAGAAATTTACCGCCGCAGGGCTTATGTGTTCGATTCCCTTGCGGCTACTCACACACAAATGCCCAAAAACGAGGAAATATATTAACGGCACACCTACGATCCTGATGGATAACGGGGTGCTATATCGCAAGAACCTAAAGCAAGCAAGGCTTGACCTTTCGGAATTTATGCTGCTCTGCCGCGAGCAGGGGTATTTTGATCTTGATGAGATCATGACGGCAGTATTTGAGCATAACGGAAAGCTCTCGATCCTACCGAAAGCTGCAAATCGCCCTGCAACGCCCGAGGACCTGAAGATCACGGCAAAGGCAACGCACCTTGGTATTGAGCTCATCATGGACGGGCGGATCATGGGCGAGAATTTGAGGCGCATAGGACTTGACGCGGACTGGCTCTCAGGGCGGTTGAGATCGCAAGGATACACGGATGCCAAAGAGATACTTCTCGGTGTTTACCGAACCGAGGAAGACAAACTGACACTATACAAAAGCGAATGAATAAGAAATAATAACAAAAGCCTCCCACGGTAGCTTTTTTATCTACCGCAGAAGACTTTTTCTGTGTTCACTTTTAGGGACTTGTGAAATATAGGGATTTTCCTCACATTTGCGTGAGATATTCCTCTGCAAAATGAGCTGCCACCGCGCCGTCGGCGGCGGCTGTAACGATCTGACGAAGCGCCTTGGTGCGCACGTCACCTGCGGCAAAAACGCCCGCAACACTTGTTTTTGTGCTTTCATCGGCGATGATATAGCCACCCTCGTCGAGCGCCAGCTGATCCTTAAAAAGTGCGGTGGCAGGTGACCTGCCAATGCTGATGAAAAGCCCGTCAAGCGTGAGCTTACTTTGCGCGCCGTTTTGTGTGCTTTCAAGCACCACGCCCGACAGCTTGGTGTCCGAGAGCAGCTCCACCACGCGACTGTTCCAGCAAAATTCCACGTTCTCCGCACGCATCAGCGGCTCGTGTTAGTTCTTGGTGGCACGCAGTACGTCTCTCCTGTGTATCAAATAGACCTTTTGGCAAATTTTTGAAAGATAAAGAGCATCTGCCGCGGCGGAATTGCCGCCACCGACCACTGCCACGCACTTGCCGCGAAAAAACATACCGTCACAGGCGGCACAGTATCCAATACCCCTGCCCACAAGCCTTTCCTCGCCAGCAACGCCAAGGTGCTTATGCTCCGCGCCCGTTGCCACGATCACGGTCCTTGCAAGCAGCTCGCCGCTATCGGTATATATCCTTTTAGGAGTTTCGGCAAGCCTCACCTCGCGCACCTCTGCCTGCAAGGTCTCAGCGCCAAAGCGTGCGGCACCCTGTTGCATTTCTGCGCCCAGTGAAAAGCCATCTATCCCTTGAGAAAACCCCGGATAATTCTCGATCAGTGCCGTTTCGGTCATCTGCCCACCGGGGGACAGCTTTTCCACCACCAGCACTGAAAGCCCGGCTCTTATAGCGTACAGTGCCGCCGTGTAACCCGCGGGACCCCCGCCCAGCACGACGGTATCATAGATATTTTCCGCCATAAACGGTTGCCTCACTCAAAGAGCTCTAAAATGCGCGCCTTGGGTTGTGCACCCAGTGCCCTATTTACGATCTCGCCATTTTTGAGCACGAAAAGCGACGGGATGCTCATCACACCGAACCGAGTGGCAAGCTCCTGCTCCTCGTCCACGTTGACCTTGCAGACCTTGTACTCGGGGTGCTCCTCCGCGATCTCCTCAACGATCGGACCTACCATACGGCAAGGACCGCACCAATCTGCATAAAAATCGATCAGCACGAGCTTATCACTGCCCACGACCTCTGCCTCGTAATTGGTTTTATTCAAAATAACAACAGCCATTTTCAACTCTCCTTTACTAAAAATCCTTTATATAGTATGCCGCTAAGTGCAGCCTATCATTATTTTAACATATAAAAGACAAAAAGTAAAGAAGGGTTATAAAAAATCAAACCACGGGAATGCTGTCGTCCTTCACGACCATGTCAAGTGAATACTTGCACGCAAGGGCGGGCTCGCGATCTTGCCATTTGCCGTTCGTAAAATCGGGAAATTCCACCACGGCGCCGCCCGCCTTGATCGACTGCTCGGAAAGCGGACCTACGGCTAACAAAGCGACAGTATCATATGCATCAATGGGTGTATTGGTGCCCGCCTTTACACTTTCGACAAAAGCACGGCAAACAAGCCAGTCCATTCCGCCGTGACCCTCTCTTACGCCCGCCTTTATATATTCCGTATGCAGGGGGTGATCGTATTTTTCAAGCATCTCCTCCTCGTTGTTCTCAATACCGTGTGCCATCCCTGCAAGATACACAACGCGGCGCTCCTCCGAGGACATACCCTTAGTGCCGCGCACGGAGAAATTGCGACTGTAATAGGCGCGGGGCAAGGTGGTATCCAGATTCAACATGACTGTCTCGCCGTTGGCACAGCTTATAATGGTGGTAACGACGTCACCCTGCTTATACTCTGCCGTGGCATACGGGCTATCCGCACCAAAGCGCTCGCTTGCGTAGCTCTTGATGCCGCAGCTCTTAGAGGAAAAGGATGCAAGAGAAACGAAACGGTTGCCGCGGTTGATATTCAGCACCTTTGCAATGGGACCCAGCTCGTGCGTGGGATAGCTTTCACGGTTTTGATCTCTGTAATGTGCAAGGCGGTAATGCGGGATCTCGTTGGTTTCAATATTTTTGAAAAGATCCTCCTCGGGCAGATAGTGATGATAGCCCCCCGTGCAGTGCACCAGCTCACCGAAAAGCCCCTGTTTTACCATATTCAGCACCATCATTTCACGGCGCCCGTAGCAGCAGTTTTCAAGCATCATCAGCGGCGTGCCCGTTTCCTCGTAGGTCCTTATAAGCTCGTAGCACTCCTCGAGCGTATCGGCGCACCCCACCTCAATGGCAGTGTATTTGCCCGCGCGCATTGACTCCATTGCCATTTGGGGTCTGCCACTCCAGCCGGTCATGATCGCTATGGCATCAATTTCGGGATCATTGATGATATCCTTGTAATTCTTCGTGAGGATCGGTTCCTTGCCGCCGTGTTCAACGACGTATGCCCTACCCTTTTCCAATCTCTCGTCGGATTTGTCGCAAAGTGCGACAACCTCAACGTCGTTCATCTGTGAAAAGTTGTGCTTGAGAACGCCCCTGCCGCGTCTGCCAAGACCGATATACCCGAGCTTGATCTTTTCTTTCATGATTTGCAAGCCTCCTGTTGACATATTAAATTCAGTATAGTATAATCATTATAACAAGTTAAAAAACATAACGCAATGCAAAAAAAGACACAAAAATTATGTTTTTAGATATCATTGAGGTGTAAAATGCTATTAAAGCCGATCGAACGTCAATTTCAGATCAACGGGTTTTATTCCGCCTTTCCCTTTCAGTGGAACGAGCACTATAAATTTCACGGCGAAAGCCACGATTTTTGGGAGATCGTTTTCGTCACGGCGGGCAAGGTTGAGGCGACAGAGGACGAAAAGATCTACATCCTTGAAAAAAACGATATGGTCCTACACGCACCGATGGAATTTCACCGTATCGGAAGCGCGGGATGCACGCGCCCCGAGGGCTTTATTATGTCCTTTGCAAGCAAGGGGGCGCTGCCAAGCGAGCTGCGAGAGGGCGTTTTTGTACTGGATGAAAACGAGGCTCAGGCGTATTTGGCGATCTGCCTGAAGGCTAAATCCCTGATCGAGGAAGCGACTGTTGCTCCGTTTGCCGGACAAGAGGTGGCAGATCTTTTATCCGCCTTTTTGATAAAATTGAGCAACGAACGGACCGAGCGCCAACCGAGCAGCTCCCGTGCCGCCACGGAATATCGCCGTGCGGTATCCGTTATGACCGATAGCGTGTGTGATAACGCTACCCTTACCGAGCTTGCTGCCGCTTGCAATATCAGCGTTAGCTATCTTAAGCTGCTTTTTAAAAAATACGCGGGCATCAGTCCTAAGACGTATTACACACATTTGCGCGTGCGCCACGCCACAAGGCTTCTGCGGGACGGTGTGCCCGCCTCGGAGCTCGCAAATCAGATGAGCTTTTCCTCACCCAATTATTTTTCGGTATTTATCAAAAAGCACACGGGGCTGATGCCATCGGCGCACAAAAAAGCACACCATTAAAAGCACGAGATGACGCGATGCCAAACCGCATCGCGTCATATTTTTCAACAAAACCACTGCCATTTTCAGCCCCTCCTTTTCAAAAAAGCCTTTAACAGTGTGCCCTTTCGCTTGGTTCATTATTGTTTTACCATATCTCGGGCAAAAAGTGAAGAAAAATCGGGCTTTCGATCAAGCACAACTTACACCTGCAAAATATAATGATACGGGAGGTACAATATGATATCTGCTGTATTTATGGCACTGATCGCAACGCTTGGCACGTGGTTTGTAACTGCTCTTGGTGCTGCGACGGTAGTCTTTTTTAAGTCTCCGAATCAAAAGGTTCTTAACCTTATGCTCGGATTCGCCTCCGGTGTGATGATCGCAGCAAGCTTTTGGTCGCTTCTGCAGCCCGCCATAGAGCGTGCAGAGGCAGTATCAAGGTTGCCTGCTTACCTTGTGGCAACGGCGGGGTTTCTACTCGGCGCCATATTCATTTGGGCAAGCGATAAGATCATATCACATACCGGGCAAACGCTAAATAGCACACAAGAAGGAGAAAATACGCGCTTTGGCAGAATTGTCATGCTGATTCTGTCTATTACGCTTCATAATATACCCGAGGGTCTCGCGGTCGGCGTCGCCTTTGGCATTTTGCAAAATGGTGCTTATGACGTGGAAATGCTTATGGGAGCTATCACCGTCGCCATCGGGATCGGATTGCAAAATTTCCCCGAGGGGGCAGCAGTCTCCATTCCTCTGCGAAGAGAGGGGTTTTCAAGAAAGAGAAGCTTTTTGTACGGTCAGGCCTCGGGTATGGTTGAGCCGATCGCGGGCGTGCTCGGCGCATTATTGGTGGTTTACGTGGAGGCGATTCTTCCCTACGCACTTGCCTTTGCCGCGGGAGCCATGATCCTGGTCGCGGTACACGAGCTGATTCCCGAATGTCAGAAAAATCAAGAGGCACACCCTTATTTTGCGACCGCGGGGATCGTTCTCGGCTTTGCCGTTATGATGCTGCTTGACGTGATGTTAGGGTAATTGTGGGGTGGCGGAATGCGTTTCCTTGTCGCTTCGCGACTTTGGAGGAACGCCTCGGCGGCTAAACGCCGCCGCTTTTTCAAGATCGGCGTTCTTCCCTGCGTCCGTGGCGTTATATGCAGATTTTTTGCTGTGCTGCGGTGTGCAGACCCCCGTTTATTTAACGCCAAAAAGCAAAGGCAGAGCCCATGCGGGCTCTCCCTTTGCTTTTTGGTGCCGGAAGCGGGGGTCGAACCCGCACGGTATCGCTACCACTGGATTTTGAGTCCAGCACGTCTGCCAATTCCATCATTCCGGCGCGTGGATTATTCTAACACAGATCGGTCAGAAAATCAACTGTTTTTTTGATTTTTTTCATAGAATCGGTGAAAAATTCCCCAAAAAAAGAATTGCGCTAGATTTTTTTCTGTGATATAATGAAAAAAATTACTTTTGCAGGAGGCAACCA
>JAZOCO010000062.1:0-8353 GCA_045596505.1 Eubacteriales bacterium
GGGATAAAATCTGTTTCGAGCTTGATTCGCTCTTGCTTTTACTTTTAAAGAGTATATTTCTCTTTGGAATTGTCGAGATATTTCGCACTTGCTGTGCTTCATACTATCTCTCGTTGTTCAATTTTCAAGGATCATTCCGCCTCCGCCTTTTTCGCGGCGACTTGCACATTATATCATAAAGAGATTAGGCTTGTCAATACCTTTTTTTAATTTTTTTAAAAAAATTTTTCGGCATCTAAATATGGGGCTTTTCACCCTCTATTACAATAAATGTAGGGGGTGGAAAAGCCAAGCTTTGGCGGTTTTTGACAAAGCACCTCTGCACCTTAAAATTTGTTATAGTCCCAAGAGCGCCGCAACCCCCGTATGATCGAAAAGGCATCCAACGGCGACACCGATCAAAAGGAGCGCGCCCACAAAAACAAGATTTTCTCTTACGTGCTTATTGGTGCGAAACAGCACCAAAAGCCCGACGCCCGCGCCCGTTAAAAGCCCCGCCAGCATCGCGCCCGCCGAGAGCACCCCGCGCGCATAAAGCGTAGCCACGGCAACCGAAGCCGCACAGTTTGGGATCAGCCCCACCAATGCCGCCGCAAGCTGGGAGAGCACAGGCACGCCGCCAAGTGCGGCGGCAAGCTGCTCGGCACTCACAAGATGCAAAACGACACCGAGCGCTATATTTATAATTAAAATGAAGGAAAAAATTTGCAGCGTGTGGTGGAGCGACGAGCGCAAAACACCCTTTTCGCAGTGGCACCCCTCTTCATGACAAAGCTCCTCCACGTGCAGATGCCCCTGCCGCTTGCCAAGCAAGAGATCCGCCAACAGCCCTGCGAGCAGCGCCACCGCCAGCTTCACGGCAAGGACGACAAGGACAGTTTTAGGCGGCAGCCCCTCGCCGAGGAACACCGCGATCATTTCATCCGAGGTCGCAAGGAACACGGCAAGTAGCGTGCCGACCGTAACAACCCGCCCCGAGAAAAAGCCCGCCGCCGCGGCGGAAAATCCGCATTGCGGCAAAAGGCCGAGCACGCCGCCGATCAGAGGACCTGCACGCCCCGCCTTTGCGACAGCGCGCTCCACACGCTCGCCCGCCTTGTGCTCCAAAAGCTCCATTAACAGGTAAGTAAAGAACAGAAACGGCAGGATCTTAAGCGCATCTACAAACGCATGGGAGAGGATGTGCCATGCTTCGTGCAAAAATTCAGGCATTTCCGTTCCCTCCCCCGGCGCACACGGCACACGTGCCAAGCAGCACCGAGCGACCGCTATCCACCAAAAAGCCGTGCGTTTTCTGCAAATGAGAGGAGATCTCCTCGCTGCAATCGCATTTAAGATGGGAAACTCTGCCGCAAGAAAGGCACTGCAAATGCAAATGTCCGCCGCAATCGGCGCGCTCTCCGACAAATTGATAAACACTTCCACCCTTGGCGGCATATTTGCGAACCACGCCTTCCGAGCTTAATTCCCCCAGCAGTCGATAGACCGAGCTGCGACCTATTTCTGCGCCCGCTGCGGTCACGCACCGATAGATCTCGTCGGCGCTTTGGGGCGTTTCCGCGGTTTTTTCCTTAAGATAGGCCACGAGCGCCGCGCGCCCTGCCGTTTGATACCGTCTTTTTTTGCTTTCCATATTCGCTCCAAATTGAGAACTGTTCTCAAATTGTAACACGAAAGCGCACCTTTGTCAAGTAAAAAGCCGAAATTACAAGAATTTCTTGACAAGCACGGGGGCAAAATGCTACAATAAATAAAACAGCTTGATAAGGAGATAGGTATGTCACGCCCTCTTTTTATTGTATTTGAAGGCATCGACGGCTGCGGCAAAAGCACACAGTTAAAGTTGCTTTGTGAAAAACTTGCAAAACTTGGCAGACGACCTCACCCGACCGCCGAGCCCACCGATAGCGCCACGGGCAAGCTGCTGCGCGCCGCCCTTTCGGGCAGCGACCCCCGCACGGCGGCGGAAATGGCGGCGCTCTTTACCCTTGACCGCATTCATCACAACAAGGCACAGGACGGGATCGAAAAAGGGCTTGAAAAGGGCTTTGACGTCATCAGTGACCGCTACTATTATTCCTCGCTTGCCTATCAAGGCAGTCTGACGGATTACGAGTGGGTGCGCCATATGAACTGCGCCTGCCCCGAGATCAGAAAGCCCGACCTTTGTATTTTCCTCGACATATCCCCGAAGGTGGCGCTTTCCCGCATCGGCAGCCGAGGTGAGGCGAAGGAAATTTACGAAAAAGAGGACACACTCACGATTTTCCGCGCCACGTTCCTGCGCGTTTTTGCCTCACTTGACGACAACGTAGCCGTGATCAACGCCGAGGGAAGTGCCGACGAGGTCGCCGCGCGCGTTTTTGCGGCAGTGAAGCCCTTACTTTGAAACTAAAGGAGAAAAATTATGAAAATTCCCGTGAAAATACTGCTTACCCGCGGCATGGAGATGCCGACCTATGCAACCGACGGCTCCGCCGCAGTGGATCTTCGCGCCGCCCTTGACGAGGGCACGACCGTGACCATTGCACCCGGTGAGCGCGCGCTGATCCCCACAGGTGTAGCCATTGCGCCCGAAAGCCGCGAGGTGGTTGCCATTCTTGCCGCACGCAGCGGTCTTGCCATCAAAAAGGGCATTCGGCTTTCCAACGGTATTGGCGTCATTGACGCCGACTACCGCGGCGAGATCTGCGTGGGACTCCACAACACGGGGGCTGAACCCTTCGAGGTAAACCGCGGCGATCGCATTGCGCAAATGATGTTTATGCCCGTATACGGTGCGGAATTTATCAAAAGTGAGGCGCTGGACGAAACGGCACGGGGTGCCGGCGGCTTCGGCTCAACGGGTGTAAAATGATGCGCGTGATACTTGCCTCAAAATCCCCCCGTCGCCGCGAGATCTTGGGCTTCCTTGGTGTCCCCTTTGAGGTGATAACGGCTGACACGGACGAAAGCTCCGACATAAGCGACGCGCGCCTCTTAGTGCAGGAGCTGGCGCGACGCAAGGGCGAGGCGGTGCGTGAGCTTTTACGCGCGCGGGGTGAATGGAACGACGATACGCTGGTCATTGCGGCAGATACCGTGGTGGCGGCAAACGGCAAGATCCTTGGGAAGCCAAGGGACGAAAAGGACGCCGCCCGTATGCTCACTATGCTCTCGGACACCGCACACGAGGTGATCAGCGGCGTGGCACTTTTTCGGGGCGAGCGCGTCACCACCGCCGCCGAGTGTACCACCGTTTCCTTTGGCAAAATGAGCGAAAAGAACATAGAATGGTACGTAAAAAGCGGCGAGCCGCGCGATAAAGCGGGGGCATACGCGATACAAGGGCTTGCTTCCCTTTTCATCAAGGGGCTTTCGGGCGACTACTTTAACGTAGTGGGCCTCCCCGTTTACCGCCTTAATCAATTACTGCTCGATTTCACAGGCAAATCCCTTGCCGACCTTTCTCTTTAGGCAAGAGGGAGTCGAACACACAAGGTCTCGGGGGGATCTTTTCCGCAATACTTCGCCAAATTTTTCTTAAATATTGTATATTCCTCAAAAAATTCGGCTCGTCTTGCAAAAAATCTCTCCCCCGAGACTGCAAAGCACCCTGCGGCAAATAAATTTTTGATGGATTTTGACGTGGCAAGGCGCAGACAAGTGTGGACTTTTTAAGACTTGACACGATAAAAGACGCGAAAATTTATCGCCGCAGGGCTTATTTGTTCGATTCCTTTGCGGCTAAAAAAAGCACCGCCCTGTCACCAAATCGGTGACAGGGCGGGGTTTGTTTCAAAAAGATTGCGAAAAGCGGGAACGGTGTGGAAATTTCGTCATCTCCGCACCGCCACAGATCTTATTTCAAATTGGCGAACACGCGAATGGCTTCCTTGACGTCCTCTTTCATTGCCTTCATTGCGGCAAACTCCACGTCGTGCAGGTACTTGCTGCTCGCCGCCTCGATCTCCGCCTTTGCCGCCTCGTAGCCCGCCTTTGACATATAGGAATAGTAATTGATCTTGCGAATACCGCCTGCGATCGCAGCTTTAAAGCCCTCTTCGGACACGCCGCTGCCGCCGTGCATGACAAGCGGCAGACCCGTTGCCGCCTTAACGTTCTTTACTACGTCAAAATCAAGCTTCGGTTGTGCGGTATAAAAGCCGTGTGCCGTACCAAAGGCAATGGCTAAGGCATCCACGCCCGTTTCGCGGCAAAACGCCTCTGCCTCGGCGGGATCGGTATAAAAATCCTCAGCCTTCAGGGTCTTGTCGACCTCCTCCTTGCTGCCCGCCTCGCCCGTGACGAGTCTTCCCAGCTCTGCCTCAACCGAAACGCCCATTGCGTGCGCCATCTCTACCACCTGCTTGGTGAGTGCAAGATTTTCTGCGTAGGGCAAAGCGGATGCATCGATCATCACCGAGGTAAAGCCGATGCGGAGCGCACGGTAGATCATATCCATCGTGACGCCGTGGTCAAGATGCACGCAAACGGGCACCTTGGCATTTTTTGCCGCCGCGATCATGGCAGGACCAACAATAGAAATGTCGTTGTAGACGTTATGCACCTCTGCGTGCGCGATAATAACAGGCTGATTTAACTCCTCTGCTGCCGCGATCACCGCTTGCAGGCTGTCAAAGCCCGTTGCGTTAAACATACCGATGGCGATATGCTCACGCTCGGCAATTTCAAGAATCTCTTTTAAATTTACTAACATACTCTACCTACTAAACTTTCTGATATTTTGAAGTAACAGCTTCTCCTCCACAATGCCGCTTGTGGCATCGGGAGCAGTAAGAGAAGCAACTGCCGCCGCCTCGGCAAGCAGTAGAATATCCATCGGTGCCGCACCGCGCGCAATGGCAACGAGCGCCCCCGAGCAAAAGGCATCGCCCGCCCCCGTTTTGCCCTTGATATAGCCCTTTGGCAGCTTGCAGGACGGCAGGACCGTCACGCCCTCTCTTGTCGCGCAAAGCCCGAGGCTTGGCTGGTGAATGATCACACGCTGTGAAACTCCCATGTCAAGCAGCCTTTGCGCGATCTTCGGGAGGTTTTCCTCCGTAGGCGCAATGCCCGCCATTTTCCCCGCCTCAAGCTCATTCACGATCAGGTTATCCACGTACGACAGGCAGGGCAGGATCAACCCATAGCGATCGCTGTTCTCGCTCACAAGATCAATTGAGGTCTTGATGCCGCGCCGCCGCGCTTCCTTTAAGATCTTAATGCCATCACCCGCGTCCACCTTGTCAAGCAAGAGAAAATAGCCAAGGTGCAGCATTGAGCAGGTGAGCTTGTCCCACGGAATATCATCAAACCCAAAGGTAGCACACGTGCCGGGATAGGTAAAGAAGGTGCGCTGACCGCCCGAAACGCTCATCACGTCGGTAAAGCCCGTCCGTTCTCCCGCGTCAACCGTCACAAGCGACACGTCAACGCCAGCCGTCTGCATGGTCTCCAGCGCGTATCTGCCCGCATCGTCATTGCCCACACGGCTAATGGCATAAACAGGCATATCGGGGGCTATTTTTTTCAGCCCAATGCCGTTGTTGGGTACAAGCCCGCCGCAGGCAAGACGTACAGAACGGATCTTTGTGAGCTCTCCCTCGGCAGGGTAAGCGCCGATCTCATAAAGATTGTCTACCAGGAGCGTACCGACAACAGCAATTCCCTTGCCCTGCATATCAGTTGCACTCAGCAACCAGCGGGCCTGCAAGCTCACTCATAAAGAACAGCTTGCCCGCAAGCGTGGGGATATAAGACGAGGTGATCCACGGCGTTTTGCCGTAGCGAAGCGTCATCCAAAGGGACATGCCCTGCCACTGCATGCCGCGGCCGAGAATACCGTCAGCGCCGCCGATGGCGTAGTCTGCCTGCAAGAACAGGCCGGGGCCGATGGTGTTGGCACGGCAGGGCACGAGCGTTGTGCGAGATTTGAAGCTGGTGAGCGCATTCTGCTCGACCGTTAAGGGATGGATCTTCGCGCCGATGCGGTAAGGTGCCTTTTCCCACTCAGCGGCGCTCTCGTAGTCAGCGGCAAAGGTGGGCTCCCAGAAGGCAATGTGGCACATTCTGCCAATGCCGTAAACCAGCACCAGCTTCGCGCCCTCCGCCTTCAGCTTTGCGATCTTTTCGGGGTAGGTGGGGAGATTTGCCTTGGTGGCAAAGTTGCGCTGGTCAGCGGGCACGGTCAGTTCGCCCAATGGGTTGAAGAGCGCCTGCTCCATTGCGTACTGGAAAGCGCCGCTGTTGTCGGGGGCGAGGGTGTTACCCTCCGCGTCAGCCCACTCGTCCATATTAAAGGTGTAAACGTGGTCGCATTTTACCTTCCATTCGGTCAGGAAATAGACCACCCACTTATACATACCCATAGGACCTACGGGCAGGATCATGGCAAGCTTCTCGCCACGCTCCTTGGCAAGGCGGATCTGCATTGCCATCTCGTGTCCCATATAGGTTTCAAACTCGGCAAGGCTCTCGCACTTGATGGGCGTGAAATCCTTGTTCCAGTGTGCCTGGCGCTCGGTGATCCTTTCGGGGGCGTCGATGCACGCATCGATCTTGTCAAAATCCCAGCCTGCGGGATAGAATCCTTCGAGGGCTGAGCCCTTCACGGTAGACATAAAATTCATAGCTTTATTCTCCTTTTTGTTTTTATAATTTAAGGCAAATACCGTTTTGTGGTGCCCTTAAGGTACACGTGGCACTGCTTAAAGCCCTCGGCGTACGCAGCGCCGCACTGATAGCCGCGGTAACGGCAGCAGGTCCTTACCATATCGGGGAAATCAATGCCGTCGTGATCGCGCATCCACACGATCTGCGAGGCGTGGCACTCCAGCATCTCAAGCTTTTTGTCGATATAGGGTGTCACATCCACGTATTCGGTGGGGTTGAACTCCACGCCCGCCAGAGTATCCATATAATAGATCGGCACCATTTTTGCGTGCCCCTCGGTCGCCACGTGATAGTTTGGCAGCGTTGCGGCAAAGCACGCGTCAAAAACCAGGCGCGAGGTTGCCGTGTGATCGGGCATATAGTCGTTTGGATCGTGCGTGATGATAAAATCGGGATCGACACGCTTGATGATATCCACCACCTTGTCGCGTGCTTCCTTGTTGTTGTCGTAAATGTCAAGATCGTGGAAGCCGCCCCAGATGACCTCGTCAAAGCAGCCGAGGGCACCGCTTTTTGCCGCCTCACCGCGGCGCATCACGGCAAGCTCGTCGGGCGGAATGATCACGTGCCCGAGATTGCCGTCCGAAAGGTGGCAGACCACCACGCGGTCACCGCGCTCCTTGCACTTTAACAGCGTACCCGCGCACGCGATCTCCATATCGTCGGGATGACAGGAAATACAAAGAACCGTATACATGAAAAACCTCCTTTATTTACAAAATTTAGTTCTACAATTTTATTTTATCACGCTTTTACTTGCAATGGAATGTAAAATCGGATATAATATTTATAAAATCAGGCAAAGGAGTTTCGTATGAAGGATAAATTTATAAGATATAGCTTCGAAAAGGCGATCAACGTCACCAAACTGATCACCATTTTTTATATGGAATTTTCCAAGGATTTCAGTCACGACGGGGAGCAGCACGATTTCTGGGAAATGGTGTATATTGACCGCGGCGAGGCGATCTGCACGGCAAATACCCGCCAATTTGTTTTAAAAAGCGGCGAGCTGACCTTTCATGGCCCCAACGAGTTTCACGCCATTCGCGCAGATGGCAAAAGCGCGCCGAACGTGTCGATCCTCACGTTTGAATGCCGAAGCCCCGCGATGCGTTTTTTTGAGGGCAAGATCTTTCGCTTAACGCAGGAGCAAAAGGCGTTTGTTTCCATGCTGTTTCGCGAGGGGATCTCAACGTACGCGCTGGTGGATAAAAGCAATCCCCTTCTGCAACAAATGCAGCGACTGCCCGACCCCCCCTTCGGCAGCAGCCAGATGATCAAAAACCTCCTTGAGATCTTTCTGATCAGCCTGCACCGCAACCCCGACGCACTTGCCAAAAAAAGCCGCTACCACTACAAGGTAAACGGCGTGGATATCCCCTATCCCGTCAAGGAGATCGTGGATCTGCTGGAAAAAAACGTATACGGACGCCTCACCGTGGGTGAGATCGCCACACGGCTTGGCAAAAGTGAAAGCACAGTGAAAAATCTGTTTGCTCTTTACAAAAGCGGCGGCATCATGCGCCATTATAACTACTTAAAGATCGAAGAAGCAAAGCGCCTCATTCGGGAGGATGGGTGTAATTTCGGGCAGATCGCGGCGCTTTTGCAATTTGACACGCCCCAATATTTTTCACAGTGCTTCAAACGCTTTGTCCATATGTCGCCCCAGGAATACAAAAGATCGATCCTGCAC
>JAZOCO010000063.1:0-24082 GCA_045596505.1 Eubacteriales bacterium
CCAGCTAATATCATCAAAGTCAAGAATCACCTCTTGAAATTTGTCTAATCGATTGCAAACTCTTTTCGCTTGCGAGCGTGACACGGGCGCAGCATCAAAAATGTTTTTCAAAGGAATACGCGTTCTTGTGAATCCACCATCCACGTTTGAATACAAATCGAAAACTTCCTGCGCAGTTTTGTGACTAAAATTAGAAAGGGACATAAACACACAAGTTCCGGATATAGACTCGTCCATATCAATAATATTGTCATTATTGTATTTAGAGGTGGTGAATATTTTTTCGCTCGAAGAAATCAAAAAAGAATCCATCATTCTTGAGCTAAAGAAAATTCCTTCCCCTGAGTGATTTTGCTCATCAGTTGTTAATTTTCCTTTGAACAATTCGCATATTGCCGCATCCAGGCTGGGAAGTGAAAAGTGCTTTTTGATTTTTTCAAAAATGCCTATTCCATCATCCATGATCATTACATGGGTTTTGAGATAATTTTGGGCAACGATTACTTGCATATTTTCCGCTTCCGAATGATCCATAACATTGTTAACCATTTCGCTAAAGGCGTAGCTCCAAATGTGTTGAACATTTTCGGATAATTCAGCAATATGGTTGCTTAAACACACATCGTAAGCATGTGTATCGGTATCTAAATCTCCGTTGCTTCTTTTGAAGCTATATTCGAATTGTTGTGTTTCTAACTCATATTGCCCGCGCTTAACTTTCTTTATGATTTTTTGCTCAATAAGATCATTTAAATATGCATGTACGGTGGTCGGACTTATACCATACGTTTTTGCAACGCAATTGGAGAGACTTGGGGTGTTTTTAGATATTTTTTCTAAAATGTATAAAACGATTGAATTTTTTTTAGATGTTTTGAATTTCAACGGATCTCCCTCCCTTTTTGATAGGAACGATTTATTTTATTATAATATGCAATTACAAATTTGTCAATACGTGTTACGAAAGAAACATTTTTTACTTTTTATAAAATCTCGATTGTTTCATTTAAAAAGCAATATATTTCAGATAAAATTTCTTATTTGAAATAATAATAGATTCAGCACCGACAGAAATTCCGCTAATCTGTCGGTGCTGAATCTAAATTTATTTGTATAATTTAAAATCGTGCTTGTGCATTACTCACTTCATCCCACTGTAAATCATTCCCACTCTATCGTTCCAGTAGGCTTCGGTGTCAGGTCGTAAAGCACGCGGTTGATGCCCGCGACCTCAGCGGTGATCCTTGCGGTGATCTTATGCAGCACGGCATAGGGGATCTCCTCGATGGTGGCGGTCATGGCATCGGTGGTGTTCACGGCGCGAATGATCGCGGGCCAGCCCTCGTAACGGCTGTCGTCCTTCACACCAACGCTTCTCACATCGGGCACAATGACAAAGTACTGCCAAACCTTGCCGGCAAGACCGTTTTTATCAAACTCCTCACGCAGAATGGCGTCAGCCTCGCGCAGAGCCGCAAGGCGGTCGCGCGTGATCGCGCCAAGGCAGCGCACGCCAAGACCGGGACCGGGGAACGGCTGACGGTAGACCATACCGTGCGGCAGCCCCAGTGCCTCGCCGACCACTCTTACCTCGTCCTTAAACAGAAGCTTTAAGGGCTCGACCAGCTCGAATTGCAGATCCTCGGGCAGACCTCCAACGTTATGGTGGGATTTGACTGCCTTTTTACCCTCTGCTTGCTTGATGCTCTCAAGAATATCGGGATAGATCGTACCTTGCGCGAGGAACTCCACGCCCGCAAGCTTCCTTGCCTCATCGGCAAAGACCTCGATAAACTCCTTGCCAATGATCTTTCTCTTCTTTTCGGGGTCGCTAACGCCTGCAAGCAGATCAAGGAAGCGATCGGTTGCGTCAATATAAACAAGGTTCGCGTCAAGCGCCTTACCAAAGATCTCGATCACCTGCTCGCTCTCGCCCTTGCGCATCAGACCGTGATTAACGTGCACGCAGACAAGCTGCTTGCCGATCGCCTTGATGAGAAGCGCGGCGACCACGGAGGAATCCACGCCGCCCGAAAGTGCCAGCAACACCTTTTTGTCGCCCACCTGCGCCCTGATCGCGCCGACCTGCTCCTCAATGAAGCGATCTGCCAGCTCCTTGGTGGTAATGCGCACCATATCGTCGGGTCTTTTGTTAGAATCGTTTACCATTGCTTTATCCTCCCTTGCCTTGCGCGTTTTGCAATCAGCCTTTGTACTTTTTATTATAACACCCCGCCCACGCGCACGCAAGTACTTTTTTCAATTTTTTTAGTTTTTTTGCACGCGAAAATGCATCACACGATTGACAAGACGGGCAAAAAAATAGTATAATGAAAGCGAACTGTGAAAGGGAGGTGTGTCACGCGTGCATACGGTCATCACCGAGGAAAAATTTCGCGAGAGTCTTGACAGCATTGCAGGGCGCGCCTTTGTGTTTTTCGGCGATGAGGATTACCTCAAGGCGGCGGCGGTGCGAAGCGTGCGTGAGCACCTGTGCCCCGATCCCGCTATGGCGTTTTTCAACGATATCACCATAGACGCTACCGATTATACCCCCGACAAGCTGCTTAACGCCATGTCGCCACCGCCCATGATGACAGACGCGCGCCTGATCGTTTTACGGGGCTTTGACCTGAACAAAATGAAGGCTGCGGAGATCGATTCGCTCCTAGAGGTGCTATCACACCTTTCCCTATATGATTTTAACTGCATCATCCTCTACGTGGCAGCGGGTCTTTTTGATACAGGGCGCTTACCGAGAAGCCCTTCTCCCCTGTTTAAAAAGATCGCCTCGGTTGCCACACCCGTTTCGTTTGAAACGCCAAGCGATGCGCGCCTTGCGCGCTGGGTGGGCAGGCATTTTGCACATCACGGCGTGCGCGCCACCCCCGCCGCCTGCAACGAGCTGATCGTGCACGCGGGAAAAGCGATGTTCGTACTGGCAAACGAGGTGGAGAAGCTTGCCGCCTTTGTGAAGGAGAACGGGCGCGACGAGGTAAGCGATGCGGACGTTCGGCACGTTGCCGCGCCCGTCGCACTTGCCGATGCGTTTGCCTTGTCTAATGCCATTCTTGCGGGCAACGGTGCGGCGGCGCTTGACGCCCTTGCCGTTATGCGCTTCGAGCGTGTGAAGCCTGAGGTGGTGCTTGGCGAGATCTCACAAACACTTTTTGATATGCTCAGCCTTCGCGTGCTCTTTGCTGCGGGCAGAAGCATCGGCGAGATATCCGCCGCCCTCAATATGCACGAATACAAGATAAAGCTTTATCAAAAGGCGCTTTCGCGCATCCCGACAGCGAGGCTTGCCCGCGTCATCGCTCTTGCCGCCGAGGCGGATCGTGCACTGAAATCCTCTGCCTCGCCCGATTACGCGCCCATTGAAAAGCTGATCTGTGCACTGTAACGCAAAATAAATCAAGCAAAGGAGCTTTTATGAAAACGTATAAAATGACCATCGCGGGGCTTCCCCGCGAGCTACCGCTGTGCCCCCTTGGCGAGGAGCTGTCGATCGGTGCTTTTGTGATGTTCGGCGATCCCGAGCTGACCACCGCCTGTGCCGAGGCGCTGCTTCGTCTTGCCCCCGCTTACGATTATCTCATCACGGCTGAGGCAAAGGGCATCCCGCTGGTGCACGAAATGGCACGGCTTGCCGGCAACCAAAAATATATGCTGGCGCGCAAAGCACCCAAGCTGTATATGACGGGCGTGATGGAGGTTGCCGTGCGCTCGATCACCACCGATGCCGATCAACACCTGTATCTTGACACAGCGGATGCAGAGCTGATGAAGGGCAAGCGTGTGCTTATCGTGGATGACGTGATCTCCACGGGTGCATCTCTTTATGCCGTGGAGCAGTTGGTGGAAGCCGCGGGTGGCATCGTGTGCGGCAAAATGACTGTGCTCGCCGAGGGTGATGCGCAAAAGCGCGACGATATCATTTATCTTGAAAAATTGCCCCTTTTCACCAAGGACGGCACGGTGATTGATTGAGGGAATAAAGGAGTATCAAAATGGCTGAATTTTTAACCAAAGAGGACAAACGGACAAACTATTGCGGCACGCTTACCGAAAGGGACCTTGGCAAGACCGTTTCAGTGATGGGGTGGGTGCAGCGCCAGAGAGATCTTGGCGCGCTGATCTTTATCGATCTGCGCGACCGCACGGGGCTTTTGCAGCTTGCCTTTGACGACACTACCCCCAAAACGGTATTTGAAAAAGCCTTTTCCTGCCGCGCAGAGTACGTCATTGCCGCAAAGGGCACGGTGCGCGCACGCGCCGAGGGCGCCGTGAACCCCAATCTGCAAACGGGCAAGGTAGAGGTGTACGTAACCGAGCTGAAGATCCTGTCCGCCGCAAAAACGCCCCCCTTTGAGATCTCGGACAGCAAAAAGGTAAAGGACGAAACAGCTCTTAAATACCGTTATCTTGACCTTAGGCGCCCCGAGCTGCAACGAAATATCCGCATGCGCCACGAGCTGGCACGCGTTGCGCGGGAATATTACTACGAAAACGGCTTTATGGAGATCGAAACGCCGATGATGATCAAGGCGACGCCCGAGGGCGCGCGCGATTATCTTGTTCCCTCTCGCGTGCACAAGGGCAGCTTTTACGCGCTCCCGCAATCGCCCCAGATCTACAAGCAGCTGCTGATGCTTTCGGGCTTTGACCGCTATATCCAGCTGGCGCGCTGCTTCCGTGACGAGGACCTACGTGCCGACCGTCAGCCCGAATTTACACAGATCGACCTTGAAATGTCCTTCGCGACCGAGGAGGACGTGATGGAGATGAACGAGGGCTTTATCGTACGCGCCTTCCGCGAGTTACTTGGCGTGGAGCTGAAAACGCCCTTCCCCCGCATGACCTATGCGGATGCGATGCAGCGCTATGGCAGCGATAAGCCCGACACGCGCTTTGGTATGGAGATCCTTGATATTTCCGAAGCCGTAAAGGACTGCGGCTTCTCCGTCTTTAGCGGCGCGGTGGCAAACGGCGGCAGTGTGCGCGCGATCGTGGCAAAAAACGCCGCGGCAACCCTTTCGCGCAAGGAGATCGATAAGCTCACCGACCACGCCAAGGGCATTGGCGCAAAAGGCCTTGCCTATATCCGCTGGGTTGACGAAGCACCCAATATGTCCTTTGCAAAGTTCCTCACCGAAGAAGAGCAAAAAGCAGTTATCGCGGCACTTGGTGTTGAAAAAGGCGACGTGGCGCTGATCGTTGCCGACAAGGATCGTGTGGTGCTGCCAACCCTTGGCGCTCTGCGCAGCATCCTTGGCAAGAAGCTTGAGCTGATCCCCGAGGGCGTTTACAGCTTCCTTTGGATCACCGAGTTCCCCTTCTTTGAATGGAATGAGGAAACAAGCGCTTGGGATGCGATGCACCACCCCTTTACCATGCCGATGGAGGAGTGCCTTCCCTACCTTGAAAGTGACCCGGGGAAGGTGCGCGCCAAGGCATACGATATGGTGCTCAATGGCACGGAGCTGCTTTCGGGCTCGATCCGCATCACCGACTGGCAGCTGCAGGAGAAAATGTTTAACGCCTTGGGGCTCAGCGCCGAGGATATTGAAAAGAAGTTCGGGTTCCTCGTGGACGCCTACAAGTACGGCGCACCGCCCCACGGCGGCTCGGGCATGGGGCTTGACCGCCTTGCGATGGTCATGGCGGGCGCAGATTCCCTGCGTGACGTCATTGCCTTCCCCAAGGTGCAAAACGCCAGCGAGCTGATGTCGGGCTGCCCCGCCCCCGCAGATCAGAGGGCGCTTGCTGACCTTAGCATCGCCGTGATTGAGGAAAGCGAAAAATAAACGAGAAAAGGTGATGTTTGCTCGTTTTGCGAATGCACCCCCATGGAAGTCGAGAGAAAGGTGTTTTTGATGCATATGGTAAAAAAGCTTCTTCTTGTATTCTTTATCATTGCGCTCGCAATTTCGGCAGTTTTACTCTCAACCTGTCTTTATGATTGCCCCACCTGTAAAGATCATAAAACAATAGATTGCACAGATTGCGACGGTAAAGGAACGGTGGCGTGCGCAAATTGCGATGGTAGCGGCACTCTTCCTTGTTTTTGGTGCAACGGCAAAGGGACAAAAACCTTTGTTGTCTTCTTTGTAACGGTTTGGGCTATACGTATGAAATCAACGCCGGATTTAGCAATCACGTCAGCTTTAATAAACGCGATTGCTTATATTGCGAGGATGGGTACACATCCGAGAGCTGTCCCCCTTACAATCCTTGCGGGTGTCGAGGGGGAGAAGTGGACTGTGCGTCCTGTGTAGGTATAGGAAAGATCAAGTGCCCCGATTGCTGAAAATGCGAATAAGCTTGCCAAGAAGCACGATTCTCTTGCCTTGTTCACTCATGGGCATGATCAGAATTTCAAATCACAAAAACCAAAAACCCTCCGACACTTTTTGTGGCGAAGGGGGTGCCTCAAATTTGCAATTTGAGACACCCCCTTTCCCCTTTATATTGCGTTTGTTCTACTAGACGAGTGCCAAGAGCGCACCTAAAAAACACACATTTTTGTGTCATTCTGAGCGAGCCAACAAAGGCGAGTCGAAGAATCTCCGAAAGTGCAAGAGGCACTTTCGGCGGTATGTTCGCACGAACCCTTTTACAGCCTTAATGTAACATTTAGCCATTTGAAAAGTCTGGCGTATACACACCGCGCCCTCGGCTTCTTGCCTCGGTCGAGATCCTTCGACTCGCCTTTGTTGGCTCGCTCAGGATGACCCGCAGAGTGTGCGTTTTCGGCGGTGTGTCCGCCGTGGTGGATTTGTGCGTTTTTCACTGCCCCTTCGCGGATCCTTACCGCCTCCCTCCACCCTTCCCATGACAATTCCGCGCGTCGAAAAAAGCCTAGGCACAACCGACAAGTCCGAATCCGATTTGGCGGGACGAGTTTTGGTTGTGCCTACGGTAGGATTTTTTGCGCAGGGCTGCGTAAATGACGCAGCCCCTCTTTTTTGAGCAAAACACAATTTATTGCACCACGTGCACGTCCATTTGCGGGAAGGGGATCTCGATACCGTTTTCGGCAAACGCCCGGTAGATCTCTTCCTTAAGATCAAAGTTCACGTCCCAATAATCACTGCCGTTGAGCCACACACGTACCGCAAAATCAATGGAGCTTGCACCGTGCTCGGTCATGCGCACCATGGGGGCGGGCTCTGCGAAAATCTCCTTGTGGCGCGCGATCACCGCCAGAACCGTTTCCTTCACCTTCTCAACGTCAGTGCCGTATGCTGCCGACACGGTAAGATCCAGGCGGCGCGTGCCCTTGGTGGAATAGTTGATGATATTTTGGCTGGTCACGTTCCCGTTCGGAAGGATAATGACCTTATTGTCGCCGGTTCTCAGTTTTGTGGAAAAGATCGTGATGGTCTCCACCGTGCCCGATGCGCCGCCGATATCCACAAAATCACCCTCCTCAAAGGGCTTGGTCACCACCAAAGTAATGCCCGAGGCAAGGTTGGAAACAACGCCCTGCACCGCGAGCGAGATCGCCAGGGTCAGTACGCTGAAGATCGCCACCAGCGAGGTGGTGTCAACACCCAGCATCGACAGCAAAATGATCACGTAAAGAGCGAGTAAAGCCACCTTGATAAGCGACGAGATAAAATTCCCCGTTGCGCCCTTCAGCTTCGATTTGTTGATCGCGCTCCTAAAGAAGCGCGTGAGGAGCTTCACCACGACAAGCCCCACGATCAAAACGATCACAAAGCGCAAGATGTTGTGCCAGTTGCCGACCACGGTGTTCTTGACGGTGTTAAAAAGATTAGTGAAAAACTGTTCCATAAAAATTCCTTTCTTTTAGGTCGTGATAAAAATATTGTTTTCAAAATCCGCATTCATATCCGCGCCAAAAAGCAATAAAAACCGAACCGTATCGCCTTTTTTCAGCGCGGATACGCGCAGATCGGAAAACGCAAAATAAAGTGTGGGCTTCTCCCCCGCGATCCGAGTAAGCGTAGGGACGGCATCGGCAAACGCCTCGGCAAGCAACGGCTCGTCAAGTGCGCGCGCCAGCATCACGGCAGTTGCGCCAAGGGTGGCTGTGCCGGGGTCGACAACGGAAAACGGATCAACGCTCGCCGCATTTTCCACACCAAGTCGCCCAAGACGCGCCGAAACGCGTGCAGAAAACGCGCTCTCCCCGCCGCCGATCGCCGCGGCAAACCCCCGCGCAATATCGGCATCTCCGCTTGCCACCCATTCAAACAGCAGCTCGCGCACCGAAAAGGCGTTCCCCGCGCCCACGCCGCTTGACAGCTCCAGCAGGCTATCGGGGGTAAGTGTGCTCCCCTCTCGCGATAGCTCCTCCATCACGGTAAGTGCCACGGCAAGTCGGCGGGCAAGCTCAGCAGACACGCCCTGCGTGCGCCCCGCGTCAAGCGTGAGTATATGCGTTTTGGTGTCGGACATCACGGCACCAACAGCACCCACAGGCGCTTCCGTACAGGTGTCGGCATTGGTGAGAAGCGCATACCGTGCGGGGACGATATCGGCGCGCTCCACCACGTACTCGCAAAGCGTGCATTCCTTTCTAGTGTATCCCTCACTGCATTCGGTTGGCGCCACAACGGTAAGCGAAAACGCGTGGGCGCGCGCGTTGATCTCATCCGCAACCGCCACCGTATCCGTGACTGCCGCGTGGCAGATCTTGCAATAGCGGATCTGCGTCCCCTCGGCAACACACGAGACAGGCGTCACGTCGTAGCGATTGCCGTACACGTGCGTGTGCGTGCCCGTATCATAAAGGTAGGTGCTCTCACTGCTGCAAGACACAAGCAGCAGAGAAAGAAGCAGCAATAGCGCGATATGGCGCAATTTTCTCATACCGTTTCCCACCTTTCTTAACATTTAGATCTTCCCGCCTCACACGATCGGCTTCGCCGTCAGGGCAATAAGCAGGCGCTTATTGTCGGGCTGTACAGCCGCCTCGTGCGCAGCTCGATTGCGGCGAAGCTCGCCGCACCGCTGACAACGGTGCACAATAACAAAGCCCTTTTTGGCATCGGGCTGCGCCGATATCGGCTCCATCTGTCCGCCACAAGGGTTGGCGCGATCGCCCGGGTTTACGTCCACGTGCAAGCTCCAAAGGCAGAAGGGACAATGGTTGCGCGAAGTATACCCGAGGGGCGCGACCGCCTTGCCGCAATGCGCGCAGATAAAGGCGCTGTCATTTTTTGAAAATCGTTTCGTTTCCATATCCTAAGACCCAAAACGCCGCGTTACGCGGCGTTTTTTCATCTTTAAATTATTTTTTCAGCGCGAGCGCTTCTTTCGCCTTTTTCACGATATTCGCGGGCGTGAGGCCATACGCCTCAAGCAGCGCGGGCACGTTGCCCGAGCGACCAAAGGTATCCTCCACGCCAACACGCAGCACGGGCACGGGGTGAGCCTCACACACAGCCTCACACACCGCCGCGCCAAGTCCGCCAATGACGCTGTGCTCCTCTGCGGTAACAATAGCCCCGGTTTCCTTTGCCGCCTTGATGACAAGCGCACGGTCAAGCGGCTTGATGGTGTGAATATTGATCACGCGCGCGGAAACACCCTCTGCCATCAGCTGCTCCGCCGCCGTTTTTGCCATATCCACCATAATGCCCGTCGCAATAATGGTAACGTCACTGCCATCCCTTAGCAAAACGCCCTTGCCAAGCTCAAAGCGATAGGTATCCTTATCGTTGATCACGGGCACGGCATATCTGCCAAACCGCAGATACACAGGTCCCACAAAATGCAGCGCCGCCTCAACCGCCGCGCGTGCCTCCACGGCATCCGAGGGGTTGATCACGGTCATTCCGGGGATCGAGCGCATCAGGGCGATATCCTCGTTACACTGGTGCGTGGCACCATCCTCACCCACCGTAATGCCCGCGTGTGTTGCACCGATCTTGACGTTGAGGTGTGGATATCCGATAGAGTTACGGATCTGCTCAAAGGCGCGTCCCGCCGCAAACATTGCAAAGCTTGAAACAAAGGGGATCTTGCCTGCCGCGGCAAGTCCTGCCGCCACGGACATCATATTGCCCTCGGCAATGCCGCATTCAAAATGACGGTTTGGGAATTTCTTTTTAAAGATCCCTGTTTTGGTTGCCGCCGCAAGGTCTGCGTCAAGCACCACAAAATCGTAATTGTCTCCAAGGTCGGCGAGCGCCTCGCCGTAAGCCTGTCTGGTTGCGATCTTTTCTGCCATTTCCCTGTCCCCCTTAAATCTTCGCCTTTTCCTTGATCTCGCTGACAGCCAGGGCGTGCTGCTCATCGTTTGGTGCCACACCGTGCCACCCGACCTGATCTTCCATAAAGGAAACACCCTTGCCCTTCACGGTCTTAAAGACGATCGCCGTGGGCTTGCCCTTCACGGTCTTTGCCGTTTCAAACGCCTTTTCGATCTCATCAAAGTCGTGACCGTCTGCTAAGATCACGTGAAAGCCAAACGCCTCCAGCTTCTTGTCGTGGGGTGTGGGGTTCATGATCTCGGCAACAGGCCCGTCGATCTGCAAGCCGTTCCAGTCGATCATCACAAGGAGATTATCCAGCTTGTAGTGGGCGGCGAACATCAGCGCCTCCCAAACCTGACCCTCCTCGCTCTCGCCGTCACCCACCATCGTATAGGTGCGCCAAGTGCGCCCGTCAAGCTTTGCGGCAAGTGCCATACCGCAAGCGGCGGAGATGCCAAGCCCCAGAGACCCGGTAGACATATCAACGCCCGGCGTGTGCTTCATATCGGGGTGACCCTGCAAAAAGGACTCGATCTTACGAAGGGTAAGCAGCGCCTCGCGCGGAAAAAAGCCCTTTTCCACGAGCGTGCCGTAAAGAGCAGGCGCCGTGTGGCCCTTCGAGAGCACAAAGCGGTCGCGATCGGGCTTTTGGGGGGCGGCAGGATCCACGTTCATCTCCTCGAAATACAAATACGCCATAATATCCGCAATGGAAAGCGACCCACCCGGGTGTCCCGATCCCGCGGCATGCGTTGCATCAAGAATATTGACTCTGATCTGTGCGGCAATTTTTGCAAGCTGCTCTTTCTTTGCCCTATCCATTTTATCCTCCTCGCCCGCAAAGACGGGTCTGTTTCGTATATCACTATAATTATAAACTTTAAAGTTCTGCGTGTCAAGGGGTGTGCGGTATAAAAGCGTGCCGTCTTTTCTTTTCGCACTTTGGAAATCCGCACTCTCTTTCGGAACTGTTTTTTTCGCGCTTTTTCCCAAAGCGCTCGGCGCTTTTGCACAGGCAAAATGCGATCTTTCCCTCCCGAGTGCCGTGTGCCACAAGGAGTTTTACACAGTTTCCACAGAGTTTTCCACAGCCCGCGCCACCGCTTGTGGAAATATTCTGCCACTTTCCGTTTTTGGAAAATCCCAGGATTTGAGCCTCTCTTTTTCCCACTCGGCGTGAAATTTTTAAAAAAATTTGTTTTTTTCTTTCCACTTTGACAAATTTCTTCCTTTTGCCCGATTGCAAAACACAAACAGCTCCCCAAGCACAGTGCAAAAGCTAAAATAAAGCACACCCGCTTGGCAAAGGTCGTCAAGCGGGTGTGCTCTTTATAAAGTGCCACGAGCAGCCTATCAGTTCTTCAGGCTGTGAATGGGTGCGGGGATCCTGCCGCCGCGCGTGATGAATTTTGCGGGCGAATAGGTGCGCAGGGGCATAATGGGTGCTGTTCCAAGCAAGCCGCCAAAGGAAACGCTGTCACCAACATCCTTCCCCCACGCGGGGATCAGGCGCACTGCCGTTGTTTTGGTGTTTGCGACGCCAATGGAGATCTCATCGGCAATGATGCCGCAAATGACCTCCTCGCTGGTGTCTCCCGGCACAGCGATCATATCAAGCCCGACGGAGCAAACAGCCGTCATCGCTTCCAGCTTTTCAATGGAAAGCGCGCCGCTTTCCACCGCCGCGATCATACCCTCGTCCTCAGAAACGGGGATAAACGCGCCCGAAAGGCCGCCCACGTGCGAGGATGCCATCACGCCACCCTTTTTGACGGCGTCATTGAGCATGGCAAGCGCAGCGGTCGTGCCGTGTGCACCGCACACCTCAAGTCCCATCTCCTCAAGGATGCGCGCCACGGAGTCGCCGATGGCGGGCGTGGGAGCAAGGGAGAGATCGATAATACCAAAAGGCGCACCAAGGCGCTTTGCCGCCTCGCTGGCAACAAGCTGTCCCACGCGTGTGATCTTAAACGCCGTGGTCTTGATCACGTCGGCAAGCCTTGAAAGATCGCACTCGCCCGCGCGGCGAATGGCGGCGGCGACCACGCCGGGACCCGAAACACCTACGTTAATGACGGCATCGGGCTCACCAACACCGTGGAACGCACCCGCCATAAAGGGATTATCCTCGGGGACGTTTGCGAAAACCACCAGCTTTGCACAGCCAATGGAGTTGTTATCACGCGTCAGATACGCCGCGCGCTTGATGGTACTGCCCATCAGGCGGATGGCATCCATATTGATGCCCGCCTTGGTGCTTGCCACGTTCACGGAGGAGCAAACGTTCTTGGTTTCGGCAAGCGCCTCGGGGATCACGGAAATGAGGTTTTTATCCCCCGTTGTCATACCTTTATGTACCAACGCGGAATACCCACCGATAAAATTGATGCCAAGAGCCTCGGCTGCGCGCTGCAGTGTGTGCGCCAATTTCAAGTACCCCTCGGGCGAAATGGAACCGCCAATGAGGGAGATGGGGGTCACCGCCACACGCTTGTTGACGATCGGAATGCCGTATTCACGCTCGATCGAAACGCCCGTGCTTACCAGCCCGTTTGCAGTTTTTGTGATCTTATCATACACCTTGTCGCAAAGGCGATCCACATCCTCGCTCACACAGTCAAGGAGCGAAATACCCATGGTAATGGTACGGATATCGAGGTTTTCCTCGCGTATCATGCCAATGGTTTCCAAAATATCAGCTACGTTTAGCATTGAACACGCTCCTTAAATATGGTGCATAGTGTTGAAAATATCCTCGTGCATAGCACGGATATCAAGACCTCGCGCTTTTCCCATCGCCGCAAGCTTGTCCGCAAAATCCGCAAAAGGCACCGAGAGCTTGTCGATCTCCACGATCATGATCATCGCAAAATACTCGGAAAGAACGTTTTGCGTGATCTCCGCAATATTGGCATCGTGCTCAGCACAAAACGCACTGACCGTTGCAATAATGCCCACGCTATCCTTGCCCGTCACTGTAATAACCGCTTTCATTTTTATCTCCTTTCAACCCGTTTAAGGTTCTGCCATTATTATAACACCTTCATTCAAAAATAGCAAGGGGGATGCTAAAAAAGCCATTTTGCTCTTTTCGGGCGGTCCCTTGCCAAAAAGCTCTTGAAAAGAGAAATGTGCTGTGATATAATGTTAAGACAGATTGGGGTATTCAACCAAATAATTTTTTTGAGGTGATGTTATGCACGAATTTTCAACCTATGAGTTTGCTGTAGCGCAAAAGACCGAGGGCAAATGGCTTTTGGCACGCATCGCACTGATCTGCTTTTACGTTATCTACCCCCTGGTGCTCGTGTTCCTCGGCATGAAATTACAGATTATCGTACCCCTTCTTTGCTTTATTCCGCTTTCGCTTTGGATGATCGTCTTCATCACGTGGCGCTACGTTTCGGTAGAATACGAGTATTCTGCCATATCGGGGGCGCTTACCTTTTCGAAGATTTTTGGCACCCGCTCGAGGCGCAAGATCTTTGAAATGACCATTCGTGAGGCCGTGCTGATCGCCCCCCTTTCGGACGAAGCCGCAGCCGCCCGCGGCAAGGCATACAGCCCCGAGCGTGAGTTTGTGGGCGTATCTTCCCTTTCCTCCCCCGACGTATACTTTATGCTGTTTGAATTAAACGACAAAAAAAGCGGCGAGAAGCGGCGTGCCATCTATTATTTTGAGGCAACGCAAAAAATGCTTGCCATCTGCCGTTATTACAATCCCAGCGCAACGGTCCTTAGCGCCGTTTCCCGCTAATAGGAGCTTTTATGAGTCTTACTACCAAGGTCGCCGTGATCGGCGCAGGGCACGCAGGCGTGGAGGCGGCACTTGCCTCGGCACGCATGGGTGTTGACACCGTGCTTTTCACTATTTCCCTTGAAGCCATTGCCAATATGCCCTGCAACCCCTCCATCGGCGGTACGGCAAAGGGGCATTTGGTGTATGAGATCGACGCCCTTGGCGGCGAAATGGGCCGCGCCGCCGATGCTGTGACCCTGCAATCCCGGACCCTCAATCTCGGTAAGGGCGCGGCGGTACACTCCAAGCGCGTACAGGCGGACCGCAAGCGCTACCAGGCGTATATGAAGTCCGTGCTGGAAAAAACAAAGAATCTTCGCCTCGTGCAGGCCGAGATCGTTTCCCTGAAAGCAGACGAAAATAACAACGTATGCGGGGTAATGACGCATCTTGGTGAATATTGGGCGTGTGAATGTGCGATCGTTGCCGCGGGCACGTATCTTGAAAGCCGCATCTTTGTGGGCGACGTAAGCTACGAAAGCGGGCCGGACGGCTTTCTGCCATCGCGCGGACTTTCCGCCTCACTTGCCTCTCTTGGCATCACGATGCGCCGTTTTAAAACAGGCACGCCCGCACGCATCAACCGCCGTTCTGTGGATCTTACCCGCCTTGAGGCGCAGCCGGGCGAGGCGCACGCACTCCCCTTCGCCACCGACACCCCCGAGGATTATATGGAGGGCGTGTCGCAGATCCCCTGCTACATTACCTACACCAACGCCGAAACACACCGCGTGATCCGCGAAAATCTCACCCGTTCCGCTATGTACGGGGGGCACATTCACGGTACGGGTCCGCGGTATTGCCCCTCAATCGAGGATAAGGTGGTGCGCTTTGCCGATAAGGAGCGCCATCAGCTTTTCCTTGAGCCGATCGGCGAGGGAACTGACGAGCTGTATCTGCAAGGCTTTTCCACGTCACTGCCGACCGACGTACAGGCAAAAATGCTAAAGACCCTGCCCGGCTTTGAGCGCGCGGAAATGATGCGCTATGCTTATGCTATTGAATACGACTGCTGTGACCCCAAGGAGCTGACCGCGACCCTTGAATTCCGCAACGTAAAGGGGCTTTTCGGCGCGGGACAATTCAACGGCACCTCAGGCTATGAGGAGGCGGCGGCACAGGGGCTCTTGGCGGGCATCAATGCAGCGCAAAAGGTGCGCGGCGAGGATCCTGTGATCCTGCCCCGTGCCAGCTCGTATCTCGGCACACTTGTGGACGATCTCATTATCAAGGGCACGAACGAGCCATACCGTATGATGACCTCTCGCTCAGAATACCGCCTGTTGCTCCGCCAGGATAACGCCGATGCGCGCCTCACACCCATTGGATACCGCGTGGGGCTGATCGACGATGCGCACTACGCCGCCTTTTTGCAAAAGCAAGCGAATATCAAGGCAGAAACACAGCGACTTTCGACCACCTATCTTTCCCCTGCAAAGGCAAATCCGTTTTTAACGGCATTGGGACAGCCCCCCGTTAGCACAGGTATTTCCCTAGCGGAGCTTCTGCGCCGCCCGGGAATCGACTACGAAAGCCTCTTGCCGCTTGACCCCCAGCGCCCCACGCTGACCAAAAAGGAAGTGCTTTCAACGGAAGTTCAAATTAAGTACGATGGGTATATTAACCGCCAAATGGGTGAAGTTTCTCGGCATGAGAAATTAGAGTCAAGAATGCTTCCAGACACCCTTGACTATAAAAAGATCGCCGGGCTTCGCATTGAGGCGGCAGAAAAGCTTTCCGCCCAGCGCCCTGCCACAGTAGGGCAGGCATCGCGCATTAGTGGCGTCAGTCCTGCGGATATTTCCGTGCTTTTGATCTACCTCGGGCTGCATTAAGGGCACTTGAGCTTGCAACAGCTTCCCTGCCGCCGCTTTGCCGTCTTTTCCTCTCGGTATTATCGTGTTTTTTGCGCGTTTCCCCTGCGTTACCGCAGTTTCCCCTGCTTCTCCGCGCGTTTCCCCCGCGTCACCGCCGTTTTTCCTGCTTCTCCGCGCGTTTCCCCTGCGTTACCGCAGTTTCCCCTGCTTCTCCGCGAGGTTTTCTCGCTTTTCCACGGGTTTTTCGTGGCACTGCGCTTTTTTGCCTGCTTTACCGCACACTTTGCGCGCATAAATCGTGCGATCGCGCGTGAGCGTCGTCGGTTAAAGCTCTCATCTTAAGACCATCAAACCCTCTTTCAAAGGAGATTTAGCCCCTATGGATTTTTTAGAATTCAGCGACTTTTTAAATACCGTTATGCGTGATAATGGATTTTCCTCTCCTGTTGACGAGGGCAAGTCAAGGAAGCTCTATTTTTTGATGCAGCATATGCTTGAGGTCAACAAAACGATGAATTTGACCGCAATCAAGGAGGAAAAGGCAGTTGTCGTGCGTCATTTCCTTGATAGCCTTACAATTCTGCCGTTTTTACCAAGAAACGCCAAAATGCTTGATGTTGGCTGCGGAGCAGGCTTCCCCAGCCTCCCCGTGGGCGTTTTTAGAGAAGATCTTACCGTTTTTGCCCTTGATAGCACCGAAAAGCGCATTCGATACGTCAGGGACACGGCGGAAAAGCTCTCTCTCCCCCATTTTACTGCTGTCGCCGCCCGTGCCGAGTCCCTGGCACACGACCCACACCACCGAGAGGCATTTGACGTGGTAACTGCCCGCGCCGTAGCGTCCCTACCCGTGCTTGCCGAGCTTTGTCTGCCATTCTTGAGAGTCGGCGGCTCTTTTATCGCCATGAAGGCAACGCGCGGCGAGGAGGAGCTGGCAGCAGCAAGCTCTGCCATTATAAAGCTTGGTGGCAAGGTGGATGCCGTAAAGCATGTGCTTTTAAGCGCTGAGGGAGAGCAAGACGAGCGCCTTTTGATAGTGATTACAAAAATAAAACCGACCCCCGCAAATCTCCCGCGCCCATACGCTAAGATCGCAAAAAATCCTTTGTGAATATAAAACACGCAAAACGAGATAAAAAGTCACCGCCCCTGTTGCAAACGCGCCCCAAAAGCGGGCTATGCAAATTCCGACAAGGAGAGGCGGTGGCTTTTTTGCATTTTTTGCGACGCATCTTGCTGTTTTTTATGCCGCTTCACTGTTTTTTGGCATGATTTTTTGTTTTTCCTTCACAATTTCCATTTTTTACCATTTTTGTTTTGACGTTTTTCTCTTTTCCCCTGTGTTATGATAAAAATAGCGAGGAAAACTCTGCAAAATCGCAAAAAATTCAAATAAATATGACAAAACAGGAGAAAAACATGAGAGAATATTATGAGCAGCTCGCCCATTTTCCCGCAAATGGGACGCAGGATCCACCCATTTTACTTTTACCTGAACAAATTTTACCCCTTGGCACAATGCAAAACGCAAAGCAAGAGCAAAATATTATCATCAGGCTCTCAAAATCTATTGAAAAATACGGTATTTTAGAGCCGCTTGCCGTAAAACCCGCAAGTAAAAGCAGCGGCTACCCACAATATGAGCTGATCGACGGGGAGCGTCGTTATCGTGCGGCGGCAATTGCAGGGATCAACAAGATCCCTTGCGTTATTTTGTCGCTTGGCGCACCAAAATGCCTTCAAATGGCAGAAATTATGCGTCTTAGGCAGGAAAAACTACATTATTTTGCGTTGGCTGAGGCATTTTTTCGCCTAATAAACGAGTATCACATGACGCAGGACGAAATTGCAAGGCGTATGGGTCTATCGCAATCTGCGGTAGCAAATAAGATCCGTCTGCTCAAATTCACCGCAGAGGAGCGCCGCATCATCACGACCTGTGGGCTTACCGAGCGCCACGCGCGGGCGTTTTTACGCTTACCAGACCAAAAGATCCGCGCAGAGATCATCGAAAAGGTGCACAAGCACGGGTTGACCGTGGCAAAAACGGAGGAGTTGATCTCGTACTTGCTTCGCGGACAAGCCCCCAAAACCGAGAAAAACGACGTTTTTGACGCCTCGCTTTCCCGCAAAATCGAGGAAAGCGCGGCATTTTCCAAATCGATCTCGCCGCAAATCAACCAAAGCATACCATTTTTAGAGCAAAAAACTCCCAAGGAAAGCCGCGTCTTTGACACAAAGCCCGCGCCAAACAAGTCGCAAACTTTATCAGAGCCGCCTGTTCCTGAACAAGGGTCGCCCTTCCGCCCGCCCCTGCCACAAAACGGTGTAATGCCCCGCAAATTTGCGCTTCAAGATCTAAAACCACTCTATAACTCCATCGAAAGAACCCTTAGCATCTTCCAAAAAACAGGCGTTGCCGCAGAATATCATAAGGAAGAGGACGAAAACGCCGCGCGCATCGTCATTTATATCCCCAAGCGCGGCTAAAAGCGCAATGTTTCACGTGAAACAAGTCACGCGCTCGATCTGGGGCAATGATTTGTGCCGATCCACGCACCGTTCACTTTTTGTGTTTCACGTGAAACAAGTCACGCGCTCGATCGGGGCAATGATTTGTGCCGATCCACGCACCGTGCGCTTTTTGTGTTTCACGTGAAACGTTCTCGGCACTCTCACGCGACCCACTTTGTGTTTCACGTGGAACCTTTTGGTGCTGCCGCGTGCCCTTCTTGTTTTTTGTAAAGAGTCTCTACACTCCTTATTCTGCAAAAAATATCAAAAATTGCCCATTTTCTGTTGCAAAACCGCTAAAATGATGGTATAATTAAAAACACAAACCCACACCTTGCCGCCGCTTCGCAAATCGCTGCCCTGTTTTGGCGGCACGGCATTCGTGTGGCAACGCCAAGGAAAGGAGCGCGACCGTGGGAAGAATCATATCCTTTGCCAATCAAAAAGGCGGCGTTGGCAAAACCACAACAGCTGTAAATACCGCCGCGTGTCTTGGCTCTCTTGGCTTTGACACCCTCCTCATTGATCTTGATCCGCAGGGAAGCGCCACAAGCGGCGTTGGCGTGCGAAAAAAAGGGCTTCGCTACACGGTTCGTGACGTGTTGGTCGGCGGTTGTCGTGCCGAGGATGCCGTTTTACCCACAGGCTTCAGAAAGCTTGACGTAATTCCCTCTAATATTTCTCTCGCAGGAGCGGAATTCGATCTGCTTGACGGGGAAGGGGACGAGGCACATTTAAAAAACGCCTTGGCAGACATCCGTTATCGCTACGACTACATTATTATTGATTGCCCTCCCTCGCTTGGTATGCTGACCGTTAACGCACTTACCGCAAGCGACGGTGTGGTGATACCGATGCAATGCGAATATTACGCACTTGAGGGGCTTTCGCAGCTTTCTACTACGCTGGGACACATTAAAAAGCGCTACAATCCGCGTCTTTCTATGACAGGGATCCTTCTTACAATGTATGAAGCGCGACGCGCGCTCACCGCACAGGTGAAAGCCGAGCTCCTGAAGCACTACGGCGACCGCGTGTTTTCCACCGCGATAACGAGAAACGTGCGTCTTTCAGAGGCGCCGAGTCACGGTACACCTATCATTTATTACGACAAACGCGCAAGAGGCGCAGAAAACTACCTGGCGTTTGCAAGGGAATTGCACGAAAGGCCTTAACAGCGGATCCATGGCTTGTTTTTTAAAGGGGAATCTCGCCGTACAACGATTTAGGCGGCAAACAGAACAAAATAATCGGGAAATACATAAAAGGAGAGAGGTAAATGGCAAAAAGACAAAGTGCACTCGGCAAGGATTTTTACTCTATTCTTGACGACAACATCATGGGCATGAAGGATGGCACCGCCACCACACTGCGCATTTCACAAATAGAACCGCGCAGCGACCAGCCGCGCAAGCAATTTGAGCGCGAGCCGCTGGAGGCACTTGCTGACAGCATCGCCGCTTACGGCGTATTACAGCCCATTCTCGTGCGTCAAAACCCCAATTTTGACGGTTCTTATGAGATCATTGCGGGTGAGCGCCGCTGGCGTGCCGCAAAAATGGCAGGGCTTACCGAGATCCCCGCGGTGGTGCTTGATGGCGACGACTTAAAGACCGCGCAGATCGCACTGATCGAAAACGTACAGCGCGAGGATCTGAACGCAGTGGAGGAGGCTCTTGGCTATCAGGCACTTCTCGATCGCTTCGATATGACGCAAGAGGAGATTTCGCGGATCGCAGGAAAATCCCGTTCCGCCGTGGCGAATATGCTCCGTTTGTTGGATCTTCCCGACGAAGTGCTGGAAATGCTGAAGGAAAAGGACGGGTTTCTCACAGCAGGGCACGCACGTGCGCTGCTTTCACTTAAAAACGAGGAGCTGATCCCGCTGCTTGCACGCCGCATTGTAGCAAAAAGGCTTTCGGTGCGCGATGTGGAAGCGATCGTGAAGCGTGAAAATACGGATCCGCAGCCCGAGCTGCCCGATATTACAGGGCACGTGCAGAGTCGCACATGGATGAAGGATCTTGAACGCCGCACGCGCGAGGCACTGGGACGCAAGGTCAAGATCACACAAAACGACAAAAAACGCTCTATTGAGATCTTTTATGAGGACGATGCCGATATGGAAGCGCTGCTGGTGGCGCTTTGCGGCAACGAAGTGTTTGCAGAAGAATAAGAAAAGAGGACCTATACTATGTTAGATATCAAATATATTAAAGATAATGCTGAGCTCGTGAAGCGGCGCCTCGCTTCCCGCCAGAAGGATTACAGCGCCGAGATCGACCGACTGCTCACCCTTGACGTAGAGCGCCGCACGTTGATCGCCGACACCGAGCAAAAAAAAGCGGCGCAAAACAAGATCTCGAAGGAGATCCCCGCGCTGAAAAAGGCAGGGAAGGACGTTGCGCCCATTTTTGCCGAAATGAAGACGCTGTCCGACACCGTGAAGGCCGAAAACGAAAAGATCTCCGCCATTGATGCCGAAATGACCGCCATTTTGCTCTCCGTGCCCAATATGCCAAACGAGTGCGTACCCGTTGGCAAGGACGACAGCGACAACGTGGAGCTTCGCCGCTGGGGCGAGCCGCGCACCTTTGACTTTGCGGCAAAGCCGCACTGGGACGTGGGCAAGGAGCTTGGGATCCTTGATCCCGATACCGCCGCCAAGGTCACGGGCGCTCGCTTCCACTTTTACCGTGGTATGGGCGCGCGTCTTGAGCGCGCGGTGATCAACTATTTCCTTGACACGCACACCGACCACGGCTACACCGAAATATTCCCGCCCTATATGGTAAACCGCGACTCCATGCGCGGCACGGGTCAGCTTCCCAAATTTGAGGAAGACGCCTTCCGTGTGGCAAACAACGATTTCTTCCTGATCCCCACCGCCGAGGTACCCGTCACCAATATGTACCGCGACGATATTTTGGACGGCGCAAGCCTGCCCCTTTCCTTTTGCGCTTACTCCGCATGCTTCCGCGCCGAGGCGGGATCTGCGGGGCGTGACACAAGGGGACTTATTCGCCAGCACCAATTCAACAAAGTTGAATTGGTGAAGTTCACCACGCCTGAAACCTCTTACGAGGAGCTTGAAAAGCTGACAAACGACGCTGAGCGTGTGCTCCAGGGTCTTGGGCTTCCGTACCGCGTGGTGCGCCTTTCCTCGGGCGATCTTGGCTTCTCGAGCGCCATGACCTACGACATTGAGGTCTATATGCCCTCGTACGGTCGCTACGTGGAGATCTCCTCTTGCTCTGATTTTGAGGACTATCAGGCACGCCGCGCCAACATTCGCTTCCGCGAAACACAAAAGGACAAGCCGCGCCTGGTACATACCCTAAACGGGTCGGGCGTTGCGGTGGGGCGCACCGTTGCCGCGATCCTCGAAAATTACCAAAACGCGGATGGCTCCGTCACCGTTCCCGAGGCACTTCGCACCTATATGGGCTGCGACGTGATCTTTGCCGAGGAGCTTTAATCCATCTTTATAAAAAAGGACTGCTTCAAAGCCTTGATGCGGTCCTTTTTTATTTACCAATTTTTACCAAGTTCCAAAGTAAGGGCGATTGTTTCTCCTGTAAAACTTGACAAGCCCCCCATTTTTTGGGTATAATAAAATAAGACCGTGCGCCCTGCGGGTGAGAGCCTTTGCTTCTCGCAGGTAAATTGGGCACGGCAGAGGGTACTATGAAAAAAACACCACGTATCTACACGCCGCTCAGCTCCTTTGCGGGGCTTATCACAGGTCTTGCGGCGCGTGGCGACAAGCCCGTTTTCCGCTTTGTGAAGGGGAAGGGCTACGGCGCGCTCACCTATGCCGAATTTTCGCACATGCTGCTCTCCCTCGCGGCAGGACTCTATGCCAAGGGTCTTGCGGGCAAGCGCATCGCCGTGATCGGCGAGACCTCACCCGAATGGGTCGCCACCTATCTTGCGGTAACCGCCGCGGGCGGCGTGATCATCCCAATGGACAAGGAGCTTGCCATTTCCGAGATCGAGGGGCTGCTCGCCGGCGTTGACGCTGAGGCGATCGTTTACGCCGCAAGCTTCAATCAAAAGCTGCGAGGCGCAATGGAAAGCCACCCCTCGCTGCGTATTTTCGTGCCAATTTCGCCGACAGGGGACGAGGTGGTTGACAAGACCATCCCGTTCGCCGAGCTGCTTAAAATGGGCGAAAAATCGCTCAAGGAGGGCTATCAGCTCCCCACGCGCGATCCCGAAGCGCTTGCCGTGATGCTCTTTACCTCGGGCACGACGGGATCGAGCAAATGCGTGATGCTCTCGGAAAAGAACATTTGCGCGTGCGTCAATTCCGCTTGTGAGTGCGTAAATTTCAGCGAAAACGACACGACCGTGTCCGTTTTGCCACTGCATCACACCTACGAGCTTGCCATTATGCTTGCCAGCCTTTGCTACGGCATTACCGTCGGCATCAACGACACGCTCCGCCATCTGATGCGCAATTTTGCCGAGTTTAAGCCGACGGGTCTTGTGCTCGTCCCGCTGTTTGTCAACACCATGTATAAAAGGATCTTCGACGAGGCGCGCAAAAAGGGCAAGGATAAGCTGCTTCGCCGCTTGATCAAGGTTTCAAACGGGATGCGAAGGATCGGCATCGATCTTCGAAGAAAACTGTTTGCTTCGGTGCTTGCTGCCTTTGGCGGGCGCCTCCAAAAGATCATTTGCGGCGGCGCGCCCTTAAATCCCGAAATGGTGAAAAATTTCGAGGCGTTTGGTGTGCAGATCTGCGAGGGCTACGGCATCACCGAATGCTCTCCCCTTATTTCCGTTGCACCCTACTATGCCCCAAAACAAGGCTCCGTTGGCCCCGCCGTGCCCTGCTGCACGTCCCGTATCGCCAAAACAGGCGTCCTGAACGAAAAGGGCTTCGAGGAAGGCGAGATCCAGGTAAAGGGCGACAACGTAATGCTTGGCTACTATAACAACCCCGAGGAGAACGCCAAGGCGTTTACCGAGGACGGCTGGTATCGCACAGGTGATGTTGGTTATATGGACGAGGATGGATATATCTACATTACGGGACGCCTTAAATCCGTCATCGTGCTGGAAAACGGCAAAAACGTATTCCCTGAGGAGATCGAGGAATACCTTGAAAAAATTGAGGAGATCGCGGAGTGCGTGGTCGTTGGCAGAAAGGATACCGACGGGGAAACCGTCCTGCTGACCGCCGTGGTCTACCCGAACCGCGAGTTGTTTGGCGAGGACGCGGACAACGATACCGTCTACAAGACCATCTACGCAAAACTGATGGAGCTGAACAAAAAGCTGCCCTCGTTTAAAAAGCTAAAGGGACTTGAGCTGCGCGACACCGAGTTTGAAAAAACCACCTCGCGCAAGATCAAACGCCATTTGGTGAAGTAAGAGGAAACGAGAAAGGGGGGTGAGTCAAATGCAAAAAATGCATTTGGTACTCACCCCCGTCGTTTTTGCTTGATGGCTAAACGCCATCATTTTTGACCGTTTCTCGGTCAAAACACGCAAATTCCGCGCTTCAAAAAAAGCCTACCGTCGGCTTTTTTTGAGCAGGGGCTGCGCCAATGACGCAGCCCCTTTGTTTTTTGCCACGGCAAAAAACATTCACTCCCCCTCACCCAAAACCTAGGGAAAAGGGAATTGCTACACAGGGAAGTTTTTTATTTAAGATTATCGATCATGGCTTCAATCAGAGATAGCTGCTCATCGTTTAGCCCCTTCATCTTTTC
>JAZOCO010000064.1:0-12568 GCA_045596505.1 Eubacteriales bacterium
CTAAGACCGCTTGGCCTCCGACTTACGTGAGGACCCGACGTGCCCGTTGCCAGCACCAGATAATTTGTGATATCGCTGCGACCGACGACCGACAAAACAGCCACGTCTGCCGCCTTTTTCGTGTCAAGGATCTCCCGACACGCCTCGGCAAGCTCCTTTGGCGTTGCCGCTTCAAGGGTGGGAAGGGCAGCCTCCCCGTTCAAGATTTCTTCGTTCATTTTTTTATTCCTTTCGGATTTGATTTTCTTAGCCGCAAGGGAGTCGAACACATAAGGTTTTCATCAGCAAATATTTGTCTATCCGTCAGCAAAAGCCTTGTAATATCCGCATATTGCTTCGGCTTTTCGCTTCGTCTTGCCTAAATATTTGCGAGGTGAAAACTGGTTCCCACCCTGCGGTGAGAAAATTTTTGATGGATTTTTGTGGGGGGCGAAGGAAAGTGCGGACTTTTCGAGTCACGCCACGCATAAATTGGCACAAATTTACCGCCGCAGGGCTTATTTGTTCGACTCCCTTGCGGCTACCCTCAAAATCTCAAGCGCTTGTGAGAGGGCTTGCACCGAGGCGACCTCACGCACGTACGCACGGTCGCGGTGTCTGCCAAGCGAAAGGCGACGCACATCAACGCCCTGCCTTGTGGCAACGGCAACATATACCGTGCCAACAGGCTCTTGCGGCGTGCCGCCGCCGGGGCCCGCATATCCCGTGGTTGCGATCGCCAGATCTACATCAAACGCTTGCAACGCGCCCATTGCCATCGCCTTGGCAACGGGGGCGCTTACCACGGTGTGCAGCTCGATCAGCTCGGGATCGACGCCAAGCAACGCCACCTTTTCGCGCTCCTGATAGGTCACCGCGCCACCAGCTACCGCAGGCGAGCATCCCGCTACGTCGGTCAGCCTTTTTGCAATAAGCCCCCCCGTGCAGGATTCTGCCGTGGCAACCGTCATGTTGCGTCGAAGCAGCTCTGCTACCAGCGCGTGCTCGGGGGCCTCCACGTCTATGCCGTACACGAAACGCCCAAGCGGCAGCGCCATTAATTTTTCGACCATGCCGTCGCAAAGCGCCTGTGCGTGTGCTTCATCGGCGTCCTTTGCCGTAACGCGCAGACGCACCTCGCCCGGCACACAGTAGGGAGCAACAGTCGGATTTTGGCTGTTTCTCAGCTCGTCGGGTAGCTCGCTCTCAACGCGGGATTCGCCCATACCTATAATATGCAAATTGCGGCTGACAAGGATCGCGGCACAGCGCTTTTTAAGATAGGGCTCTACCTGCTCACGGAAAAGCGGCTCAAGCTCGCGCGGTGGTCCCGGGAGCATGACCAGCACCTTGCCGGCCTCGTCCTCTAAGGCAAGCGCGGGCGCCGTGCCGTAACGGTTTTCAAAAACGATCGCGCCCTGTGGCATCATGGCTTGCTTTTTGTTGTTGTCGGTCATCTCGCGGCCAAGCTCGGCAAAATACGCCTCGATCCGTGCAAGAGAAGGCTCGTGCAGCCCCATTTGACGGCCAAGAACCTCTGCCGCGGTCTCCTTGGTAATATCATCGTACGTCGGACCAAGCCCGCCCGACATGATCACAACGTCACTGCGTGAGAGCGCGGCGCGGATATCCTCGGCAAGGCGCTCCTTGTTATCTCCCACCACTGCCTGACGGTATACACCGATGCCAAGCGCGGCGAGGCGGCGCGACAGATATGCCGCATTGGTATTTACAATGTCGCCGATGAGTAGCTCTGTGCCCACGCACAGGATCTCGGCACGCTCAAAGCAATTGTTTTTCATATAAGTTCTTTAAATGCTCCTTTGCAGTCCTTCTTTAACATTTTACCACAAAAAGAGGTAAAATGAGTGAAAATGAGAGAAAAACTTGAAAAAATTTTTGCGGTGTGTTAAGATGGTTTCAAAAGATGAAAAGGAGGGGCGTGATGTCCTCTTGTAGGCTTTGCCCGCGCAAATGCGGGGCTGATCGCGCGGCGGGCAAGACGGGTGCCTGCCACACGGCGGCAGACATTTTGGTTGCGCGCGCAGCGCCGCATTATTTTGAGGAGCCGCCCATTAGCGGCACACGCGGCTCGGGCACGGTGTTTTTTTCGGGATGCTCGCTTTCGTGTATCTTTTGCCAAAATAGAGAGATCAGCCGCACTGCTACGGGGCGGTGCGTGACAGAGGAGGAGCTTGGCGCACTTCTGCTCCGTATGCAGGAAACGGGCGTGCACAACCTTAATCTCGTTACCGCCACGCATTATACCGACCGTGTTGCGCGCGTGCTCGGAAAGATCAAGCCATCCCTTAAGATCCCTGTGGTTTGGAACAGCAGTGGCTATGAAACCCCCGAAACGCTGCGACTTTTAGATGGGCTCGTGGATATTTATCTGCCCGATTTTAAATATGCTTCCCCCGCGCTCTCCCACGCTCTTTCGGGCGTTTCGGATTATGCTGAGGTGGCAGCTGCGGCGCTTGCTGAAATGTATGGGCAGGCGGGTGCTGTCAGCTTTGACGGGGATGGGCTCTTAAAAAAGGGTGTGGTGGTGCGACACCTGCTCCTTCCCGGCTACCGCGAGGACAGCCTTGAGGTGCTGGAAATTCTTGCAAAAACGCTACCCATACCGGACATTCGCCTTTCGCTTATGCGACAATACACCCCCGATTTTGCACCAAAAACAGCTCCTAAGAGCCTGCTGCGGCGCGTTACCAGCTTTGAATATGATGCTGTGCTTGAAAAAGCCACGTCGCTTGGCTTTTTGGGCTTTTCTCAGGACAAGTCCGCTGCCACTGCCGCCTTCACCCCCGATTTTGAGGTATAATCTCTTGCCACACCGCGCACAATAGGGACACAAAGACCGTTTAAAGGCGAGGTGTTATGATGCAAGAGAAAAAGAAAAAGCCCCTTGACGGGGTGGGAAGCATGGCGCTTGGCACGGCGATGCTCGGAAACTTTTTGCCGAGTGACGCGGACAACGTGGCACGTGATGAGGCGCTGGGCAATTTTGAGGCACAGGGAAAAAAGAGAGAAAGTGACGAAAAGAATTAATCCTTTGCAAAAGCAGCCTTGGCGCACCCTCAAAGCGGGTGCGCCAAGGCGTTTTTTGTGGAGGATGCCTGATCAACCGTATTTTTCGGCATCGTTATATTCGTCACAGACTTCTGCCGCGCTAATTCTTTTATGGGTAAGCAGCCAATCAAAAACGGCTTTGTTCTGATACGTGACGGCAAAAATGTTGTGTTTTTTCTCGGGGTAGATGGTCAGCTTTGCGTTACCGCCGCGTTTGTTGACGGCGTCTACCATTTTTTTGCTTTCCTCGGGCGGCACAACGGTATCCATCCCACCGTGGAACGCCCAAACGGGCATATCTATCAGACGCCCCGCAAACGGATACATACCGCCGCCGCACAGGGGCACCATTGCCGCAAACACCTCGGGCAAGCTTATTCCCATCTGCCATGTGCCGTAGCCGCCCATACTGTTACCCATAACGTACATACGCTCGGTATCTGCAAAGGGCAGATCTCTTATGTAGAGCGTGAAGCGCTTTAGTGTTTCAAGGAGATCAAACCAGCTGTTTTCGTGGCAAAGAGGAGCTACTGTGACAAAGGGGAAGTCCTCGTATTTGGCGGTTTCTTTGAAAAAGGCGTTGTACTTCAGCTTGTTGATGTTGGTGCCACGCGTGCCCGCACCGTGCAAAAAGAGCAGCACGGGGTAACGCTTTCCTTCCTCATAATTCTCAGGAAGTCGCATCACGTATTGCATTTCTTCAAATTTTTGTGCAAAAAAGTTTTCCATTTGCAGTTACCTCTCATTCGTTATTAGTATCCTAATTCTTCGTCGATCAAGACGACCTCTACGGTAAGCCCTAAGGGCTTTTCCCAAAGGATCGAAAGGGCGCGGCAAATGCGCCCCTCGCTCTTGCAGTCAAAGCAACGGTCGCCGCGCACGGCGCAAGGGGTCTTGACACCTAAACGGTGCGCGTTTTTCGGTGCGGCGATGTTGCGTGCGCGCCAAAGCGCCGCATCGCAGTCAGCGGCAAGCTTGTTTTTGCCCACCACCAGATACACCCTTTCATGCCCGTAGAGCATTGCCGCCACGCGGTTGCACGTGCCGTCAATATTGATGATCTCGCCGCTTTGTGCAATGCCGTTGACGGAAGAAAGATACACCGCCGCGGCGTTGCCCGCGTCACGCAGCTCCTTTTGGGTCTTTTGGTCGCGCTCCCGCCAGTGCCAGTAAACGTCGTTGTGTGTGGCAAGCGCCTCGTAAACGCCCATTTGGTCAAGCGTAACAGAACCGCCAAGCCCCACCGTTTTGCCGTCGATCTCGCGGTCAAGATAGGCAAGGGCATCCTTTGCGGTGTCAAAGACCGAAACCGCGTAGCCGCGCTTTTCAAGATTTGCTTTCAGTGCTTCAAAACTCATACCGTTACCTCACTTATATGGAAAATCCGCCGTCAACGCCAAGGCATTGCCCTGTGATAAAGGATGCGCTGTCCGAGGCGAGGAAGAAAACTGCCGCTGCAACCTCCTCGGGTGTGCCGATGCGGCAAAGGGGCGTTTGATCGGCAAGTGCTTCGCGCGCTTGCATGTCATACGAAGCGTTCATATCCGTGTCGATCACGCCGGGTTCCACGCAGTTTACCGTGATGCCCGAGGGGCCGAGCTCCTTGGCAAGTGCCATGGTAAGCCCGCGAAGCCCCGCCTTTGCGGCTGAGTACGAGGCCTCGCACGATGCACCTACCTTGCCCCACATAGAGCCAATGTTCACGATGCGCCCGTATTGCGCTGCGATCATCGCGCCCTGCGCCTCGCGGCACAGATAAAAGGCGGAGGATAGATTGGTATTTAGCATCCGTGCCCAATCGCTGTCACTGACGTCACGCGAAAGGGCGCTTTCCGCGATCCCCGCATTATTGATCAGCACCTCGGGCGCGCCGCCAAGCTGCGCCACCGCCGCTGCGTATGCCGTGCGCACCGCCTGTGGGTCGGATACGTCGCAGCAAAGGGGAGTTGCGCCTGTTTCGGCTGCAACGCGCGTGGCGGCGGCGTGATTTTTGTGATAAAGGAAGACAACACGGTCGCCTGCCTTGGCGAAGGCGCTCACAATTGCCGCACCAATGCCGCGCGAACCACCTGTTATCAAAATTCGTTTCATAGCGTAAAGAGCTCCTTTGAGTGAGATAGGCGGCGCTTTTTTGCCAAAAATTCGCCGGATAAACGGCTTAAAAAGCGTCTTTTACAAATAGTCAGGGAAGCCTGCTTAAAATTTTTAAATTAAGCGATTGCTTGCTTTTAACGGAATTTTCAAGTTGTTTTCTGCGATCTTCAAAGCATAGTCAAGGAAGCCTTATAACCTGACGGGTCACAAATGACTCAGCCTTATTATATCACGTAAATTGAGAGTTGTAAAGAGAGGAGTAAAAGCCGTTTTGCTTTTGCATCAGTGCCTCGTGGTTGCCCGATTCGATCACTCTGCCGTCCTTTACCACCAAAATAACGTCTGCGTTTTGGATGGTGGAAAGGCGGTGTGCAATGACAAAGCAGGTGCGTCCCTGCATCAGGTGCTTCATAGCCTTCTGAATGCGCTGCTCGGTACGGCTGTCTACGTTTGAGGTCGCCTCGTCAAGAATCAGCATAGGCGCATCGGAGAGCATCGCACGGGCAATGGTGGTAAGCTGGCGCTGACCCTTTGAGATATTTACGCCGTCGTCGGTCAGGAGGGTATCGTAGCCGTTTGGCAGGCTTTCGATATACTTGTGAATGTGAGCTGCCCTTGCGGCGGCAACAGCTTCCTCACGGGTCGCGTTTTCCTTGCCGTAGGTAATGTTATCAAGGATGGTGCCGTAAAACAGCCACGTGTCCTGCAGGACCATAGTAAAAGCGCGGCGCAAGGAGCTGCGTGCCGCATCTTGGATATCCGTGCCGTCCACGGAAATGCTGCCGCTGTTTACGTCGTAAAACCGCATCAGGAGGTTGATCACGGTGGTTTTCCCCGCGCCCGTCGGTCCCACGATCGCGACAGTGGTGCCGGGCTTTGCGTGCACGGTGAGATCGTGTAAAATGGTCTTTTCTTCGGTGTAGCCGAAGGTGACGCTCGAAAAACGCACGTCGCCTGTTACATTTTCAAGCGTGACGGCGTTTGACGCATCCTTTTTTTCGGGCGCCTCGTCCATGAGGCGGAACACGCGCTCCGCCGCCGCGGTTGCCGATTGCAGGTCGCCTACGATATTGGCAAGCTCGTTGATGGGACCTGAGAATTTCCGCGAATACTGCACGAATGCCGAGATGCCGCCAAGCGAGATCACAAAAACGGGGGCAAGGCTTGGGGTGGTTTCGGTGAGCATAAAAAGGATGCCGCCGAAAACCGTTACCATAGCGATGGAAAAGTTGTTGATAAAATTGACAGTAGGACCAATCAAGCTATGACCGTGCCATTCCGCCTTGTAAAACGCCTCGACCGCGTCATCGTTTCGCTTGTCAAAGCGGGAAATGATGACCTCCTCGCGCGAATACGCGCGGATGGTCTTTTGCCCCGAGAGCATCTCCTCGGCATAGCCGTTTAACTCTCCCAGCTTGCGCGAGCGCGTCTTATAAAGCGGGCGGGTGCGCTTTGTTTTATAGCGTGTAAATAAAATTGAGATGGGAATGGTGATGGCAAAGACCGATACCAAGGTCGGGGAGATCAATAGCATCATTACAAGCGAGCCGACCACCGTGACGATGCTGGCAAGCACTTGCAGGATGTCGTGTGAAAGGGTGGTGTTGACGGTGTCTATATCATAGGAGATATGGCTGATGATATCGCCCGTTGCGTGGGTGTCGAAGTAACTGACGGGTAGGGTGGTAAGGTGCTCGAACACCTCGCGGCGCATGGTGTACACGATCCTTTGACTGAGATGGATCATCAACACGGAAAGGAGATAAGACAGCGCGGCGGATACGGTATAAAAGATGATCAGAAGCATGACGAAGAGCCATACCGTCTTAAGCTCCACCGCCCCCTGTCCCAGCTTGATGGCATCGATCGCCCTGCCCGAAATGGTGGGACCTGCGAGTGCCAAAAGATTAGAGGAGAGCATAAGGAGGAGTGCGAGCAGCACGGTCTTTTTGTAGCGGAGCAGATATTTGCTCATACGGGAGAGCACACGCGTGCGGTCACTCTTGCTTTGCTTTTGGTCTATGACGGGGCTGTTTAGCGAGCGCGATCTCTGCGGGCTTCTGCCACCGCCCCCGAAACTCATATTATTCAAGGAAAGCACCTCCCATCTGCGAATCGCTGATCTCCTTGTACGCAGGGCAGGACGCCATCAGCTCCTCGTGTGTGCCCGCACCGATCACCTCGCCGTGATCCAGCACCAAAATAAGATCGGCGTGCTTCACGGAGCTGACACGCTGTGCTACCACGACCGTGGTGGTGTGCATCCCCTCGCGAATGGCGCGGCGGAGTGCCGCGTCGGTCTTATAGTCAAGGGTAGAGGAGGCATCGTCTAAAATGAGGATCTCCGGCTCTTTTGCAAGAGCGCGGGCAATGAGAAGCCTTTGTCGCTGACCGCCCGATACGTTCGTGCCCTTGGTGGTGAGCATATGGTCGTAGCCGTCGGCAAAGCCCTCGATAAAATCTGCCGCCTGCGCCAGCGTCGCCGCGCGGCGGATCGCCGCATCGTCGACCTCGCGCCCGAAGCGGATATTTTCTGCCACCGTATCGGCATAGATAAAGTCGTTTTGCATCACCACGCCAAACAGACCGTGCAGCCGCTTTGCGTCTATTGTATAGATATCCTCGCCGCCGATGCGGATGCTGCCGCTGTCAATATCGTAAAAGCGCTGCAGGAGGGAAACAAGGGTAGTCTTGCCCGAGCCTGTCGCACCGATCACACCAAGCGTCGCGCCCCTTGGCAGGGAAAAGCTCACGTGTGAGAGGTTGTCACTTTTGCCGTTGTAGGAAAAGCAAACGTCTTCAAATACGATGAAGTCCTCGCTGTCCCCATCGCGCTTTTGCTCGCCCGTGCTGCGCGAGGTATCCTGCGCATGCAGCACCTCGCCGATGCGGCCCGCGCTGGCACCCGCCCTTGTCGTTTGCACGAATATGCGTGCAATGGTGGTCATAGCGTTTGACATCAGCGTGAAATACTGGATAAAGGCGATGATACGCCCGGGTAGGGACAGCCCGCCGTTTACGAGATATGCGCCCGCAAGGATCACGGCGGCAAGACCAAGGTTTAAAATAAGGGTCATCAGGGGATTTGAAAGAGCCATATTCACGCCCGCCTTTTGCTCCCGAAGGACCAGGTGGCGGTTCGCCTCATCATAGCGGCGGCGCTCGTGCGCTTCTCTTGACAGCGCCTTGATCACGCGCACGCCTTGGCAATCCTCACGCACCACGCGGACCATGCCGTCGACCGCCTTTTGCGTTTCGGTGTATAGCGGCAAGCCGCGGTGTGTGATAAAATAGACCGATACGGTGATGAAGGGCAGGATCGCGATCATCACAAGCGAGAGGCGCCAATCAAGCACCAAGGTGATGGCGACGCCGCCAAGGAGCATAATGGGAGCGCGCACTGCCATACGTTGCATCATACCGATAAAATGATGCACGTGGTAGGTATCCGAGGTCAGGCGGCTTTCAAGGGAGGGAACGGTAAAGCGGTCGATATTTTTCGAAGACAGATGCATGGTCGCTTCAAAAAGATCGTGCCGCATTGCGCGCGAGGTGTCGCGTGCCACCCTTGCTGCGTTGCGGTTGGCAATAATATTGCCGAGCATAGCAAGAAGCGCGGCGCCGAGCATCGCCCCGCCCCACATGAGAATGTCCGTGAGGTGATGCCGCGGCACCACCACGTCAAGAATGTGACTTAATATGTAGGGAAGCAGCAGCTCAAAAAGCGTGGCGAGGATCTTGACGGTCAGCCCAAAGGCAATGGCGCGTCTGTGTGGGCGCAGGTATTTAAAGATCAGTTTCATTTGGTAAGCTCCTTTGCCCGCTGCTTTGCGTTTTCTAGTGCGCGGTTTATGAGGCTTGAGAATGCCTCAAGCTCAGCCTCGGTAAACCCCTCGGTAATAATGGCGTTCCATTCCGCTCGCAGCTCCGCTAAGCGCGGGAGCAGTGCCAGTGCCCTTTCGGTGGGGGCGACCAGCATCACACGGCGATCTGCCTCAGACGGCGTTCTTGTGACAAAGCCTTCCTTTTCAAGATGGGCAAGGCGGCGCGTGACGCTGCTTTTGTTTACGTAAAGGGCAGCAGATAGGGTATCCTGCGACACGTTCGGGTGACGACAGACGTAAAGCAGATACAGGCGATCTCCCGCGCCGATCCCCGTGCCCTCGAGCTTTGATGTGTACCACAGATTTTTGCAGCGTGTGATGGTGTTCATACGACTCAGCGAGTGCATAACGTACGCTCCTTTCCATTTGTTGCGCGTGCAACTAATTACAGTATAGCACATATCGCGCCGTTGTCAATACAAAAATATAAATTCGAACCAAAAAAATCGCATATTCGGGCGCGGTGGCACATATAAGAGAATGAGGCAAGGCGAAAGGAGGATAAGAAATGGAAAATCAACTTGAAATGCCTAAAGAAGAAAAGAGAAAATGGCGCCGTCCTGCACGGCGACAGATCGTGATCGCGTGTGCGGTGCTGCTGGTCGCGGTGGCACTGGCGCTCAACTTCGTGCTGTTCGGAGGGAATGATCCTGTTGATCCAAGCGGTGACGGCAGTGAAGAAACGGGAGGCAACACGGTCACCACTACGACGGACGGCTACTTTTCGGCAACACAGGTCAGCCGCCAGCGTGCGCGCGACGAGGCGCTTGAGGTGCTGCAGAGCGTGGTGGAAAATGAAAATGCAGACGAGGCAACCAAAACGGGCGCACTGCTGGAGATCTCCCAGCTTGCTAAGGAGATGGAAGCAGAGGCAAACATCGAGGCAATGGTGCTCGCCAAGGGCTTTGAGCAATGCGTGGCGATCGTAAACGGCGAGAGCTGCTCCGTGGTGGTAAACGGTGACAGCCTGCAGCCAAACCAGATCTCCCAGATCAACGAGATCGTTTACGAGCAAACGGGCATTCTGCCTGCGGGTATACGTATCGTAACCAAATAACTCCGCGTTAGTGGGGGCGATTTACTTCGGTGAGTCGCCCCTTTCTGCGTCCTTTCTCTCCGCTGTCAATATATCCCGCTTCTTGACTTTTTTGCCGAGATGCTTTATAATAGCGTTGAACGTTTTTATACTATCGGATCAAAGCCGGGAGAAATATATGAGAGCTTGTTTTAAAAGTTTGTGCCTTAGTATGCTTGTTTTTTGCCTAGTGCTGCCACTTTTTACCGCGTGCGGCGCGTGTAAGCATACGAGCACCGAATGGGTGGATGAGATCGAGGCGACCTGCACCGAGGCGGGCTGGCGCGCCAAGACGTGCTTAGATTGCGGTGAGGTGCTGGAGCGTGAGCAATATACCGTGGGGCATCAGTACGAGGAGGGCATCTGCGGTATGTGTGGCGCGGCACAATACGGCGGTGAATATTTAAGGTATAGCGAGATCACTCTTGGCGGTGTTGCGGGATATGAGGTGACGGGGCGCGGCAGCAGCACGGCAGTTGCGCTTGAGATCCCCCCGCTTCACAATGGCAAGCTTGTGCTTTCTATTGCCGACGGTGCCTTTGCAAAGGACAATTCACTCAAGTCCGTTTTTGTTTCGCGCAACGTGCAGATGATCGGTGCGGATGCGTTTGCGAGCTGCACTGCACTGGAAGAAATTACCTTTCACGAGCAAAGCGAGCTCGCGGTGATAGGTGAGGGTGCTTTTGAGGGCTGCACGGCACTGGAGGCGTTTTCCTTTCCTTTGGGCGTGACGGCGATCGCTGACGATTTGTTCAAGGGCTGCACAGCACTCTCGGAGGTCGTGCTGCACGACGGGATCCTCACGCTTGGTGAGGGTGCGTTTGAGGAATGCGAGGCGATCGTGTATGCGACCCACGGGGGCGCACGATATCTTGGCACAAAGAATTTTCCGTATCTTATTTTTGCAGGTGTGATCGACAGGAGCGTGGCGGCATTTACCGTGCCGGAGGGCACAAGGATCCTTGGCACCACCGCCTTTGCGGGCTGTAACAGCCTTGTCACCGCCTCGCTACCCGATGGGCTGCTCTCGATCGGCTCTTACGCCTTTGCGGGGTGTACCTCGCTTGGTACGCTCGTGCTTCCCGACAGCCTTAAGACCATCGGGGCATACGCCTTGGCGCAGTGCACGCAGCTCAGCGAGATCGAGATACCCGACGGGGTTTGGGATATCGGAGATCACGCGTTTTACGGTTGCAGCTCGCTTTCCACGCTTGAAATACCAAGCGGGATCAAGACCGTGGGCTCCTTTGCCCTTGGAGGGACCGCGCTGACCTTTTCCGAGTGGGGCGGTGGCAAATACGTGGGTAACACGCAAAACCCTTATCTTGTTTTGCTGGATGCAGAGGAGGGGATCACCACGCTTACGGTGCACGGCGATACGCGCGTGGTGGCGGACGGCGCCCTTGCCGAAAACGTTTCGAATGCCACACTTACCTCGCTGCATATCGGGAGTAGCGTGATAACCCTTGGCAAGGAGGCACTTAACGGCTGCACGGCGCTTTCCGAGGTCACCTTTGCGGTGAGCGATGGCTGGCTTGTGGCAAAGCGGTATGAGGAAAACGGTATTTCCCGCGACGTCACGGATGCCGCCGCAAATGCACAGGCTCTAAAGGGTGCTTACAGATATCACTACTGGTACCGCGCGTGAGGGAGAGGAGCTGCATCATGTAGCGCCGAACAAAAGCACACAAAGGAAAATGAAAAAAGGAAGCCGCTTGATCTTGTCGAAAATGGCAGAGAAAGCGGCTTTTTCAGGTAGAAATTCTGACGAAATTCCTTGCAAAATGCCGTTGCAATATTTTATAAAGTATGATATACTTAACCTAAATGTGAGAGGGGGAATACGATGCTGACAACGCTACAGGCGGCAGGGCTTTGCGGGATAGACGGTTTTTTGGTGAACGTTGAGTGCGATGCACGCGAAAGTCTTGGTGATTTTGAGATCGTGGGTCTTCCCGATACGGCTGTGAAGGAGGCAAAGGAGCGTGTGCGCACCGCAAGCTATAACAGCGGTTTTCGCTTCCCTGCGCTTTCCCTTACCGTAAATCTTGCCCCCGCCAACCGCAAAAAGGAGGGCTCGGGCTTTGACGTGGCGATCTTGACGGGGATCCTGCGGTGTGCGGGGCTTATCGACCGCCGAGTGGATCTTTCTCGGACCTGCCTTGTGGGTGAGCTGTCGCTCTCGGGTGCAGTGCGCCCCGTGCGGGGCGTGCTTTCCCTTGCCGCTGCTGCGCGTGACGCGGGTCTTACCGAGATCTTTGTGCCGGCAGAAAATGCGCGTGAGGCAGCAGCTGTCGCGGGGCTTACCGTGTATCCCTTAACGGACATGGCGACGCTGGTGGCGCATTTAAACGGCAAGGAACGGATCGTGCCCGTTGTAGGGAACGAGGCGGATCTTGGCGCGGCGGCGCTTGATGCTGCCCTTGACTTTTCCGACGTGCGCGGACAAAGCATGGCAAAGCGC
>JAZOCO010000065.1:0-9829 GCA_045596505.1 Eubacteriales bacterium
ATTTTCTCTTGACAGCCTTACCCATAAATGGTATAATGTATGGCGTATTCAAAACAGTGGGATGTCGCCAAGCGGTAAGGCACCAGACTTTGACTCTGGCACTCGTAGGTTCAAATCCTGCCATCCCAGCCAACAAAAAGAGAACTTTTGTCTACCAAAAGTTCTCTTTTTGTTTATCCAAGCCGCAGGCTTGGCATATCATCACGACGCAGTCGTGTATATCATCAGCCCCTTTGGGGCTGTATCTCATCACGCGCCAGCGTGTATCCTCCTGCGGCTTGATGATATACAATGCTTCGCATTGATGATATACCGCAACAAGTTGCGGATGATATACACGCCTTCGGCGTGATTGGGATGCGAGAATGCGAAAAGCTCTTGAATTGCTTTACAAAATATGATATATTGCACGTAAAGAGTTGGTTTTACCACCAAGAAAGAGAGGTAACAGAATGACTGAGTATGATGATCCAATTGTAGGCGAAATAAAAGCAGCAGTTTCTTTTCCCGTCGATGTCGAATGTGAAGGATATCCTGATGTAATCTTTAACGTAATATTTGAAAAACACCCCGATCAACTAATGATGGAGCAAAGTGTTTCCGCTCTGGAGCATTATATGTACTCCTATAATAAAAAGCATATTTTTAAGCCGATACACTATATTTCGGATATTGATAGCTTGCCTGAGGCATCCTCTGTGTTTTCCGTTTGTATTCATATGGATTTTGGCAATGCCAATCCTAAGGCATTGATTGGTGCAGTCAAGGCAATTGCCGAAACTAATCTTCCAATTTACCGCGTTATATTAGAATAATCGGACACCTTTTGTTCGTTTTTACCCTTGTTTAGACACCTTTTATCACGTTTAAGCCAACAATCAAGCCACCCACTTGGGTGGCTTTTTTGATTGTAGAAAAGTATAAGTTTTTTGTCTGTTTTTGCATTACTTTGCGCTCATTTCTGTGTTACAATGATTACACAGTGCACCTGTAATGTCAAACGGAAGAAATACAAAATAATACATTTAGCAATTACGCCCCGCCACGAGTTTTTATACTTGATGAGGAAAGGATGTTTGAGCAATGGAGAGACAAGAGCAGCTTTTGCGCATAGTGTCGCACTTATCACCGAACGAGGACACCGCACTAAAATATGCCGTTCGTTTGGAAGAGCTTTTTGATGCTGTTATTGGTGAAAAAATCGGCAATCACTTTTGTGAGGCGATAAGGAGCAACGATTACACCGCGGCGCTCCATCTCCTTGCCACGTATTTTCGAAGCAAAGCAGATTTTACCGTTCCCGGCATCTGTACAAAGGGCAGATTTGACGTGGAGATAGCGGACAACTGCACAAAAGGCACCGTTCGCTCGGTCAATATTGACTAGACATTCCCCGACGGCGATATAGATTTCCTTTTTGATGCAACCACGATCATAGGGCCGCGAAACAACGAATGGCTATGGCAGTTAAATCGCCATTCCTTTTGGGGACATATGGCAAGGGCATACAGGGCAACGGGTGATGAGCGATATGCCAAGACGTTTTCAAGGCAGATTCTCAAATGGATCGCGCAAACCGACCTGCCCGATCCGTGGAACGCCCCGGGAAGCGCATGGAAAACTATCGAATGCGGGCTGCGGCTTCTTGATAGCTGGCTGGTTTCCTTTGACGGATTCAAGCGCAGCGAGTCCGTTGAGGACGTAACGCTTCTATTGATGATCGCATCCATGCGGCGCCAAGCGCTGCATTTGGTCGCGCACCCTAGGTGGAAAAACTGGCTGATGATGGAGTCGAACGGTCTTTATTCCTTTTCTGCCATCTTTTATGAGTTTTTCGATTCTCGGAGTAATAGGAAATTAGCCGCCGAACGACTTATCAGAGAGCTGAACGGTCAGATCCTCCCCGACGGTATGCACGATGAGCTTTCGCCCGACTATCAAAGCGTGGTCTTTCATTGCGCCGCAAATTTCTACGAGCTTGCCTTGGCTCTTGGCCATGAGGCAGATGTTTCAGTGGAGATCCCCCAACTTCTGGACAAAACGACAAATGTCGCGATACTTCTTTCCACGCCCGCCTTTACACAACCAAAAACCAACGATTGCTTCACCATTCACACCAAAAAATTTACGCATCGCGCAGAACAGCTTCTTGGTGCAAAGCCACAGTATAGCTTTGTAAACACAAACCGCAAGGAAGGCGCTCCGCCAACAGGCAAAACCGCATCCGCCTATCTTCCGTATGCGGGTTTTGCAGTGATGCGATCCGATTGGGGCGCGGACGCCACCTATATGTGCTTTGATACAGGACCGCTGGGGATGGCTCACACCCATCAGGATAAGCTGAACATAAATGTATACAAGGGAAAACAGGAGCTGATCTACGATGACGGCGGTGGACAATACGATATCTCAAAGGCAAGAGATTACGCACGTGCAGGCTACGGGCATAATACCATTCTTGTGGATGATCTTGCGCAATGTCGCAAGCAACCGGAGCGCTACGAAAATGCAGCTTGTGTGGGATGGATCACCAACGAGGTTTTTGATTATGCCGCAGATGTATATGACGATGCCTTTGGCGCCGAGTTTAAAAAGCCCTCGACCTACAAGCCCGCCACTCACAAAAGAGAGGTGCGCTTCTGCAAGCCTGACCTTTTCTGCGTATCCGATACACTCACGTCCGCTGACGGGAATGCCCACGATTACGAGGTGCTTTTCCATCTCGACACGACCAAAATGCATCGGCTTCCCTCGTACAAAAACGGTGTGATATCCGAATTCGGCAAGGAATACGAGATCGCATTGATACCGCTTGACGAGGAAACAGCCCCCATTGAACTGAAAATCGTTTCCGCGGTTACCGAGCCGAAGCTGCGAGGGTGGTACAACGGAAGAAACGAGGCATGCCTGCACGAGGCCGTCACGGTTTCAAGAAAGGTGTGTGGCGTAAAGGATTTTCGCTTCAACACGCTCCTGATCCCCGTCAAGGCGGGGGCTTCTGTCCCAACGGTGGTTCGCGATACCGACAGTAAGGTTACCGTTATCGTCGGCGATAAAGAGCATCATATTGATCTAACTATGCTGAATGGGTAATAGAAGCACGAAAAGTGTCCACGATCTAAAAAGGCGACGTAGGCTTTTTGTGGTGGAGAGTTTGTTTTTCGCCTGTTTACAAGCAAAAATGGAGGCATTTAGCCACCAAACAAAAAGCATAGGGGCTTGTCGACCAAATGCCTTGGCATTTGCGACAGCCCCTTGTTTTTGTTCCTTATTTATCAACGGCTTGCACGTCAAGGCGCTCACGCTCTGCCTTTGCCTTCTCCTTTAAAAGGATCACAAGCGGCAGCAAAACTCCACCCACGATATTGCCAAGCACGCTCATGGCAATATAACCCACCACGTGCCACGAGATCTCGCCATAGAAATAGAAGTAGAGCATATTGGCGACAGAATGGTCAAAGCCGCAAAACGCAAACACCACCACAGGGAAGATAACCTCTATCGACGCGCTGAGATTTTTCTTGGGCGCGTACTTTGGCGCCCATACCGAAAGCGTGATGAGCCAGCCGCAAAGGATAGCCGAGCAAAAGCTGCGCCATGCCCAACCGTCAGCCATAAGCTTCGGTGCAATGGTCAGCTTGCCCTGTAGCATCACAGTGTCCGCCAGGTGCGAGTTTGCTACCAAAACCGCAACGATGGCAACGCCGATCACGTTTCCGAGGAAGCAAAGCGCCAAGCGCCACATATTTTTAATGCCCATCTTGGGGATATCCGCCACCATACCCGTAAAGAGCTTCATGCCGTAGGTCACGATAGCGTAGATACCAAGTGAAAAGAGCAGTGCGCCGATGAGTCTGCCCCATACGCCAAGCAAGTAATTTGCAAGCAGGGATGCTGTGCCGCCAATGCCGATCATAAAGCCTGAAAGCACCGCCATCAGCGCAAAGACCCACACCTCTTTTTTTGTCATGTTCATTGTTTCTCTCATAAATTTTCACCTGCAATTTTTAATACACCTACGATTATAAGGCATACCGCCAAAAAAAGCAAGAGAAATTTCATTTTTTACGGCTTATAATTTTATTCGCTCTCCTTGCCGTCTAAGATCTTAGCAAAGAATTTTGCTGCATCTCCGCGCGTCAGCTCACCCATAGGAGCCAGCGTTCCGTCCGCTAAGGTGGAAATATAACCACCCTCGTAGATCGCATAAACGGCATCCGCGAGGTGTGTGGGGATCGCATCAAAATCCGCTACCGTTTCATGGTATCCGGGGGCGCCGAGGGACAGCACCTTTGCCGCGATCTCAGCCGCCTCGGCACGGGTGATGGGGTCGTTCGGACGGAAGCTCTCTTTATCGCCAAGCCACCCCTGCTCGCGTGCATATTTGATCGCGCCCTTCATAGGTGCGGGAATGTCCGCGTCGTCACTGTAGCCCGTATGATCCGCTTCGGGTGCATCGATCTCAGCAGCGTCCAACAAAATTGTCACAAACGCAGCACGTGTGAGGGCTTTTTTAGGATGAAAATAGTGTTTTCCTCCCATCTCCTCGCCGCTAAGGAGTCCTTTTTCGCTCACGCGCAGCGCGTGCGTATGGTTGGCATCCGCCCCCATATCCGTAAAGGTATATCCCGTGGTCAGCTCACGCACCGCAATTTCCACCGTTGCTTCTGGCGCAAAGGCACCGTTAGCATCCTGCACGCGCCACGTAAATGCGTCATTTCCGTGATAATCGACGTTTGGCGTATATACAAACGCACCCGTTTGACCATCCAGTAAAACCGTGCCGTTTTTGGGGTAATCGCAGATCTCAAAATGCAAAGCATCTCCCTCGGGATCTGTGGCGGCAAGCACGCCCGAAAGCGTGAGGGATTCGTGCGTGGAGACCGCCGTTACCGCTTTCGTGCCCGTGGGGCAGCAGTTTACGGTATCCGTGATAGATAAATGACAGGTCAGCGCATATCCCGCTGCCTGCTCCTGTAACATAGGCACAAAGCAAAAGCTGCTGCTTTTCACCCCGTCATTGGGGATAAAGGAAAGATACGAGAGCGTTTCGCGCGGAATGCTCTGCCCCACCAAAACCTCACCGTATCCCAATTTCAGCACACCCTCGGTCGCCGGCGGCAGCTCCGTTACCGTTACGCTCTTGACCGTGCCGCCGCCAAGCGCGGTATCAAACCAAGCGGCAGTGAAGGTAACGGGTTGCCCCGCCACGGCAGAAGCCGCCACGTATGCCTCGTTTGCAAGCTGCTGCAGCCCTGTGCTGACCACGGCACTTTCGGGTGCGCGACCCGAAAAGATGCCCCACACGAAAAAAACGCTGCCCACCAGCACGGCAAGGGCAACAAGCAGCCCCACCCACCGTTTTTTTATAAGTTGTACGATCTTCATAAGTAAGCCTCCCTTTCCGTTTTATCCGCTACATTTTATGCCCCCGATACCGCCAATATGCCGAGGGTATGTGCCGCGTTTTGACGGAATTACCGGCAAAGATGGCAGTTTTTTGTTAAAATATCGCAAAAATACGCAAAAAATGCAAGTTTTGTTCCAATAACTTTCGTTTTCCGCTTGACAAACGCTGTTTTATTGTGATACACTGTTAAGGTAAGTCCATTGTATTAATACAATGGTCAAATCTCAGTCTATTTTTGGAGGAAACACCATGGCAAACATGTCCCGTGCCGAAGTAAAGGCGTACATCGAGGGTGTTGTTGAGCAAGTTAAAAAGCGCAACCCCGGCGAAGTTGAATTTCACCAGACCGTAAGCGAGGTGCTTGAGTCTCTTGAGCCCGTTCTCGCGAAGAGCCCCGAGTTTATCGAAAAGGGCATCATCGACCTGATCGTTGAGCCCGAGCGCATCATCAAATTCCGCGTTCCGTGGGTTGATGACCAGGGCAATACCCGCGTAAACCGCGGTTATCGCGTACAGTTCAACAGCGCCATTGGCCCTTACAAGGGCGGTCTTCGCTTCCATCCCACCGTTAACGAAAGCATTATGAAGTTCCTTGGCTTTGAGCAGACCTTCAAAAATTCCCTTACCTCCCTGCCTATGGGCGGCGGCAAGGGCGGCTCTGACTTCGACCCTCAGGGCAAGTCCGACGCTGAGGTCATGCGCTTCTGCCAGAGCTTTATGACCGAGCTGCAAAAGTACATTGGCGCAGATACCGACGTTCCCGCAGGTGACATCGGCGTTGGCGCACGTGAGATCGGCTATATGTTTGGTCAGTACAAAAGACTCCGTGACGAGTTTACCGGTGTTCTCACGGGTAAGGGCCTTCCCTATGGCGGCTCCATTCTCCGCCCTGAGGCAACCGGCTTCGGCGCAGTTTACTATGCGGTTGATATGCTGAACTACTTCGGCGACGATATCAAGGGCAAGACCTTTGCTGTTTCGGGCTTCGGCAACGTTGCTTGGGGCGCTGTAAAGAAGATCAACGAGCTTGGCGGCAAGGTGCTTACCATCTCCGGTCCTGACGGCTACATCTACGATCCCGACGGTGTTTCCACCGAAGAAAAGATCGACTATATGCTTGAAATGCGTGCTTCCTGCCGCAACCGCGTACAAGACTACGCAGATAAATTTGGTGTTCAGTTCTTTGCAGGCGAAAAGCCCTGGGGCGTTAAAGCAGACATCATGATGCCCTGCGCTACCCAAAACGAGGTCGGCATGGCTGAGGCTGAGAAGATGGTTGCCAACGGTCTTAAATACTACGTTGAGGTTGCAAACATGCCCACCACGAATGAGGCTATCGCTTACCTCAAGGCAAACGGCGTGATCGTTGCCCCCTCTAAGGCAGTTAACGCAGGCGGCGTTTCGGTCTCCGGTCTTGAAATGTCCCAAAACTCTATGCGTTACAGCTGGACCGCAGAGGAGGTTGACGAGAAGCTGCATATGATCATGCACAACATTTTCAAGAATTCCATCGATGCCGCGCACGAGTACGGTCTTGGTGACGACCTGGTTGCAGGTGCCAACATTGCGGGCTTCCTTAAGGTTGCACGCGCAATGCTCGCTTACGGTGTTTGCTAATTCTTAATAAGTCAAGAAATAAGGCGGAGAGGGTTCCCTCTCCGCTCTCACTATGCGAAGGAGATGTTTATGTATCGTATTGTCGAAAGAAAAGAGTTGAACCCCACGGTCACTTTGCTTGAGATCGAAGCACCAATGGTTGCAAGGAAAGCAAAGCCCGGACAGTTTATCATCTTGCGCACAGACGATATGGGCGAGCGCATTCCTCTCACCATTGCGGACAGCAACAAGGAAGCCGGCACTGTTACCGTTATCTTCCAGGTCGTAGGCGGCACCACCGAAAAATTGAACCGTGTGAAAAAGGACGGCTACATTGCCGATTTTGTTGGCCCACTTGGCAGAGCAACCAAGATCGAGGGACTTAAAAAGGTCGCCGTTGTAGGCGGCGGTGTTGGCTCGGCGATCGCTTATCCCATTGCAAAGGCACTGCACGCAGCAGGTGCCGAGGTGCACGCCACCGTTGGCTTCCGCAGCAAGGATCTTGTGATCCTTGAGGACGAATTCCGCGCAAATTCCTCCCGCTTCGTGCTGATGAGTGACGATGGCTCGGCAGGCGAGCAGGGTCTTGTCACCGACGCCCTTAAAAAGCTCATCGAATCGGGCGAAAGCTATGACGAGGTCATCACCATCGGTCCGCTTGTGATGATGAAATTCGTTAGCCTGCTGACCAAGCAATATGGTATCAAGACCATTGCCAGTATGAACCCCGTTATGATCGACGGCACAGGCATGTGCGGCGGCTGCCGCCTTACCGTTGGCGGAAAGATCAAATTTGCTTGCGTTGACGGCCCTGAATTTGATGCACACGAGATCGATTTTGACGAGGCGATGGAGCGCTCTACCATGTACCGCACCTTTGAACGTCACAGTCACGAGGAAGCGTGCAATCTGTTCCGTCAAGGGGAGGGTAAATAAATGGCAAATATGTCTTTGAAAAAGAATGAAATGCCGGCGCAGGACCCCTGTGTTCGTGCACACAACTTTGACGAGGTTGCCCTTGGCTACACCGCCGAGCAGGCAATGAACGAGGCGGCGCGGTGCCTGAACTGCAAGAAGCCCGTTTGTATTGCGGGCTGTCCTGTAAGCATCAACATTCCTGCTTTTCTGGCTCGGGCAGCAAAAGGCGATTTTGAGGGCGCTTACGAAACCATCGCACTGCAAAGCTCCCTGCCCGCCGTGTGCGGACGCGTCTGCCCGCAGGAAAACCAATGCGAGGGCAAGTGTGTGCGTGGCATCAAGGGTGAGCCTGTCGGCATCGGGCGCGTGGAGCGCTTTGTTGCGGACTATCACAACGAAAGGGCAAGCAAGGAAGTCGCAAAGCCCGCTCCCAACGGTCACCGTGTGGCGGTGGTCGGTTCCGGTCCCTCGGGTCTTACCTGCGCCGGCGACCTTGCCAAAAAGGGCTATGCAGTCACCGTTTTCGAGGCATTTCACGTCGCGGGCGGCGTGCTGGTTTACGGTATTCCCGAATTCCGTTTGCCCAAGGCGATCGTTGCCGACGAGATCGAGGGGCTGAAAAGGCTTGGTGTTGAGATCGCCACAAATATGGTTATTGGCAAGACTCTCACTGTTGAGGAATTGATGGAGGAGGGCTTCGAGGCGGTATTTATCGGCTCGGGTGCAGGACTTCCCCGCTTCATGGGCATCCCCGGTGAAAACCTAAAGGGTGTATATTCCGCCAACGAGTATCTGACGCGTGTTAATTTGATGAAGGCATACAGAAGCGACAGCGTGACTCCCGTGATGAGAGGTGGCAGAGTCGCCGTGGTTGGCGGTGGCAACGTGGCAATGGACGCCGCGCGCACCGCGCTGCGCCTTGGTGCCGAAAAGGTTTACATAGTCTATCGTCGCTCAATGGATGAGCTCCCCGCCCGCCGCGAAGAGGTGGAGCACGCACTTGAGGAAGGTATTGAATTTCTCTTGCTGAACAACCCCGTCGAGATCGTGGGATACCGCAACCCTGAGGATAAGCGCGACCCCAAAAACGGCTTCGTTACGGGCATGCGCTGCATTCGCATGGAGCTGGGTGAGCCTGATGAGCAGGGTCGCCGCCGGCCTGTGGAGATCCCCGGCAGCGAATATCTGCTTGACGTGGATACAGTGGTTATGTCTATCGGCACATCACCCAATCCCCTCATTAAAGATACCACCAACGGTCTTGAGATCAACCGCTGGGGCGGCATCATTGTCGACGAGGCAACAGGCAAAACCAGTCTCGAGGGTGTCTACGCAGGCGGCGACGCCGTAACGGGCGCTGCAACTGTGATCCTTGCAATGGGCGCAGGCAAGACAGCGGCAACGGCGATCGACGAGTACCTTTCCCAAAAATAAAAGCTGTTTGCGCCCGTGGCGCAGAAAACTGAAAAATAAAGGGGCTAGCTCATTAAGCTAACCTAAAAAAATAAAAAGCGGATGTTCTTTACCGAAAGGTATTGAGCATCCGCTTGCTTTATTGTATAATTTAATTGCTACAAAAAACCAACAAGAAAGCGAGATAATTATACAACAATGAGAGAGAAAAATCAAGTAGTTTTACCGTTAGATTTAGGAATCCAATAACTATGTTTGAACTGTTGGTGTTTGGATATATGGAACGGAAATTCTCATCATATGCAATTGAAAAGGCATGTCGTACAGATATAAGATTTATGTGGTTAGCCGCAAGGGAATCGAACACATAAGGTTTTCATCTGCAAATATTTGTCTATCCGTCAGCCAAAAGCCTTGTAATATCCGCATATTGCTTCGGCTTTTCGCTTCGTCTTGCCTAAATATTTGCGAGGTGAAAACTGTTCCACCCTG
>JAZOCO010000066.1:0-11519 GCA_045596505.1 Eubacteriales bacterium
CATTCCAAAGCCACGCATATGCGGTCTAAAATATAGCTGTCATAGCGCACAACACGGTTTTTATAGTAGCGGTCTATCGTTTGAAATTTCACGGCGGCTAGCTCATATCGGTGATGCCACGCTTGTCTAAATATCTGTCTATGATCAATCTTACCATCAACATCCCCCCTTGATATATATTTTATCGGATATATACCTGATTGACAATTTCCTCGCTTTGGTAATACTCGTATAGGTATATGCGCTCAATAGAGGGATTTTATTGTTTTGCGAAATTCCCCACCTCAAGGAAGAAGGACGTGGCAAATTCACACCCCATAAAGAAGGCTTTTTTACCAAAAAATCCCTGCATCTCGTATAATACTTCAATGTATTTCTGTGTGGCTTCGCTTTGCTCTTTTGTCAGTAATTCGTCAATTGCTTTTTGTGCTCCAACCGCCTTTTTTATAAGCGCTTTTTCTTTTTCTGTGTTTATTACTGCGCACTCGCAGGCAAAATATTCATCCCATAGCTTTTCAAGTGTTTCCTTCATTATTTTTCTTCTCCTTTTCACAACAGGTATGTTGTACGCGTTTTCATTATACAACATCTATGGTGTAAAGTCAACCACAACATGTATGGTGTATGATATAATCTACTTATTACACAAAAACGAGCCGCTTTTGCGACTCGTGTTGGAGGATAACTATGCAATTTTACCAAAGGCTCAGAGATATCAGAGAGGACGCTGATAAGACGCAAACCGAAATAGCGTCCTTATTGGGAACGCGGCAACAGCAATATGCGCGTTGGGAAAGCGGAGCGTGGCAAATGCCGATAGAACACTACAAGACGCTTGCGCGGTTCTACAACGTATCTCTTGACTATCTTGCAGGGCTTGTTGACACGCCAAAGAAGCTCAGGTGAACTGCATTTTTATAGGACGGGACTGATTTTCAGGTAGCATTGGTTTATTGTGTGTTGCAAATTTTCGGCTGTTTGCCGCAAAATAACATCGAGGTGGAAAGTGTGATATACGAAAGACGAGGTGAGAATATGGATACGCTATACGGCGCCTGTCGCGCACTTTACGAGGGGGCTTTTCCCGGTGCTGCAAGGGAGTGGGATGACGCGCTTTTTCGCCACGTAATGCCCGATTGTCTTCGTGTGATATGCGAGGGGGAAAAACCCGTTTCTATGCTGTTTTCGATCCCGTATCCCATCAAAACCGAAAAGGGCGTGGTTGAAGCACGCTATCTTTACGCCGTGGCGACCGATCCCGCCTATCGGGGCAGGGGTCTTGCAAAGCGGTTGCTTCGCGAGGTGATCGCCGAGGGGTTGCCCGTCTTTTTGCGCCCGTCAAGTGACGCGCTGTTTGAGTTTTATCGGCGCGTGGGGCTATCACCCCTATCGCCCGTGCGAGGCGAGCAGGGAAATGCCGCGCGGGAGTGCGCGGGGGAGGGCATTTGTCACTTTTCCGAAACGGCATATCTTGCAGAGCGGGAGCGCTTTTTGGAGTTACCGTTTGCCGTGCCCGCACCTGAGTTTTTAAAGCTTGGCTTCGCGCTTGGCGGAGCTGTGGGGCTTGACGGTTTGTTCGTTGCCTTTTATGAGCGACGCGGCGAGGAGATCTATTTTAAGGAGTGGCTGGGAGATACCCGTTTTGCGCCTCGTGCCACGGCGTTTCTTGGCGGCGCTACCTATCGGCTTCGCACGCCCGATGCGTGCGGCAAGCCCTTTGCAATGGCGGCGGGGTGCCCTGAGGCGCTTAAATTTTTGATCGCGCTTGACTGAGCTTTCATAAAATAGAAGGGGAAAGGAGAGAATGATAGTGGACCGTGTCATATTACACTGTGACTGTAACGGCTTTTTTGCGTCGGTCGAAATGCTCTCTCACCCCGAGCTTGCGGGCGTGCCCATGGCGGTGGCGGGCGATCCCGAAAGCCGTCACGGCATCATTCTTGCCAAAAACGAGCTTGCAAAGGCGTATGGCGTGAAGACCGCCGAAACCATCTGGCAGGCAAAGCAGAAGTGCAAGGAGCTTGTGCTGGTGCCCCCTCACCACGACAAATATCTTGAGATCTCGCGGTGCGTCAATGCCATTTATCTCGATTATACGGATCTTGTCGATCCCTTTGGGATCGACGAGTCCTTCCTTGACGTAACGGGTAGTATGCACCTGTTTCCCATGTCTCCCGCGGCACTTGCCGATGCCATTCGTGCGCGAGTGCGAAACGAGATCGGCATTACCATATCCGTGGGTGTCAGCTTTTGCCGCGTTTTTGCAAAGCTTGGCAGTGATTATAAAAAGCCCGATGCCACCACGGTGATCAGTCGGGAAAATTTCAGACAGATCGTGCATCCCTTGCCCGTTGGCGATATGCTGTTTGTGGGGCGGCGCACTGCAGAGCAGCTGCGCGCGCTGGGGGTGCTTACTATCGGCGATCTTGCCGCGGCAGACCCCGTGCGCCTCACGGCACTGCTGGGAGAGGCAGGGGAAACACTTTGGCGCTACGCAAACGGCAGGGACACCGAGCCTGTTTGCTCTTATTATACGCGAAAACGCCCCAAATCCATTGGAAACGGCATGACCTTTCGCCGCAATATCGTGGGCGAGGCAGAGATCCGCGCGGGGGTAACGGCGCTTTGTGACGTGGTTGCCGCCCGTATGCGCGATGAGGACTGCAAATGCACGGTGGTGCAGGTGCAGGTAAAAAGCCCGGATCTGCGCACTGTTCAGCGTCAGTGCACCTTAAAGCGCGCCACGTGGCTACAGCGCGATCTGGTTGAAAACGCAATGGCGCTGATCCGTGCGGCAAACGGGATGGGGAATGCCATTCGTGCCATTACCGTAACTGCGGCAGGGCTTGTGTCGGGTGAGGAAACGGAGGAGCAGCTTGACATTTTTGCGGCGCCCGCGACGTCACCCGACAAGCAGGAGAGTGTGGAGGGCGCGCTTTACACCATCAGGAAAAAATTCGGCAGATCCAGCATTCGCCTTGGATATCACAAAAGCCCTGATGGCGAGGCTGACGGGGCAGAGCCGAAAGGGTAATGCACGCGGATAGTTTTAGGGAAAGAGAGAGCCTTTATGATAAAGAGATCAAGCGGACTTATTTGTTGCTTGCTGGCCGCATTTTTTTGGGGAACCACATTCGTGGCGCAGGATGCTGCCGCCGCGACCATTCCTGCCTTCACCTTTCTTGCGCTGCGCTCCTTTGTGGGGGCAGGGGCGCTACTCCTTTTGTTTTTAATTAAGGATAAATGGGGAAAGGGCGAAGCGCTTTGTCCCCCCGATAAGGACAGGGCAAGGCTGACCCTTTTTGGCGGCGCGCTTTGCGGCGTGTTCCTCCTCGGCGCCTCAGCGCTCCAGCAGCTGGGTATCGCCAGCAACACCGGCTCGCCCGGAAAGGATGCCTTTATCACGGCGCTGTATATCGTATTCGTGCCCCTCATCGGGCTTATCTTTGGTAAGCGCGCGCCCCTTCATATCTATGGCTGTGTTGCGGTGGCGCTAGGCGGTCTGTGGCTGCTTTGTATGAACGGCACAGCACTTACCACGGGCGACGTGCAGCTGATGGTGTGCTCCCTGCTTTTCGCCTGTCAGATGGTGCTGGTTGACCGTATCGGCAACCGTGTTGATGCGGTGCGGCTGTCCGCTATGCAGTTCCTTGTGGTAGGCGTTTTATCTACTGTTTTGGCATTTATTTTTGAGACCCCCACGCCCTCGGGCGTTCTTGCGGGGTGGTGGACGGTGCTTTATGCAGGTATTTTCTCTTCCGCCATTGCCTACACGCTTCAGATCGTTGGGCAGCAGCGCACGCCCCCGACGCTTGCCAGCCTTGTGCTGAGTCTTGAGTCGGTGGTGGCTGTGGTCGCCAGTATGATCGCCCTTAGGCTTTATCCCACCCTAACCGAGATCGTTGGGATGCTCCTCATCTTCGTTGCGATTATCGTGGCGCAGATTCCCTTTAAATATAAAAAAAGAGCAAACGTCGCCGAATGATCTGTACAGCACGCCTTGACAAGCGCTTTGCGGCGTGGTAGAATAATAGCAAGGATATCCAAATAAGGATATATGAAAAGGAGACATATCAAATGAAAGCAGTTATGTACGGTGCCGGAAATATCGGGCGCGGCTTTATTGCACAGCGTTTTTACCTTTCTGGCTATCATACGACCTTTATTGACGTGAACGCCGAGGTAGTAAACGCTATCAATGAGGCGGGTAAATATCCCATTTACGTCACGCGCGGCACAGAGTACGTGCCCGAGTGGGTGGAAAACGTGGATGCGGTAAACGGCAGAGATGAGGAGGCGGTGATCGACACCATTGCAAACGCCGATATTTTGGCAACGGCACTTGGTGTGAACATCCTGCCCTTTGTTGCGCCCCTTATTGCAAAGGCTGTTTTGCGAAGAAAGGCAATAAGCGGTCGCGGCATCAATATTTTGATCTGTGAAAATATGATCGGCTCAAACGAGTATCTGCACGGTCTTGTTGAGCCGCACATTCCCGCCGAGGAAAAGGAATTCTTTGAGCAAAACGTGGGCTTTGTTTGTGTGTCCGTTGGTAGGACTGTGCCCCCGACGCCCGAGGAATTCAAGGCGCAGTATCCGCTTGCTGTTTGCGCAGAGCCGTATAGCGAGCTGCCCGTTGACGCGGCAGGCTTCCGCCCCGTTGGGTGCGAGATGCCCCCCATCAAGGAGCTGGTGCCCTTCTCCCCCTTTGCCTTTTTTATCGAGCGCAAGCTTCTCATACATAACATGGGTCACGCGCTGATGGCGTATATGGCATATCAAAAGGGCTACAATTACATTTTCGAGGCAGCCACGGACGGCGAGATCAAGTATATCCTCACACGCGCGCTGCTTGAATCCGCACGTGCACTGGCAAAGCGCCACGGTGCACCGATGGACGACACGATGCAGTTCGTAGAGGATCTGATGGTGCGCTTTGAGAATAAGCTTTTGGTGGATTCGCTTGACCGCGTGGGACGCGACCCGAAGCGCAAGCTCTCCGCTACCGACCGCTTGGTGGGCGCATTTAATATGGTGCGTGAGCAGGGTGGAATCCCCGCGCATATCGCTGTTGGCGTTGCCGCAGGCTACCTGTTTGATATGGAAAGCGATGCCGCGGCAGTTGAGATCTCGACATACGTGAAGGAAAACGGCATTGAAAAGGCACTTGCCGCATATAGTGGTATCACTGCTGCCGAGGATGTTGCTATGATCAAGACGTTTTACGATATGTTTGTTGCAAAGGCACCCTTTGCGGCGTTTGTAGAAACGCTGGCGAACATGAAAAACACGCATTGATGCGTTGGTAAAAGCAGCCCCCGATCGCACCGCGATCGGGGGCTGACGGCTTCTGTCAAAGGATTTCGAAGGATTTCCGGTAAATTTTTGTTGAGTGCTTGACAAGCCGATCTTTTTGGGATATAATAATGGAGTCCGCAGGCGTAGTCTAGTGGTAAAACCCCTGCTTCCCAAGCAGGAGATGCGGGTTCGATTCCCGTCGCCTGCTCCAAAGAAAGGCCCCGCCCTTGTGTGGCGGGGGCTTTTTTGGAGCAGCACGCGAGCCCGTTTTGCGCGACGGGAAAAGATAAAAATCTGAAGTTTTGTGTGCGCGCAAAAGCGGGTTCGCATCCGTGCCGTAGAGCGCGTCAAGCTGGCTTGTAAGCGGCAAGGCACGGGATATTCGCCAAAGGCGAAATTCCCGACATTTAAATGATTGGCCCCCCGCCCTTGTGGCGGGGGCTTTTTTGGAGCAGCACGCGAGCCCGTTTTGCGCGACGGGAAAAGATAAAAATCTGAAGTTTTGCACAATTTTTAGAGTCATCCTGAGCGAGGCAACAAAGCCGAGCCGAAGGAGCTCGGCGCGATAAAGACAATCGCGCCGCGGTTTGTTCGTGCAAAACTTTTTGTTTGGCTAAATGTTACATTATGTCTGTAAGGGGTTTAGTGCGAACATACCGCCGAAAACGCTTGTTGCGTTTTCGGAGATCCTTCGACTCGGCTTTGTTGCCTCGCTCAGGATGACCCATAGGGGTCAGTACGAACATAGTGCTTGGGGTGACGTGCAAAAAGGGTTCGTGCGAACATACCGCCGAAAACGCCTCTTGCGTTTTCGGAGATCCTTCGACTCGGCTCTGTTGCCTCGCTCAGGATGACCCGAAAGGGTGGCAGTCAGGATGACCCAAGAGGGGTGGCAGTCAGGATGACCCAAGAGGGTGGCACTCAGGATGACCCGTAATTGGGCGACACGCTCGGGGTGAGCCATGGGGAAATGGCAAAAGCGTTTGCCTATCCTCTTGATTTACACATTCGACTGTGCTACAATAGATGTATCAAATAGTAAAGAAGGAATAAGGTATGAAATTATCCCGGCTTTTAGGGCAAGAAAAACTCTCGCTTTCCTTTGAGGTGTTTCCCCCGAAGACAGACTCCGCCTTTGATAGCGTAAAGGAAGCCACCGAAAAGATCGCGACTCTCCACCCCTCCTTTATGAGTGTAACGTATGGTGCGGGGGGTGGAACCAGTCGATACACCCTTGAAATTGCAAAAAATATTAAGGAACGCTACGGTGTGCCAACGCTGGCACACCTCACCTGCGTTTCCTCCACCAAGGAAACGGTGCGTGAGAGGATCGGGGCGATGCGTGCCGCGGGAATCGAAAATGTGATGGCACTGCGAGGGGATATTCCACCCGAAATGCAGCACGACGATCGCGCGGGCTGGGCATACCGCCACGCCATAGAGCTGGTGCGCGAGCTTCGCGCGTGCGGGGCTGATTTTTGCATTGGGGGTGCTTGCTATCCCGAGATCCACCCCGAGAGCGCCAATCAAAAGGAGGATATCCGTTATTTGCGCGAAAAGGTGGATGCGGGGTGCGATTTTCTTACCACGCAAATGTTTTTTGACAACAATTTGTTTTACAATTTTCTTTATAAGATCCGTGAGGCGGGGATATTGGTGCCCGTCGTGCCCGGCGTTATGCCCATTACCAACGGCAATCAGGTGGAGCGTGCGATCAAGCTTTCGGGGTCGCTGATGCCCCAGCGCTTTAAGAGCCTTGTGGATAAATTCGGCACCGATCCTGCCGCGATGAAGCAGGCGGGCATTGCATACGCCACCGATCAGATCATTGATCTGTTTGCCAACGGCATTACCAACGTGCACGTGTATTCTATGAACAAGCCCGACGTTGCCGAGGCGATACAGCGCAACCTGTCGGACATACTGAGGTGAAGATGGACAACGCAGTCTATACGCGCAGCTATACCGCCCCGCCGTGGGACAGAAAGGAGATCTTGCGGTATGCGGGGATAAGGGGCAGCGTGCCCGAGATCGAAGCGCTGCTGGATGAGTGCCTTGACGAGGTGGGGGACAAGCTCACCTACAAGGTCTGTTACCGAGAATTTCCTCTTTCGTGGGGTGGGGCGCTGCTCGATCTTGGTTTTATGAAAACCGCATCCTTGTCCCTTGCAAAAAATCTTTCGGGGTGTGAGAGCATCGTGCTGTTTGCGGCAACGGTCGGCACCTTGCTTGACCGATTGATCGCGCGGTATGCGGTGATCTCACAAACCAAAGCCCTGCTGCTGGGGGCCATTGGTGCGGAGCGCACGGAGAGCCTTTGCGATACCTTTAATCGTGAGATCTCTCTTGAAAAAGCCGCAAGGGGCTACCAAACGCGCCCGCGCTTCAGCCCCGGATACGGCGATCTTCCGCTTACGGCGCAGCGCGAGATCTTTGCAGTGCTTGACTGTCCCCGTAAAATAGGGGTGACTCTGAGCGAAAGTCTTTTGATGTCGCCCTCTAAATCAGTCACGGCGATCATAGGAGTGACAAGTAAATGAAAATAACCGATTATTTAAAGAACCATATTCTGTATCTTGACGGCGGCATGGGAACACTGCTCCAAGAGAGGGGCCTTGCCCCGGGCGAGCTGCCTGAGCGCTGGAACCTCACGCACCCCGACGTAGTCAGGGACATCCACCGCGCGTATTACGATGCGGGCAGTCACGTTGTTTGCACCAACACCTTTGGCGCAAACTGCCTAAAGCTCTCGCGTGAGGAGCTGGATGCCGTGATCGGCGCGGCAGTAAAGAACGCGCGTGCGGCAAGCAGTGAGAGCTGTGGTAGGCAGCCCAAATGGGTGGCGCTTGATATCGGTCCTACGGGCAGGATGTTGAAGCCCTACGGCGACCTTGATTTTGAGGATGCGGTGGCAGTCTTTGCTGAAACCGTGCAGCTTGGCGTGAAGCACGGCGTGGATCTTGTGATGATCGAGACCATGAACGACAGCTACGAGACCAAGGCGGCGCTGCTTGCAGCAAAGGAAAACAGCGACCTGCCCGTGTTTGTTTCGAATGCCTACGGCGAGGATGGGAAGCTGATGACGGGTGCAGATCCTGCCGCGATGGTGGCAATGCTGGAGGGAATGGGTGCGGATGCCGTTGGCATAAACTGCTCGCTTGGTCCGCGCGCGCTGCGGGGCGTGGCAAAGGAGTACCTAAAATACGCCAGTGTTCCCGTTTTGCTTAAGCCCAATGCGGGGTTGCCAAGGGGGATCGGTGGCAAAACCGTTTATGACGTTTTGCCGAGTGAATTTGCCGCCGAGGTTGCCGCGCTGGTAAAGGAGGGCGTGCGGATCGTGGGTGGGTGCTGCGGCACCACGCCCCGCTATATTCGCGCTACGGTGGATGCGTGCGCTGATATCGCACCCGTAGCAATTACAAAAAAGAATATCACCTGCGCCGCCTCCTACACGCACGCCGTCACGTTTGGTGACGCTCCTGTTTTGATCGGTGAGCGCATCAATCCCACGGGCAAAAAGCGTTTTAAGGAAGCGCTGCGGGCACATGATATCGACTATATTTTAAAAGAGGGCATTGCACAGCAGGAAAAGGGCGTGCACGTGCTTGACGTTAACGTGGGGCTGCCCGAGATCGATGAGTGCGAGATGCTGAAGGCTGCCGTTGTGGAGCTGCAGGCGATCGTTGATCTGCCGCTTCAGATCGACACCTCTGATCCCGCCGCGATGGAGGCGGCGCTTCGTCGCTACAACGGCAAGGCGATGATCAATTCGGTCAGCGGCAAAGAGGAGAGCATGGAAGCGGTTTTCCCGCTTGCGAAAAAATACGGGGGACTCGTGGTTGCCCTGACCCTTGATGAAAACGGTATTCCCTCTAATGCGCAAGGGCGGCTTGCGATCGCGCGGCGTATTCTTGCAAGAGCCTCGGAATACGGTATTGACAAAAAGGATATTATTTTTGATCCGCTGGCGCTCACGGTCAGTGCCGATCCCGCCGCTGCCACAGAAACGCTTCGCGCGGTGCGGCTGATCAGCGAGGAGCTTGGGTGCCACACCTCGCTTGGCGTTTCAAACGTGTCCTTCGGGCTCCCCTCGCGGGATCTTATCAACAGTGCGTTTTTCACCATGGCACTGAGCGAGGGGCTCTCGGCTGCGATCATGAACCCATATTCTGCCGAAATGATGAAGGCATATTTCAGCTATCGTGCGCTGGTGGGGCTAGATGAGAATTGCGCGGAGTATATCAGCTTTGCCGCCACCGTAACGGAAGCGACCGCTGTGGCAGCTTCGCCATCGACAGCGCCCGAAAAATTCGGGTCGGAGCTGCAGCGTGCCATCGTTAAGGGGCTGAAGGAGCAGGCGGCGCAGCTGACGGGAGAGCTGATCAACAGAGTCGAACCCTTGCAGCTTGTGCAGGAGGAGATCATCCCCGCGCTTGATACGGTGGGGTGCGGCTTTGAGAGAAAAACCGTGTATCTGCCCCAGCTTTTGATGAGCGCGGAGGCGGCAAAGGCTGCCTTTGAGGTGGTAAAAGCGAATATGCGAGAGGGGCGGGCAAGTGACAAGTGTGCCTTCGTAATCGCTACCGTTAAGGGGGATATCCACGATATCGGGAAGAATATCGTGAAGCTTATCCTTGAGAACTACGGCTTTGCGGTGACCGATCTTGGCCGTGACGTGGCGCCGGAGGCGGTGGTGGAGGCGGCTGTTCGCTTGCACGCGCCGCTGGTGGGGCTTAGTGCCCTGATGACCACCACCGTACCCGCAATGGAGGAAACGATACAGCTGCTGCACCGTGAAGCGCCCTGGTGCAAGGTGGTTGTGGGTGGCGCGGTGCTGAACCGAGAATACGCAGATGCGATCGGCGCAGATAAGTATGCAAAGGACGCGATGGAAGCGGTGCGATACGCCGAGGAGATCGACCAAGGCTTGGGTGGTTGAATGTAAAAAAGGCACGCGGACAAAGCCTCAAAACAAACACGGGTGCTGTGCACCGTATAGGAGTGCCTATCGGAAAGGAGTGCAACGATGCTTGAAAAGGCATATCTTGAAATCACGAATAGCTGTAACCTTTCCTGCGCGTTTTGCCACGGAACGGGGCGAGAAAAGCGATTTTTGACCGAGGGAGAGTTCGAGCATTTGACCGATCGCCTCAGGGGCTCGGTAAAATATCTCTTTTTCCATTTGATGGGAGAGCCGCTGCTCCATCCGTTACTGCCACGGTTTATTAGCCGTGCGTGGGAAAAGGGGTTTTTACCCGCCATTACCACCAACGGCACGCTGCTGGGGACAAAGGGAGAGGCGCTCCTTGCTTGCCCCCCTTATAAGATCAGCATTTCGCTGCACGCCCCCGCCGCAAACAAGGCGTTTGCAGACCCCGGGTATCTTGCCTCTTGCCTTGATCTTGCAAAAAGGCTTGAGGGTGGGGATACCATCGTTGCGTTTCGCCTTTGGAATATCGGCGGGGAGGGCGAGCGCGAAAACGAGGGAATCTTAGCGGCGCTGCGTGCGGCTTTTCCGGAGCCGTGGGAGAAAAAATGGAGTGGATACCGCCTCGGGAACAAGATATTTCTTGAATGGGGTGAGGAGTTTGCCTGGCCCGATCTCGCCGCCCCCGCAATCGGGGAGAGCGAGCCGCTTTTTTGCTACGCGCTCCGAAATCAGGTGGGCATATGTGTAGATGGAACCGTTGTGCCCTGTTGCCTTGATGCAGATGCCGCGCTGGCGCTTGGGAATCTTCACGAACGATCGCTTGAGGATATTTTGAATTCCCCCCGCGCCCGCGCGATCTACGAGGGCTTTACCAACCACCGCGCCGCCGAGGAGCTGTGCCGCCGCTGTGGATATGCAAGAAGATTTAAGGCGTGAGCCAAAAAACAAAAAGAGCAAGAGTAAAGGGACGTACTCTTAAGGACGGTTTTTGAAATTTATTACCATTAAAGACGCAACGGATTATTTGCAAAGTATAATCTCACATGGCTTTCCCGTTTTTTCGGCGTATTTTATAACCGATAACGTCCCTTTTGACCTTCCGTCCCAAAGAGCAACGATTTTATCCGCATAATCCACTATTTTTTGTTTCTAATCTTAAAATATACTTATATTAAGATTATTTTGGAGATTTTTATGAGAAATAAGAATAATAAGCACCTTGGAATTGAAATCGATCCGGAGCTTCATTATAAGCTTCACTATATATCGAAGTATTACGGTCGCTCGGCGA
>JAZOCO010000067.1:0-15997 GCA_045596505.1 Eubacteriales bacterium
CATTGCTTACAAATCTTTCAGCATGGCTCTCGGGCACTTGGTTCGATCTTGACCTTGTGGGGGGTGCATTCAAAAGGATCGCATACGCACTTCCCTTTGTGCACGCCGTCGAGATGGAGCGTGCCGTTCTTACGGGTGATCTTCCCGGGGTATTCCCCCATCTTTTCTTTGTGCTTGGGTATGCAGCTGTTGCCCTTGCCGTAGCAGTACTGCTATTTTTAAGACAAATGAAGCGGCAATGATAACGTGCGGCACCACAAAAGCGCACCTGCCACTGGTAGGTGCGCTAACTTTATTTTTTCGGCGGTCTTTTGAGATCTCTAACAGCAGGTGCATCCAACAGCTTGCCCTCGGGCGCAAAGCGCGACCCGTGACACGGGCAATCCCAGCTATGCTCCTGTCTGTTATAGCGAAGCGCGCACCCAAGGTGGGGACAGCGCGGCACGGTTGGGCGGATATAATGCTTTAGTACCGCACCTGTTTCGCGCAAAAAGCGCAAAGGGGGTATTTTTCTGGCTGGCGAAAAAAACGCAGCATATGGATCGGGCACCCCCTTGATCATATGCGTGAGGATCACGGCTGACAGCATCGCGGATGTCATACCCCATTTTCCAAACCCCGTTGCCACGTATACACCCTCAAGACTCCTTGCATATCGCCCAATATAAGGCATGCCGTCGAGCGTCATGCAGTCTTGTGCTGCGAAGCGCGCTGTGACCTGTGTGTTTTTATAGTGTGCCGAGACAAACTCCTCTATCACACGGTAGCCGCCACCCGACGTTCCCGTGCGATGCGTACCCCCGCCCAAAAGCAGGATATCCCCCATCGTGCGCAAGGAAACGCCTTCCCCCGCCCCGTCCGCGTACATTCCGCGCGGCAATGGCGCATCCTTTAGTGCCAACACGTAAGAACGGCTTTGATACATTTTAAAGGGATACCCACCAAGAAAACGTAAAAACGGGAAATGCGTGGCGACCACCGTGTGTGCTGCGCGAACGCGTTTTCCATCCGCCGTGACCGCCCCACCCTTAAAAAGCCCCACAACGGGGGTGTTTTCGTGAATGCGAAGTCCACCTAACTGCCCTTTAAGAAACCGCACGGGATCAAACTGTGCCTGATCACGCACACAAATTGCCCCCACCGTGGGAAAGGACAGCTCGCGCGGCATCTCCCACGAGGCTTTCGCGCCAATAGCGCAAAGCACCTCAAGCTCCGCCTCCAACACCCGCGCATTGTTCCTCTCATAAGCATAAAATTCACGCACCTCGAAGCCACAGTCGGTTTTTTCTGCCATTTGTAGGTAACGATCAAATGCCATACGATTTGCCTCAAAAAAGATGGCAGCACCCTCTTTTCCGTACCGTTTCGCAATATCGGCATAGCAAAAGCCGTGCTGCACCGTAATTTTTGCGGTCGTATTCCCTGTTTGTCCACAGCAGAGGCGATGCGCCTCCAAAAGCAGTACATCGATCCCCGCATCTGCAAGGAGTCGCGCGGTGAGTATCCCTACGATACCGCCACCGATCACCAGCACGTCCGCCTGCGCGTCCTCCTTCAAGGCTTCAAAGCGAGGCGGTGTGCAATTATTTAAAAATATCGATCCTTCATTCATTTTATCACCACCGCCCTTAGTATGCACAAATGAGCAATGAATATGTGATGCAAAAACGTGCATTATTTGTTATTTTTTACACCGTTTGGGCTTGTTTTTGGAAAACAAAGAACATCTTACACACATGAAGTCCTTTCATTCTATGCCATACAATGTAATATTGCTGCTATAGCCGAAGAGAGCCGAACACATAAGCCTCTCGGCGTAATATTTTTGCAGCTTTTGCCGCGTCGCGGCTTGTAAGGTAATACATTACCGCGCCGCGCCACAACAAGATCTGCTAAAAATCTTTCAGCCGAGAGGTGCTTTGCAGCTTCGGCAGAGCAAAAAAGTGCTACGGCAAGGGAAAATGCTGCCGTAATATGCGGATATTACAAGGTATTTTCCTGCAGTCAGAGCGCATTTTTGCCTGCCCAAGCCTTGTGGGTTCGGCTCTCTTCGGCTATATCCCGCCTTGCGGCGGGATCAGTTAAAGTAAAAATCCACGGCAAGATCAGCGCGTGCGGTTGCACCGTCCCGTACTGCACCGTATGGAACGGCAAGAATGCCGTTATCATCCACAAGAAGGGGCATGCGCGCGCGCACCTCGGGGGGTAACACACGCAAGGGACTGAGGCGACGGACGATCTTGTGCATACCGCCCGAGAGGATCACGTCCCCCGTGGCGCGGCTGCGCACGGAAAGCGTGCCCGCAACGGCGGTGCTGCGGATCTTTACGCGTTGGTGATAGGCGTAGCGAGCGTGAAGCTCCTTTTCTTTAGTTTCGCCAATGCCGCCGAGAATTACAAGCGCATCTGCACTTTTTATTTCGTTTTCGCTTCGGCACAGCAACATCTTGTAGCCGTTTTTTTCTTTCGCTGTCTTTTTTGATACGGTAAGGCGACCGTTTTCTATCCGTAAAACGGTTTTGGGGGGAAGGGAAAGCGTCGCGTGGGGCTTGCCACCCTCAAGTAGCGCCCGGATCGCGGCAAGGTGAACCGCTGCGGGCGGCTCGGGTAAAAGCCTTCGCATCACGCGCACCAAAATGGGCCGGGGAAGAACGAGAAGCGCCGCCACGTGTGGAGTAGCACCCTCGCGTGAGAGAAATTCTGCTGCCATACCGTCAAGATATTGCTCGTCACTGGCAAGCGCCTCGGCACAGCGAGCCGCCAGAAGTGCGGCGTTTGGCTGCAGCTCGGCAAGCAGTGGCAGCACGCGCAGACGCAGAAAGTTGCGTTGGCAGAAAGCCTCCTCATTGGTGCTGTCGGTCACGTAGTCAAGCCCTTCCTCTTTTAGGTAGTCAAGCAGTGCCGCCTTGGGGATAAGCAACAGGGGCCGCACCACGAGAATACTCTCCTCAAGGCTACGGCAGGCGGGAATGCCCGAAAGCCCCCTCGTGCCACTGCCGCGCAGAAGATGCTGAAGCATGGTTTCCAGCTGATCGTCGGCGTGGTGGGCTGTGGCGAGCAGGGGGATGTCTTGCTCGCGCAGTAGCTGTGAGATCGCCTCATAGCGCGCTTCACGCGCCGCTGTTTCAAGGCTTTCTCCCGTTTCCTTGGCGCGCGCGGGCGCATCCACGTAAAGTAGGGAGAAGGGAATGTTAAGACGTGCCGCCAGTGTGCGACAAAACGCCGCATCACGGTCCGCCTCCGCCCCTCTGATCCCATGATGCACGTGCACCGCCAAAAGATGCTTTTTATGGCGAAGAAGGGACAGGAGCGCCACGGAGTCCGGCCCCCCCGAAACGGCAACGGCAAGGGGGACATCGGGAGGGAGCCCCGCCAGCTCGTGGGGGTCGCGGAAGCCCGCTGATAGCTCTTGGTGCTTCATCACGGTTCTGTGCGGTCGGTGTCGATGGTGCGGAACTTGGTATAAGGCGCAAGCCAGCCCATCTTCACGTTGCCCGTTGAGCCGTGACGGTTTTTCTGGATAATGACCTCAGCGATGTTGCCGTCCTTTTGGTCGGGATCGCGTGAGGTGTTGTAATATTCGTCACGGTAAAGGAACATAACCACGTCTGCGTCCTGCTCGATCGCGCCCGAATCGCGCAGATCCGAGAGCTGGGGACGCTTGTCGGTCCTGCTTTCGGGACCGCGGGAGAGCTGTGCACAGCAAAGGATAGGCACACGCAGCTCCTTTGCCATCAGCTTAAGGCCTCTTGAGATCACACTGACCTCAAGGGCGCGGTTGTCGTAGTGCTGCTCGCTTTCCATCAAGCCCAGATAGTCCACCACCACAAGGCCGAGGTTTTCCACACGGCGCAGCTTTGCTTTCATTGCCGTAACGGTGATGCCAGAGGTATCGTCAATGAGGATATCGGTAGCGGAAAGACGCATGGCGGCATCCGCGATCTTTTTCCAGTCCTCGGGATCCAGCTGACCCGAGCGCAGGCGGTAGCTGTCGACCAGTGCCTCACTCGCGATCATACGGGAGGTCAGCTGCTCCGCGGACATCTCAAGGGAAAACAGGCACACCTTTTTCCCTGATGAGAGCGCCACGTTGGTGGCAACGTTTAAGGCAAACGCCGTTTTACCCATACCGGGGCGCGCACCGACCAATACGAGATCGGAATCGCCCATACCGACAAGCAGCTTATCTACGCCCGAAAAGCCCGTCGGGAGTCCTGTTGCCGCATCCTTGTCGGTTTGCAGACGGTGCAGATTTTCCAGCACATCGCGCAGCACGTCACGAATGTGGCGGAAGGTGCGCGAATCGCGCCCCTGTGCGATCTCGGTAAAGCGGCTTTGCGCAAGGTCAAGCACCTGCGGCACAGCCTCCTGCTCACCGTACGTCAGCTCGGAGATCTCCCCGCACACCTCAATAATGCGGCGGCGCGTGCTCTCCTCCTTCACGATACGGGCATAATCTGCAATATTCATCGCGCTTGGCGTCACGTCCAGGAGTGAGCGCACGTAGCTTTCGCCCCCTGCCTTTTCATATACGCCCTTGTGTACGAGTGAGTCGATGAGCGTGACGGGATCGATCTCCTGGCTTGCGTCAAAAAGCTCGCGCATGGCAAGGTAGATCTGTTTGTGCTCCTGTACGTAAAAATCGTCCGCATTAACGGTTGCCGCGATCTCGTTGATCGAGCTTGGATCAATGAGAATAGAGCCGAGCAGCGCACGCTCTGCGGAAAGGGAGCAGGGCATCTTGCGCGAGGCAAGCGCCTCCCCTGTTACTGCTTCATAATTCATAGCTGTTTCCTCAACAGTCTGTTACGACCACGTGGATCTTGCCCGCAACGTCGGTGTAAAGGCGCACGTCAAGCTCGTAGCTGCCATATGCCTTGATGGGAGTGGGAAGCGCGATCTTGCGCTTATCTACCACAATACCGTGCTCCTTTTCAAGGCGCTCGGCAATTTCCTTTGAGGTGACCGACCCGTAAAGATGCCCGTCAGCTCCGGCCCCCACCTTGATCTTTACCACCACTGCCTCAAGCCTTTTGGCGGTCTCTTTTGCGGCGGCACGCTCGGTATCGATCTTGTGCTGCTTTGCAGCCTCTTTGTTTTTCAGCTCAGTCATAGACTGATTGTCTGCGGGGATCGCGAGCTTGCGCGGGATCAAAAAATTGCGCGCATAGCCGTCGGACACCTCAACGAGCTGGTCCTTTTTGCCCTGACCTTTTACGTCGGTTGTAAGAATGACTTTCATAAAAACGTTCCTTTCTTTATCGGGGGTATTATCAGTTGTGTGCTTCGGCTTCGGCGAGATAGGCACGGATCGCCTCGCGCAGGTTCTCTACTGCCACGTCAAGCGAGACGTCGGCAAGCATCGTGCCCGCCGAGTCAAAGCGTCCGCCACCACCAAGACGTTCAAGGATCAGCTGGACGTTGATCGAGCCGTCGGAACGACCGGAGATGTGTACCACGTTGTCCACCATCACCAGTGCAAAGGAGGCACACACGCCCTTGACGTTGAGGAGCCGATCCGCCTCCTTGGCGGCAGCTACGCGGTCGTCAGCACCTCTGCCTGTGCCGTGGCTCCACGTGAGGCCGATCTTGTTATTATGCATCAGCGAGCAGCCCGAGAAGCTGCGCTCACAGACGTAATCGGCATAATCCTGGTTGAAGAAGGTATGCACGTATTCGGCATTCGCGCCCTTACCAAAGAGATATCTTGCGGCATCCAGCGTGCGGCTGCCCGTGTTACGGGTAAAGCCGTTGGTGTCAAGCATGATGCCCGAGAGCATCACGCTGGCAACCTCGTCCGATACCAGCTTGCTGTTGTCGCTTTCGTTGCCCGTTTCGCTTTGCTCCAGCATCTCGGCAACCAATTCGGTCGCGGAGGATGCGCCCGCGTCAATATAGTTAACAACAGGCTCAAAGCCATATTCGCCCGCCTGACGGTGGTGGTCGATTATGGCGATCTTGCCCGAGACCTGCCGCACGCTGTTGGCGACCTCGGGAGATTCGATGATGCGGAAATTGTTGGCGTCGGCAATGATCAGCAGCGTGCCTGATCGCACCAGATCAAGTCCCTTGTGTGCCGATATGAACATATCGCCATAAAGGGGAGAGGTGGTGAGGCGCTCGGTGGCAATGCGGAAGTTTACGTTGTCAAGATCCATAATGATCTTGGTGGGAATGCCCGCAAGAACACCCAGCTGTGCAATGCCAACGCACGAACCGATGGAGTCAAAGTCGGGGTTGCGGTGTCCCATGATCAGCAGGTTGTCCGCCTCGGAGATTTTGGTGAGCAGATAGTTTGCCACCACGCGCGACTGCACGCGGGAGCGCCGCTGGAAGGGCCTTGTCTGACCGCCGTAGTAGCGCATGCCGTCACGGCGGCGCACGGCAACCTGGTCACCGCCGCGCTGAAGCGCCATGTCAAGGGCGGAGTTTGCCTCCTTTGCACGCTCTGCCATATTGCAGTCGTCAAGGGAAATGCCGATGGATACCGTGACGGGAATGCCATATTCACCGAGTCGGATATCACGGATGCGGTCGAGCAGGGTGCTGAATTTGTCCTCCTCGCAGATGCGAAGCTTTTCCTGCGAAAAGAACATAATGTAGCGGTCGCGCTCGTATTCACGCAGGAAGCCGTTCATATCTGCCGCCCAGGCGATCAGCACGTCGTCAACCTTTCGCGAGGCGTCGCGGTAGTTGGCGTGAGTATACTGGGTGAGCTCCTCAAGGTTATCCACGTCAATGTAAGCCACCGCGGGCATATCACGCTCCATTTTTTCCTTTAGGTCAAGAAGCTCCGATGCGTCGGTAAAGGTGAGAAGATATCCTATGGTGTTGTAAAGGGCAAGCGCATAGGCGCGAGCCACGTAACGGCCACCGTCGGGCAGGCGCACCACCGTGCCGTCCAGCACGCACTCGGGCAGGGTCCCGGTGGGCGGGGCGCTGTCATCGGATCTTGCGGCAATGGATTCCATGGTAAATCTGCCAAGCTCGGTGCGCGATTCCTCGCCGTTGATGCCGGCGCGAATAATCTCTTGCAGCGCAACGCCGCCGCAAAAATCGGAAACGCTGCCGCGGTAAAAGGGATCGTCCTCCCCCAAGATCTTTTGCAGGGCACTGTTGAGCGCACGCACGCGCCCTTGCTCGTCGACCACGGCGTAGGGAAGCCCCACGGCATATTTAAACATATTGTGCATTTTGGTATTGAGGGTTTCGGACATGATCTCCTCGCCGCGTTGCTTGCGATCTTTTAAGAGAAAAAACAGGCAAGCAAGCAAACCAAAGGCAACGTATGCGCCAAGAAAGACAAGTGCCGAGCGCGCGGTCAGCAGCGTGGCGGAAAACTGCGATGCTGCAACGTATACGCCGAAAAACAAAAGTCCCAGTGCAAGGTGAACGATCATCGGAATGGCGATGCCCGTACGGCGATGAGTATCGGCTTGCTTTAGCATTATGACTCTCCTTCTTTATTTTTTGCGTTATGAAACGCACAGATAAGCACGTGAACGGCGCCGACAAGCGCTGTAACGGCAAGCGCGGTGGCGGGGTTGCTGAAAAAAAGATATGCAATGGCGATAAGCAGCAGGAGGGAAAGACAGGAGCGCGGCGTATCGCGCCCAAGCAGCTGGCGTGTGCCGAGCAGCACCAGCCCCGGCTCAAGGATAAGTGCGAGGTTTTGCGCCACGGCGCCTGTTGGTGTCGCCGTTTCGGCGTTTCCAATGAGGGCGATGAGCTGTGCGATCAAAAACAAGGCCGCTGCCGTCACGCTCATGGTAGGCGTTGCGAGCAGGCGGGGCACACGCGGCAACGCGCCAAAGGATACCAGCAGCACCGAGAGCGTGCGCCACGTAAAGTATGCCGTCATCATAGCCGTGAGGATAAAGAGCGCAGGGGAAAGATTGGTAAGCATTGCCAGCATATTGCGGATATCAAGCTCCGAGATCTCAAATTCGATTCCCGCCTCGGCATAAAGTGCTGCGTTTTCGTGCAAAAGCGCCATAAAACCATCGGTAAGCGCCTCAAGAAACGAGGGGAGCAGGGCAACGTCGAGTATTCCGAAAATAGCAAGTGTCACACCCCCTGCCACGAGCAGCCCCGCCGCGACAGTTGCAGTGAGGGTAGCAACCGAGGCGGTGAAGGAGGTGCAGTGGCGCACAAGAAGCGCCGCCACGATCGCCACGGGTAGGGGCAGGAGCGTTAGCAGCGCGTTTATCGCGTCGCCCCGCAAAAGGAACGCTACAAGATAAGCGGCGGCTGGTAAAAGGATCAAGACCGTATCGCGGCGCGGATCCCCGGCGCTGATCAGCAGCATCGCGCCGCACGCACCGCCGAACACGATGGCGAAGAAGGCGGCGGGAAGCATCATGCTGCCCGAAAGCGAAAAAAGAAAAATGGCGGGCAGCGCGGGGGCAATCAGCGAGGCGAGGGTGCGCGTTTGCATATAAAAGAAGCAGGCACAGACTACAACGAACAGGAGTGCCAAGCCCTCACTCGCGCAAAAGGGGATCACCAGCGAGGAGAACAGGTAAAGCACGGCGGCGGCAAGCAGCTTCGTGGCGTCGGGGCGTGCGATCAGTGAAAGCCAAGCGGCAAGATCGGCTTTCTTTGGTATGGTGCCGTTCATGGCGTGTCCTCCTTTAAAACCTACTATTCTAATTTATTATTATAACATAAAAATTGATGGTTGTAAACAGAATAATTGAAAGATTTGTGAAAAAACGAGTATAAAAGGAAAAATTTTCCGCGTTTTTCGCACCAAAAATGCCAAAAAATAAAAAAATTTGAATAATCTATTGCAAAGTGAGAAAAAGTGTGGTATACTACCAATAGATGAAAGAGTGGGAGCAGGTTGGTAAGACCTGCTCCTCTTGTTTGAAAAGGGGGTGCTCATTTGGCAACGGGAAAGAACATTGCGCAGGTGGTTAGCGATCTGATCACACCAGTGGCACAGGAGCTGGGGCTCTTTCTTTGGGACGTGGAGTTTTTAAAGGAGGGCGCAAGACGCGTGCTGCGTGTGACGATCGACAGTGACGAGGGGGTTACCATTGAGGATTGTGAGCGCATGCACCGCGCGATCGACCCCTTGCTTGACGAGGCGGATCCCATCGACACCTCGTATGATCTTGAGGTCAGCTCCCCCGGTATCGAGCGTGAGCTGCGCACCAACGCACACATCGATTTCTTCGTGGGTGAGCAGGTAGAGCTGCGTTTTTTTGCACCCATTGACGGGCAAAGATCCATCCGCGGTATACTGGCAGGGCGTGATGGAGAAGGCAACGTTTTGGTTGAGGTAGCGGAGAGCGTTTTGGCGTTTAAACGCACGCTTATCTCCAAGATATCAACCGTATTTGAATTTTAAAAGCAACTTGGATCGAGAAAGAAAAGAACATAAACGAAAGGATAAGATCATGAGCACGAAAAGCAGCAAGGAGTCGTTCCTGAACGCACTTGACCTTCTTGAAAGAGAGAAGGGGATCCCCAAAGCGTACATGATGGAAAAAATTGAAGCAGCACTCGTTTCCGCATACCATAAGGAATACGGTGCAAACGCAAACGTGAGGATCGTTTTTGATCTGGAAAAGGACGACGTGCGCGTTTTTCAGCAAAAGACTGTGGTGGAGGTCGTGACCGATCCCGAAAACGAGATCACGCTTGAGGACGCGAAAAAGCTGAACAAGCGCCACACGCTGGGCAAGCTGATCGAGATCAAGGTGAAGCCCGAGAATTTCCGTCGCCTGTCGGCAGCTGCCGCAAAATCCGTGATCATTCAAAGCATTCGCGAGGGCGAGCGCCGCGTGATGCAGGAGGCTTACGAGAGCCAGCGCGAGGAGATCATCACCGCCACGGTCAGCAAGATCGACCCTGTAAACGGTAATGTGGTGCTGGATACCGGCACAGGTCGTGCCGTGCTGCTTAGAAGCGAGCAGATCCCCGGGGAGAGCTTTGAGGTAGACGACCGTGTAAAGGTCTTTGTATTAGAGGTCAACAAGGAGGCACACGGTCCGCTGGTCACGCTTTCGCGCTCCCATTCGGGTCTGGTGCGCCGTTTGTTTGAGCTGGAGATCCCCGAGATCGCCGAGGGCGTGGTTATGATCAAGAGCGTATCCCGTGAGGCGGGTGTGCGCAGCAAGGTGGCTGTGTATTCGCGCGACGAGAGCGTGGATCCCATCGGTGCTTGTATCGGTAATCGCGGTATGCGTATCGGCGGGATCGTTGAGGAGCTGCGTGGAGAAAAGATCGATATCATTCCTTACAGCGAAACGCCCGAGGAGTTTATTGCCGCGGCGCTTGCCCCCGCACGCGTGCTTTCCGTTGAGCTTACAGGTGAGCGTGCCTGCCGTGTGCTTGTCGATCCCGACCAGCTTTCTCTTGCGATCGGCAGAGAGGGCCTTAACGCGCGTCTTGCGGCAAGACTTACGGGCTACAAGATCGATATTAAGGCAGAATAACGCCAAACGGTATTAAAAAATGGAGCAGAAGGTAAAAAAGATACCCGAGCGCCAATGCCTTGGCTGCAACGGGCATTTTCCCAAAAAGGAGCTGCTTCGCGTAGTGCGTGACCCGGCGGGCACGGTGTCCCTTGATTTTACGGGCAAAAAATCGGGTCGCGGCGCGTATATTTGTAAGAGCAGCACGTGTCTTGCAAAGGCAGAACGCACGGGACGCCTTGCGCGCAATCTGGCGTGCGCGATCCCCGATGAGGTGATCGCGGCCATGCGCGCGGAGCTGGCGGCATATGAAGGAAACTGAAACGAAAACGCTTTCATATCTTGGGCTTGCGGTGCGCGCGGGTCGTGCGATCATCGGCGTGCCTTTGATATGTCAGGCGTTGAAAAGAGCGCCAAACGGGGGAGAAAAACAGCCCCTTATCGTGATAGAGGCGGCAAACACCTCGGAAAACACCCACAAGCGGATCGCGGATCGCACCGCTTATTACAAGGTACACACCGTCACCCTCTCGCTTGATAGCGGTGAGCTTGCCACGGCAGTGGGCAAGCGAGGCGGTGCGGTTGGCGCCGTTGGCGTCACGGATCCAAATCTTGCGGCGGCGATCGCCGCGCTTCACGGCATTTCACTATAAACAGCGGCGCGTACGCGGCGTGTGCGCACGTGTAAAATCTAAACAAACTTTGGAAGGCTCCCCCGCACGGACTGGCGGAGGACAAGGAGGGAATATGGCTTTTAAGGTTGCACAACTGGCAAAGGATCTTGGTATCAAGAGCAAGCAGATCACAGAATTGATGTCTGTGCGCGGTTTTGAGTGTAAAACCACGCAAAAGACCCTGGAAACGAGGGAATTTGACGTGATTTTCGAGGCACTGACGCGCGAAAAGCAGATCGTGGATATCGACGCGTATCTTTTTGGAGATACCTATATCCCGACGGTTGCCAAGAAGCCCCAACGCGAAAAGACAGAGGAAAAAGCACAGGCAAAATCCGAGCCTGCTAAGGCGGAGCAAGCGCCCGAAAAGAAGCAGGTAAAAGCAGAAGAAAAGGCAGCGCCCGAGGTGAAGTCCGCACCGAAGACGGAGGCTGTCAAGACTCCCGCACCCGCACCCGCACCCGCACCCTCCAAAGAATCCGCGCCGCAAAAGGCAGCCGAAGAAAAATCGGCGCCGCGTGCGAGCGAGCAGGCAAGACCTACGCCCCGCACCTACAACATTCCGCAAAATCTGCGTGCCACCATTGGCGCGCAGCGCCCCGCCGCACCCGCCCAGCAGCATCGCGATGCCACGGGCACGCGCCCTGCACAGCAAACGGGTGCAGCACAAATGGGTGAGCGTGCACCGCGCACAAGCTTCCCGCCCCGTGGCGGCGCGTTTGCACAGGGGAGCGTAAAGCCTGTGTTCACACAGCCTCGTGGGGATAATCGCCAGCAGCAAAGACCCCAGCAGCGTAATAACGGTGGCTTCCGCGATAAGGATGAAGGGGGCGGGCGCGTCGTGCGCGAGCAATTCCGCCCGCAGGTCATCACCCGTGCGCAAACGCCCAAGGGCACCGATGCCTCAACAAAGGCACGCGGTACGCGCGTGGTGGATATGCGCGGCTCAAGCGTAGACCTTTCAAAATACGACGAGCGTCTTGACAATTTCGTGCCTGACGCTGTGCGCGACGCGCGCGGCGGAAACCAGCGCTTCAAGAAGCAGCAGGTCGGCACGCATGCCTTTACCTCAGGCAGGAAGGGCGCGAAAAAATCCTCTGCGCCCGTCACCAAGCAGGCAAACTCCGTCACGATCCCCGAGGAGATCACGGTGAGCGAATTCGCATCACGTATGAAGATAGCGCCCGCAGAGGTCGTGAAAAAGCTTATGATGATGGGTATGATGGTCACCCTCAACCAAACCATTGATTTTGATACCGCGTTCCTCATCGCCTCCGAGCTTGGTGTTGAGGCGACCAAGGAGGTCGTCGTCAGCATTGAGGAGAAGCTCTTTGACGATACCGAGGATAAGGCGGAGGATCTTATTGACCGCGCACCCGTTGTGTGCGTAATGGGACACGTAGACCACGGCAAGACCTCCTTGCTTGACGCCATTCGTAATACCAACGTGACGGCAGGCGAGGCAGGCGGCATTACCCAGCATATCGGTGCATATCGCGTAAAGGTAGGCGGCAGGGACCTCACCTTCCTTGACACGCCCGGACACGAGGCGTTTACCGCTATGCGTGCACGTGGTGCAAAGGCAACGGATATCGCGATCCTCGTTGTGGCGGCGGATGACGGCATTATGCCCCAGACCGTAGAGGCGATCAACCACGCCAAGGCTGCCGAGATCGATATTATCGTTGCCATAAATAAAATGGATAAGCCGGGCGCAAATCCCGATGCCATCAAGCAGGAGCTTACCAAATACGACCTCGTGCCCGAGGAGTGGGGCGGCGATGTGATCTGCGTGCCCATCTCGGCATTGAAGCACGAGGGAATCGACACGCTGCTTGAAAACGTATTGCTGGTGGCTGATATGAAGGAGCTGAAGGCAAATCCCGATCGTCGCGCCAAGGGTATCATCATCGAATCTAAGCTTGATAAGGGACGCGGACCTGTTGCAACGGTGCTGGTGCAAAACGGCACGCTGAGGGGCGGCGATATCGTGATCGCAGGCACGGCTGTTGGTCGTGTTCGTACCATGAGCGACCATATGGGCAGGATGGTGAAGGAGGCAGGTCCCTCCGTTCCCGTTGAGATCGTGGGTCTTGCTGAGGTGCCGGAGGCAGGCGATGAGTTTGCCGCCGTGGAAGACGAGCGTATGGCAAGAACTCTTGCGGATCAGCGCCGTGACAGAGCCAAGGAAGAGGGCTTTAAGGCAAATGCACGCGCCAACCTCAACGACCTGTTTGCACAGATCTCCGAGGGTGTGAAGGAGCTTAACATTATCGTAAAGGCTGACGTTGCAGGCTCTGCTGAGGCAGTAAAGCAATCGCTTGAAAAGCTCACGAATGAGGAGGTCAAGGTGCGCGTCATCCACGCCGCCGTCGGTGGTATCATCGAGGGTGACGTTATGCTTGCCGCCGCATCTAACGCCATCATCGTTGGCTTTAACGTGCGTCCCGATAAGTCTGCTATTGATTCCGCTGAGCGCCAGAATGTGGATATACGTACCTACCGCATCATTTACGAGTGCATCGAGGAGATCGAGGCGGCAATGAAGGGTATGCTGGCGCCTAAGTTCCGTGAAAACGTGATCGGTCACGCGGAGGTGCGTCAGACCATCCACGTTCCGAACGTCGGCTTCATTGCAGGCTCTTACGTCCAGGACGGTAAGATCACGCGCCAATCTCAGATCCGCGTGGTGCGCGACGGCATTGTGATCTTTGAGGATAAGATCGCGTCGCTTCGCCGCTTCAAGGACGACGTAAAAGAGGTTGCCGATGGGTATGAATGCGGTATTGCGCTGGATCGTTTCAATGACATCAAGGTTGGAGATATTCTCGAAGCCTTTGTGATGGAGGAGATCGAGCAGTGAGATGAGCTCACGCCGACTTCGATCCATAAGGAGGGTTTAAATGACTTGGGAAAAATCCTGCGGCGCACTGGTGGTGCGCCGCGAGAAGGATAGCTATTATATTCTGATGATACGGCATAGGGCGGGCGGCAGTCGCTCCTTCCCCAAGGGACATATGGAGGAGGGGGAGAGCGAATATGCAACGGCGCTGCGTGAGGTAATGGAGGAGACCTCCTCCCGCGTTGCCATTATTTCGGATTTCCGCTCTACCGTGACGTATAGTCCCTCACCCGGGGTGATGAAGGAGGTCGTGTATTTCCTTGCCTTCACCACCGAGGAGAGCATCAAGCCCCGTGAGGGTGAGATCGCCGAGGTCGAGTGGGTCCCGATCGAGGATGCTGAGCAGTGTCTTACGCACGAAAACGATAAAACGGTGTTCCGCGCCGCAATGGAGAGATTGCAAAATATTAGCTTTTCGATTAAGTGATAGGAAAACGAAAGAGAGAAGGGCGACCCCCTTTTGAAAAAGGGGGTCGCCCTTCTCTTTGTTTGCCTGCGGCAAACAAATTCACTTTCCACCCCCGAAAACCTTGGAGCAAAAAGGATATGGTTAAGGTATTAGAAAGCAGGTTTATCTCTTTGAGCGAAGCACGGCTTTTGTGGTTGTAATGACCTCGCGAATGGCACTCAGCTCCTCTGCGGTGCAATCCGAAAGCAGGGTGTCGATCTGCGCATTTGACACATGCTCACATTTTTTGAGGTTCTGATACACCAGCTCGTCAAGCGAAACGTCAAGCGCGTTTGCAATTTTGATCAAAGTGGGCAAGCTGACCTTTGTGGCGGCGCGCTCGATATGAGAAATGTTAGACGGCTCTACCCCGGAGAATTCCGCCAAGGTTGCCTGCGTCCAGCCCTTTCGTTTTCTGAATTCTTTAACTCTGTTTCCTATGATAACGTAATTGATCAAAATAAAGCCCCCAAAATAGTTGATAATGTTATTGTATATCCGAAAAGGATATGTTAAAATAACATATATATCCTAATAGGACACACAATAATATTTTGGGGAGAAATATTTTGACAGTAACTTTTTTTGGGCACGGTGATGCCCCACAGGGCGTAAGCGATTGTTTATATGAGATCTTGGAGTGGTTGATCCGTAGCGAAAACGCCGAAAACTTTTATGTTGGTAACCACGGAAATTTTGACCGATTTGCGCTACACTCTCTGGAGCGCTTAAAAAAATATTATCCGCATATACGGTATACCGTGGTGCTTGCATATATGCCGCGCGGTAGGCAAAATGCTTTTAACGAAGCGGATACCGTGCTTCCGTTTGAGGTGTCAAGCGCCCCGCCTCGATTTGCTATAGATAAGAGAAATGCTTGGATGCTCGATCAAAGCGACACGGTAGTGACCTATGTCGTGCGCCCATACGGCGGGGCGGCAAAATATAAGAAAATGGCGCTTTGCCGCGGAAAGCGTGTGATAGAGTTGTCAGAAGAATGTGAGTGAGAGAAATGTTTGGGTCTTGACTTTTATACAATGTATCGTTCGCTTGGGTCATCCTGAGCGAGGCAACAAAGCCGAGTCGAAGGATCTCGACCGAGGCAAGAAGCCGAGGGCGCGGTTTGTTTGCACAAGACTCCTTGTTTGGCAAAATGTTACTTTAAGGCTGTAAAAGGTTAGTGCGAACATACCGCCGAAAGTGCCACTTGCACTTTCGGAGATTCTTCGGGTTTCTTTGTTGAAACCCTCAGAATGACTCGTAATAAGCGTTGAAACCCTCAGAATGACGCTAGAAAGTGTAGGAGTGTGAGAAAAAGTCTTTTAAATGTCTCAAAGGGTTTTGGCAGGAGTAGGTGAATTTGCTTTTCGCGAATGCGAAAAGCAAAGAGGAAGGGGAGCCCTTTTGCAAAAGGGCTCCCCTTCCTCTTTATCTCTTTGTATCCTCGGGTCAATCGAAATAGCCTTCCTTGTACAGAAGCTCTGCGATGAGAACTGCGCCGCCTGCGGCACCGCGCAGGGTGTTATGAGAAAGCCCGACGAACTTGTAG
>JAZOCO010000068.1:0-5984 GCA_045596505.1 Eubacteriales bacterium
GTCGCTTTTACTGGATCTTCACCGATTTACCGCCGAGCTGGCATTGCCAATCGCAGGCGCCCGTGTGATCACAGCACCAAAGGGCAATTCCCCCGCGCTGACGGTCTTTATTGCCGCCAAGGCTGACGTGCCTGCACACAGCAGCACGCAAGAGCTGATGCAAAATGCCCTTGCCTTGGGAGATTTTGCTCAGATACGCAGCCTCATCTACCGTCTTGACAATACGATTTCCTGACGAAATGGAGAAAAGTTCGAAAAGTTCGAAAAAATTACAAAAAAGTCTTGCATTTTAATTTTTTATATGGTATAATGATTGTCGCTGTTAAAAATATAATGGATATAACGATACGCACCGCGAGGTGTGACAGGAGGTGTCAATATGGCAAAGTGCAGCGTATGCGGCAAGGGCGTAGTGTTCGGTCAGAACGTTTCTCACTCCAACCGCAAGACCAACCGTTCTTGGAAGCCCAATATCCGCAAGGTTAAGGCTATCGTTGACGGGACCCCCACGACCGTGGCGGTTTGCTCCCGTTGCCTGCGCTCGGGCAAAGTGACCCGCGTGTAATGGAAAAACGATATTGATATAAAAAAGAAGTCGCCACGCGGCTTCTTTTTTATATTTCACTTGACTTTTAAGCGGCTCTCTTTTATAATAAAGACAACGAATTGTGAGGTGATACTATGAGGCTTGGCTTTATCGGAATGGGTAATATGGCGCTGGCACTCGCCGAGGGCTTTATAAAAGCAGGCAAGCTTGCCCCTGCGAATATGATCGCTTACGCGCCCAATCAAAAGAAGCTTGGTGACAACGCGGCAAGACTTGGCTTTTGCCCTGCAAAAACAGCACGCGAGGTGGGTGAAACCGCCGATCTTGTCGTAATGGCGTGCAAGCCCGCACAGATCGAGGATGCGCTTTCCTCGCTTGGCGACACCATTAAGGAGAAGGCATTGATCTCCATTGCTCTTGGCTGGGATCACGCACGATACCGTGCGGCGTTATCCGCCGACACGCGCGTGCAATTCGTGATGCCAAACACGCCGGCGGCTGTTGGCGAGGGTGTGTTTTTGTTTGAGGAGGAGCATTCCCTCAAGGCGGAGGAGCTTTCCCTTGTAAGAGAGCTTTTTGGCGCACTTGGCACGGTGATCACACTTCCCTCCTCCCAAATGGGGATCGGCGGTGCGGTTGCGGGGTGCGGTCCTGCCTTTGTTGATATGATGATCGAGGCGTTTGCCGATGCAGGAGTGAAATACGGTCTTACCCGTACAAACGCGCTTCAAATGACTGCGCAAATGGTGCTGGGCAGCGCTAAGCTTCAGCTGCTGAGCGGCAAGCACCCGGGCGAACTAAAGGATGCCGTGTGCTCCCCCGGTGGCTCTACCATCAAGGGCGTGACGGCGCTTGAGCAGGCGGGCTTCCGCGCCAACTGCATTTCGGCGATCGATGCCATTATGCAGCCCACAAAAAAATAAAAAATGCGTCAGGCGACCCGACACAGCGAGGGCATCTCAAACTTACGATTTGAGATGCCCTCGTTTTATTTATTTATTCAGCCTTCGGGATGCGGGAATTGATATATTCCTCCATATTTTCCTCAGGAAGCCCCAGCACGTGTGCGCATTCGCTATACAGCAAATGCTTGGCAAGCCTGCCGTATTCAAGATCCGTTACGGGAAAATGCTTGTGTGCGGCTGTCAGCTCCTCGCGACGACGGTGCACCGTTTTAATGACCTGCACGTAACCGTGAGGGGCAAGCGTACCGATGGTGGCACGGTAGATCTCGCGCCGCTGTTTTTCTACAGGTACGGTCAAAAGATCAATCGTTGGCATATCTGCAATGAGTGCTTCGATCTCCTCACGCGTCATCAAGCGGCGCATTGGCACACGCTCGTTATCAACAGGCGTATAGATGGTAGAGCTCATCGGGTTATTAAGGGGCACTAAAAGATAGTATGTGCGCGGATCGGTCTGATCGTAGGGGGAGGCGCAAACGTCCTCCACACGGCAGATGCCGTTAATGCCATAAACGATATATTCTCCAACCTGAAACACCTGCCAAAACCTCCCACCTTTATTTAAAGCAAGGCTGCGTGCATTTTAAGCTCTACCTGCTTACTATATATATTTTACCACATTTGTGAATATTATGCAAGGGACAATTTCGATAAAATTTCCACCCCCTTTACTGTAAGATTTGCAAAAAAGAGCGAGCTGCCCTTAGCAGATCGCTCTTTTTTGTATCATTAGTCCCCATATCCGTTGGGGTTTTGGGACTGCCAGTTCCACGCATCGCGCACCATATCATTCAGATCGTGGCCGGCGACCCAGCCAAGCTCCTCCCTTGCCTTTGTGGGATCGGCAAAGCAAGCGGCAATATCGCCGGGGCGGCGCGGTGCGATCTTATAGGGGACGGGCACACCGTTCACCTTTTCAAACGCCTTTACCATATCAAGCACGCTATATCCCGTGCCCGTTCCAAGATTAAACACAGCCGCGCCCTTCTTTTCATAGCCAAGCGCTGCCACGTGACCGCGCGCAAGATCCACCACGTGGATAAAGTCGCGCACGCCCGTGCCGTCGTGCGTGGGATAATCGTCGCCAAACACGGAAAGCTCCTTTAGCTTACCAACAGCTACCTGTGTGATAAACGGCATCAGGTTATTGGGAATACCGTTTGGATTTTCACCGATCATTCCGCTTTTATGTGCACCAACGGGGTTGAAATAACGCAGCAAAATGACCTGCATATCGGGATCGGACACACAGTAGTCACGCAAAATGACCTCGATCATATATTTGGTCCAGCCGTAAGGATTTGAGCAATTGCCCGTGGGGCTGTCCTCGGTGATGGGGCATTTTTCGGGTGTGCCGTAAACGGTTGCCGAGGAGCTGAAGATCAGCTTCTTCACGCCCGCCTTTTTCATAGAGCGCAGAAGCGTTAAGGTAGAGCCAATATTATTGCCGTAATATTCTATGGGCTTTCTCACTGACTCACCAACCGCCTTGTATCCTGCAAAATGCACAACGGCATCGATCTTTTGCTCCGCAAAGATGCGATCCATTGCCGCCTCGTCAGCCACATCCGCCTCGTATAGGGGGATCTTTTTGCCAATGATCTTCTCGACCCTTTCCATTGCGCGAGGCGTGCTGTTGTAGTAGTTATCCACCACGACCACGTCGTGCCCTGCCGCGCACATTTCAACCACAGTATGGCTACCGATATAACCAGCACCACCCGTTAGTAAAACATTCATATAAACCTCCTATTGTAGCATTGCTCGCAACTCTTAGTATACCACATTTCTTTATCGCCGTCAATAACGCACTCAAAGGTTGCGCGGCACTACGTTGCCGCACCCCTTATGAATATGCTGCTCGGGCACGTAGCCGCGCACCGAGGAAAGCGGATAGACCACCGCGCGGCGACCTATCACCGTGCCCGGATTCAGGACCGCACCCGCACCGATCTCGCCGTGATCCCCTACAAACGCGCCAACCTTTCTCCTGCCCGTTTCAAGCACAAGCTCCCCCGCACGCACGGTGATATTCCCCCCGTCGCTGCGGAAATTGGAAAGAATGGCACCCGCACCGAGGTGCGCACGATATCCAAGAATGCTATCCCCCACGTAATTATAATGGGGCAGCTGCACACCGTCAAACAAAATAGCGTTTTTGATCTCCGTGGAGTTCCCAACCGTTGCACCCGCACCGACAAGAGCGTTGCCGCGAATATAGGCACAGTGCCTAATTTCTGCACCCTCTCCAATGATGGTAGGTCCCTCGATCGCGGCGCTTGGCGCTACCTTAGCGCTCTTCGCGATCCAAATATCGGGGGCGGGGTGATCATAAGCGCAGGGATCGAGCGAAGCCCCGATCTCAACGATCCAATCCCCAATATAAGAGAGCGCCTCAAAGGGATAAATGAGGGTTGCCAGGCGCGTACCCGCAAGAGAATGCGTAAGGTCAAAAAGCTCACTCACCTTGATCTTTATTTCCATGGTTGCCTCCTTGAAACATAATATAGTACTATACAGTTAGTATAATCTAAAAAAGGTCCGCTGTCAACTCGCTGCCCGAAAACCTTGTGAGAAAATTTATTTTGGCTATTGACAAGGGGCGCGCAAAGTGCTATAATGTCATCACAAGTAAATAAACCGTTGACGCGGAGATAACGGCGATCATGCCTTCACAGAGAGCCCACGTTGCTGAAAATTGGGTAAGAAACAGGTTGTCAAATGGACCGCTGAGGGCGCAGTCAACAGCAAGGTATGCCTTGCCCAGTATTCTGCGACGCGTATGGCAAGCGTCATTGCCAAGGATATGTCGGTATCCGAAAAGTGCATAGAATTTTCTATGAATGCAAGGTGGCACCGCGGATAAGAGCTCTTATTCGTCCTTGACAGATGAGATGGATCTGTCGGGGCGTTTTTTATTTATCCGGTTATAATTAGGAGGTAAGATATGAAACTTGGCGACGTTGATTTTAACACGTATTTTAACAACTATCCCGATAAAAACGGTTACTTTGGCAAGTACGGCGGCGTTTATGTGGAGGACAAGCTAAAGCGCGCGATGCAGGAGATCACGGAGGCATACTATTCCATTTGCCAATCGAGAAAATTCATTGCCGAGCTTCGTCGCATCCGCAAGGAGTTCCAGGGCAGACCCACGCCCGTGACGCACTTAGAGCGCCTTTCCGATGCGATGGGCGGCAAGGTGCAGCTTTACGCAAAGCGCGAGGATCTCAACCATTCGGGCGCACACAAGCTCAATCACTGTATGGGTGAGGCGCTGCTTGCCAAATTTATGGGCAAGAAAAAGGTGATCGCCGAAACGGGCGCGGGGCAGCACGGCGTGGCACTTGCCACGGCCGCTGCCTACTTCGGGCTTGAGTGTGACATTTATATGGGATCGGTGGATATCAAAAAGCAAGCACCGAACGTGGCGCGTATGAAGATCCTTGGTGCAAACGTCATTGAGGTCACGCACGGTCTTAAAACCTTGAAGGAAGCCGTTGACGCCGCGTTTGAAGCTTACAGCCGCGAATATGAAAACGCCATTTACTGCATCGGCTCCGTTCTCGGTCCCCATCCCTTCCCCATGATGGTGCGCGATTTCCAAAGCGTTGTGGGTATCGAGGCAAGAGAGCAGTTTATCGATATGACGGGGCATCTGCCAAGCGCGATCGTGGCTTGTGTGGGCGGCGGCTCTAACGCAGCGGGCCTGTTTGCCGGGTTCCTTAACGACCCCGTTGACATTTACGGCATCGAGCCCTTAGGCAGAGGGGAAAAGCTGGGCGACCACGCAGCCAGCCTCAAATACGGCACAGAGGGCATCATGCACGGCTTTAACAGCATTATGCTCAAGGACGAAAACGGCGACCCCGCACCCGTTTACTCGGTAGCAAGCGGACTTGACTATCCCTCCAGCGGTCCTGAGCACGCGTTCCTCCAGGAGATCGGGCGCGTCAAATACGACGTCATCAACGACGAGGAGACCATTGACGCCTTTTATAAGCTCGCCCGTCTTGAGGGCATCATTCCCGCGATCGAGAGCTCGCACGCCGTTGCCTTTGGCATGAAGCTGGCAAAAGAGATGGATCACGGCTCAGTGCTGATCAATCTTTCGGGGCGCGGCGACAAGGATATGGATTATATTATTGAGAACTACGGAATCAGATAACGAAAAAGAGCGTGTGCGATGCACACGCTCTTTTTGAATTTAAAGCACCTTGGCGAGAAACCCTTTCAGGCGCTCGCTTTTCGGTGCGCCGAAGATCTCATCGGGCGTACCCTCCTCAGCGATCACGCCGCCGTCCATAAAGAGAATGCGGTCTGCCACCTCACGGGCAAAGCCCATCTCGTGCGTGACGATCACCATCGTCATACCCTCATTTGCCAGCTGCTTCATAAGATCCAGCACCTCGCCGACCATCTCGGGGTCAAGGGCTGAGGTGGGCTCGTCAAAAAGCATCACCTTCGGGTTC
>JAZOCO010000069.1:0-9391 GCA_045596505.1 Eubacteriales bacterium
ATGGAGTGCCCTTTTTGTTTTGGCGGCTATCGAGCATGGCGAGAACCTTTTGTTTTGCCTCTGGCAAAACAAGGGAAGAATGCCGTTTGCTTTGGCAATGGCGGTGTTTAGCCGCCAAGGCATTCTGTTTGTTTCGGGCGATCTGCCCGAAACGGACGAGCCCTTGATGGTATTTTACGGATTTTTATTCCCCCTCACACAATTGTTTTTTCAGCCTCCCCTTTTTCGCGTTGTTTTGCGCTTCTCCTTTGCTATACTGTTAAAAAAAGGAGGTGCTTTTGTGAAAAGGATAAAAAAACGCTTGCTTGCGCTTTTGCTTTGTATTTTTTTACTGACGGGGTGTGCTCCCGCGGGGACAAGCGAGGGGCAGGATGCTACCGATGGCGAGGACAAAAATCTTGCCCGCATTGCGGAGCTTGAGGCCGAACTGCAAAAGGTGCGGGAGGAAAAATACATAAACGAAGGTCGGCTTGAAAGCGAGATCAAAGAGCTTAAGGAAAAAATTGCGGTACTGACAGGAGCGAGTGAGGATAATAGCGCCGAGGGCAATATAATTTTCCATTATACTGTGGAAAACGGTTCGGCAACAGTGACGGGCTATGAGGGCACGCATTCCCTGGTGCGCATTCCCGATTCTCTTGACGGTTACCCTGTAAAAAAGATCGGTGAGCGTGCTTTTGAGGGAAACACGACAATTGCCGCCGTTATTGTTCCACAGGGTGTGGAGATGATCGACTGGTTTGCCTTTTACGATTGCAGCTCTCTGCTTGAAATTACGCTTCCCCCAAGTGTGGCGAGCATTGGGCACGCCGTATTTGACGGCTGCGGGAGCTTGACTGTGATCTGTGAGGCGGGATCTTACGCAGAAAGCTATGCAAAGAGCTACGGCATTGCTTGTCAGAGCAATTAAAAGTCATGATCACCAACCGGACCGGTGGTTTTCGAACGAAGACTTTGCAAAAAGTCTTCGTTATACAACAAGGAAAGCCAAGGAAGCGTGAAACGCTCCTTGGCTTTCCTTTATTTATTAGAAAAATCAAACACTGCCTTGCCATTTTCAAGCCGTAGGGCTGCATCAAAGGGGTTGCCTGTTTTTTTGGAAACAAAGCCCTTGATCTTCGAGGTCTTCCCCTTTTCCAGCAAAAGCCGCATATTGGCAGCAGAGATGACTCTGCCGCAAATAGAGGTATTGACGCGAAAATCGCACCCCTCCTTATACCCCGCACAGCCGTAGCTGAATTTGCCGCGCACAACGCGCTTCCCACAAAGGGGGCAGCTGCCCACTTCTTCACCGAAAACACCGATATCGGTATCCTCCTCGGGCGGCAGATCCTTTTTCTCAAAGACGGCGCGCACCTCATCGGCGGCGAGTGCCACGCTGTCATTTACAGATAACTCTCCGCGAAACACTTTTTTGAGTGCCTTGCCCATTTCGCTGGTACGGAATTTATCCATTCGGATCCCTAATCGATCAAGGCTTTCGATAAGATATTCACCGCCCGGCAAAATGGTATATACGTCTTTATTTAATGCAATATAGCCGCTCTTGCGCGCGTTGTCAATAATGCCCGTTCTGGTTGCCTCGGTGCCAAGCTCCAGCCCCTCAAAAACAGCCTTGTATTCTTCACTATCGTCACTTCCCACAGCATCCTCTGCCGCCGCTTTTTCATCGCGGAAGGGGTTTTTCAGATAATTGTTGAGTGTTTCAATGGTATAATGCTTCGGGGGCGTTGTTTCCTTTTGCTTTGGCTGGAAGGCGATATTGACAATATCCCCCTTGCTCAGCTTGGGAAGCAGCTTATCCTTTTGCGCGGCATCGTCATATTTCATCCAGCCGCGCTCCTTGATAACAAGACCCTTAAGGACAAATTCCTCAAGCTCGCCAACGCCCACTGTGATCTCTGTGCGCTCGGCAACACAAGCCTCGGCGCAAAAAACAGCCACAAAGCGACGGAACACGGTTGCATAAACGATGTTCTCACGCTCCGTAAGCTCTCCCTTTTTGGGTATTTTATAAGTGGGTGTGAGCGCGGAGTGGGATTCGATCTTGCTATCGTCAAAGATCTTAGGGCTATCCTTAAAGCAAACGGCATAGCCAAGCGCCCTGCACTGCGAAAGGATCTTACGCATCTTATCCTTTTCGGCGGTGGCAAGATACTCGGAGTTGGTACGGGGATAGGTGAGATATCCTTTTTCGTAAAGGGACTGAATGATAGCAAGACTGTCAGCCATGGACATTTTATGCTTTTTACCCAGTACGTTTTGCAGCTTGGAAAGCGAGTAGAGCTTGCCCGGCTGCAGGGTATCCTTTTTTCGCTTCACGGCGCGCACGACGGCGCCCGCCTCGTTCATAGCAGCGCAAAGTGCCGCCGCCTTTTCTCTACCGTCGGGGGTATCGTCAAATTTTTGCTTGCTTGTCAGCTCCACCTGCTCGCCGTTTGTTTGGGCGTTACTGTAAGGAACAAAATATTTCCCCACCACAAAATTTCTGATCGCCATATCGCGCTCATAGATCGCGCGCACGATGGGTGCGATCACGCGTCCGACGCGCAGCAGTGTGCCGCACTTGATGGTGGCATAGCGCGTGAGATTGACACCGTAGAGCCAGTCAATATACGTGCGTGCAAGCCCCTCGTTTGCAAGGTTTTGATACGCCGCGGCATCGCCAAGATCTCGTAGCGCCTCGGCAACGGTTTCTGGGGTCTGATCGGGCAGCCAAAGCCTTTTTTGCACCTTAGGTGCTTGGAGCGCATGCTCGACGCAAAGGCGCACAATGATCTCTCCCTCACGGTCGGCGTCCCCGGCATTGACAACCGTATCCACATCGGGACGGTTGCAAAGCGCCTTAATGACATTAAACTGCTTCATAACGCCCGCGTCCACCTGCTTTTTTTCGCGGTCACGGCGAAGCTCGAAGCGAAATTCCGACGGGATACAGGGGAGATTTTCAAGCGTCCATCTGGCACCCTGCTCGCCCCCTGCGTAGCTTTCGATATCAACAAGCGAAAAAAGATGTCCAAACGCCCAGGTAACCAGATACCCCTCGCCCTCAAGATACCCGTCACGCCGCACAAGCTTACCGATCCCCGCGGCAATATTGCGTGCAAGACTGGGCTTTTCGGCAATAATGAGTGTCATAGCTCCCTCCCCTTACTTGATACGTAGCCTTGCGATCTCCTCCTTATCGGGGGAAACGACCGCGCTCCAATTGGTATGATAAATCACGTATCCCGGCTTGCCGCCCGGCGTTTTCTTGAGATTACGCACAGTGGTGTAATCCACCTCGGTCTGCGGGGCGCCGTCAGCCGCGGAAAAGATCGCCGCAATGGATGCCGCCTCGGTAAAATCGGTTGCGGGCGGCTCGTCCCTACCCTCTAGCAGCAGCACCACGTGTGAGCCGGGCATACCCTTGACGTGAAACCAAAAATCGTTTTTATCAGCTAATTTATGGGTAATATACTCGTTTTGCAGGTTATTTTTGCCGCAAAGCACACGGTAGCCCCCTGTGGTGCGGTATTCAGCAAAGGCAGGTGGGGGCGTACCCCTTCCCTTTCGCTCGATCTGCCGCACGCGTGCAGCATAGCCGCTTTTTGCAAGCTCCTCCCTGATTTCCCCCAGATCCGTTGGCGTTTCGGCGGTGGCGAGCGCCGCATCTACCGTTTCAAGATAGGCAAGCTCGGCTTCCCCCTCCTTTACCTGTTTGGTAAGCTCTACACGCGCGTTCTTGCTTTTGGCATACTTTTTGTAATAGCGCTGGGCATTGGCGGTGGGTGTTAATCTTCCATCAAGCTCGACCTCTACTGTGCCAAAGCTGCCATCCTCACGGTAATCCTCATAATCGGTGAGGGTCGCGCGCGTCATACCTCTTTCTAACTGATAAGAGTTTTGCACGATCAGATCACCCATACGCTTATACGTACCCGCCTGCTCACAGGCGGCAAGCTCGGCACGTTGCAGCTCTAATTTGCGCACGATGCGTGCACGTGCACTTGTCAAGAGGTGCAAAATATCCGTGGCGCGCTGCTTAACGCGTGCCTCACGGTCACGCGTACCAAACCAAATATCAAGCAACGCCGACGGACTTTCTACCTCGCGAAAGGAAGCATAATGCGTGAGATGCAAAAAGGCATATTCACGCGGCACGCCCTTTTCATCCGTGACAAGAGAGGGAGTGAAATTCCCTGCGCGCACATCAGCAAAAATAGCGGAAAATACCGAATAAAGCGCGTTGCCATCCACAGCGCAAACGGGTATATCGGTCACACCCGCGGTGCGGTAAGCGATCTCCCGCGCTACGGTGCTTGAAATGCCAAGAAAGTTATCGGTGATCCATTTATCAAGAGGACGCTCGCCACCTGCTTTCACCAGCTGTGAAAACTCCTCAAGCGAAACGGTGGTAGGATCGCACTTATCCTGTGGTGGAGGCAGCTCGTACCGCATACCCGGCAGGACCTGCCGACGCGTGCTTGTTGTAAAATCCACAGGGCGTAAAACAGCACCGATGCGTCCCGTGGCATCGGTAAAGATCAGATTACTGTATTTCCCCATCATTTCAATGATAAGGCGGCACTTGGTGGGAAAGCCCATATCATCCCGCGTATCCCACTCGGTAACCAAAACGCGCTCGAACCCCTCCTGCCTTACGTCGGATAGTCGTGCACCCGACAGACGCTTGCGAAGCAGCATACAAAACTGCGGTGGATTTTGCGGATTTTCCATGGGAATATCCGTAAAGCCAACGCGCGGATTGGAAGCTCCTGCGTTGATCAGCAATCGCTTGCCTCCCTCGAAGGTGCGCATGCCGAGCACGATGGCATCGCGCTCGGGCTGGTGGATTTTTTCAACGGCGGCACCAAGTGCCACCGCCTTGATTTCCGCAGCAACTGCCGCGAGAAACCCTGCGTCAAACGCCATAGATGCTCCTTTCAAAAGTAGGGGCTGCGTAAATGACGCAGCCCCTCTTTGTTGATTTTTAAGCTGCCATACGGAGGCAATTTAAATTCATTTGCGAATATACGACGTACTTACGTTATTGGAAACGACAAATTCGATGGGTACGGCAGTAATATTGCCATCCTCACCGATATGGCAAATACCGCTAGAGCTTTGCCCGTATATGCTGTAGTCGGGACCGCCTTCCGTGATAGAAAGCGTGTAGTTGTATTGGTCAAGCAAAAAGATATGCTTAACGGATGCCAATTCATAGTTGATCTTATAATTCACGACGCGGTAATAATGATTCGACTCCTTGGTATGGCAGGTTTTGTTATACCGCTTTCTGATCACGGGCCACCACACGCATTCGGGCGAGATGAGCTCGTACAGCTCGTATTCGGAGCCCTGATAGTCGTGGTGCGCTACCTGCACCATATCGCTGTCAAGATACGCGCCGTACGTAGCACGCATACAAGCACTGGGCGGATCCTCGGCATCGCCAAGCCACATCATGGACGTGCTGGATGCCTGGTCGATCACGTGGTTGGTGGTGTTATGCATGGTCATACGGAAAACGGTTGTACTCTCATTCAGCCTGTAAATACGCATCGGATACAGATCCTCATGTGTATGTATGACCTCAAATTCCAAATTGGCAAGATAGAATTTTTGACCCGTGTGGACCTTGTAGTACTTAAAGCCCTGCTCCTCACCCGGAGCATCCTTTATCTTAGAGGACATGGTAGCGTACAGATCCATCACCGTTTTGTTGCCATTACCGGTAACGTAAAGCTCCTCATTGGAGGAGAAGTTTGTGATCAGACGGTCAAGCGTGATCTTATAGGTCTGATAGTTGGCGCAATAGGTTTTCACGAAATTCACCATCGTATTGAAATGGTCGCTGTGTCCGTGAGAAAGGATCCAGGCGGAAATGCGAAGGGGGTTATCCGTTGTGGGAGCCTCATTATTATGAGTTTTTTTATAAAGTGCCAGCAAAACTTCGTAAAGCCGCTTTTGGTTTGTCAGCTGGCTTTGTCCGCCGTCATACACGATAAAGGAGCCGTCCTCAAGTGTTATGATGTAGTTGTTGCCGTGAACGATGCTATCGTCAGTAGATTGGTCACTATCCATCCTCACGCCCGTGATAGAGGAATAGGTCAGCTTAGTATAGGAAAGATCTTGCGTGAGCATATCGTCGGCAAGAAGATTTACCGCATCAAGCGGGGCGGATATGACGCGAATGGCAGGCTTAAAAAGCGTCACCTTTTGTGCCGTGGCATGCTTAAACGCGCTGTAGCATACGTAAAGCGTGGCATTTTTCTCGGTATTGACGTACGTGCGGAAAATGCTGTTCTCTATTGTTGCCGAGTTCCCGTGTACGGTGTAGCCCGCCGCCTCAAGCACCTCGCAATATGCGTAGTACGCATCGGCATTTACACCCTCGCCCTGATAGCAATATTCAAGAGAGTTATCTCCTACATCCATCGTGCCTGTGATCGGCAGCTCGGGCTTGGGGAAATCGTCAAAAAACGCGGATTCCGTATCCGTGAAGATGCGGGAGAAATCGGAAGGGATAAAGATTCGCTTCTTTTCCTCGATCTCGCAAACGCTATCCTCCAGCATATGCTTGGCAAGCTCCATTGCCTTGCCCGCCATCGCGTCGTTATAACCTGCGATGATCAGCTTTCCGTTACTCGCGCCAACGCCGTAATTATAGGCGTTCATGCCCGATGTGAACGTGCGGCACTCCTCACGATCCACCATGCCGACAAGGATCTCGCTCGCGGCGCTCTCCGCATCGGTCTTTGTGGGCATAGAGGAGCCCTTAATAGCAGAAAACTTCGGCAGAGCGTTTTTAAGCTCGTTTATCTGCTCGACCAAAAACTCTAACTGAAAGTTTTCCCGAAGTCCCTGCAGATTTGCCGTATGAATAAACGCAGTGGAGGAGGTGATCTCGGTCATTGGAAGGTCGCTTACCACGGTTTTTTCAACCGTGATGGCGGTGACGTCACCCGAAAGGCACGTGGCTTTGAAATGATCCAGTGCCAGCAGGGTCAAAAGGTTGGTCGTGCCCGCAATGACGAGCTTTTTCCCTACGACCGCGACCGTGTAGCCGTGACCCTTTACCTTTTTCAGCGCCTTAGCAGTCTCGGGGCGGTTGGTATTGCCGATAAGGATCTCAAGATCCGCCTCGTTATCAAGCGCATCACCGGCATTCACCTTTTGTAGGGACACCTTCTCACCCGTTTTTGCCTCAATGCTATCGGCAAAGTCGGTGATCTCGTTTGTCATGGTGCTTGAAGCATCCTTGCCATAGACCACGCTGTAGCCTGCAAGACTGACCGTTTTTTTGCCGCAGGAGGCAAACAGCACGGCTGTTGACAGCAGCATGCACAAAACGAGCAAAAGGCTCAAAATTCTTCTTTTCATCTCAGTTCTCCCATTCATGTTAAATATTGAAACTCCCTCAGTGAGGCAATTTTTCTTGACCTTAGTTCCCTGTTTTTATGTAACTGTGTTTTACGTCATTCGCCACACCGACAGAAACAGAAAGCTTGATATTCGGCGCAAGAGGATCATAAACACCCGTGTGGCTATCGGGGTGAAGGGCATAATCCGGACCGCTTGCGGTGATGGTGAGCGTGTGGTTATAGTCGTCGGAAAGAATGATATACTTCACAGAATCGAGAGTATAATTGATATTATAATTTACGCTACCAACCGTATGGCAGGTTTCACAATACCGTTTTCTGATCACGGGCCACAAAACACATTCCGGCGTCACCAGCCGGTAAAGCTCCCATTCAGAGCCCTTATAGTCGTGATGCGCGATCTGCACCATATCGCTGTCAAGATACTCGCCATACATAGCACGCATACATTTGCTTGCATCGTACTCGGCGTCACCCAGCCACAAAACCGAGGTTTCGGAGCCTGTGGAAATAACACCGTTTTCGGTGTGGTTCAGTGTCATACGAAAAACGGTTGAAGTATCGTTGAACTCATAAATACGGCGCGGGTACATATCCTCGTGCGTATAGATGACCTCAAACTCCGCATTGGCAAGATAGAATTTTTGACCCGTGTGTGCCTTGTAGTACTTAAAGCCCTGTTCTTCCCCGGGCGCATCGCTTACCTTAGCGGATAGCGTGGCGTACCTATCAAGAATCGCTTGCCCTTGGTTGACCATAGCATGGCATTCCTCTTCCGACGCAAAATTTGCGATCAGACGGTCAAGCGTGATCCTATATTTCTGATAATTGGCGCAATAAATGCCGATAAAATCCAGCATGGTGCCATAATGGTCGCCGTGCGTATGTGACACGACCCATGCAGCAATGCGGATGGGATCGCTTGTAGTGGGAGTTCTGTTGTCGTGCGATTTTTTATAAAGCGCCACCAAAATGTTGTAAAAGCGCGTTACCTCATGCGAGGTTCCGTTATTCTGTCCGCCATCGAATATGATGAAGGAGCCGTCCTCAAGCATCACGATATAGTTGTTGCCGTGAACCACTCCTTCAAGGCTATTACCCAATTGTACGGAAGTAATAGAGGAGTCGGTTACTTTACCATAGGAAAGATCCTGATCCACCATATCATCGTCAAAAAGATATACTCCATCAAGCGGGGCGGATATTACGCGAATGGTAGGCTGAAAATGCGTCACCTTTTGTGCTGCCGCGTGCTTAAAAGCACTGTAGCATACGTAAAGCGTGGCATTCTTCTCGGTGTTGACGTATGTGCGGAAAATGCTGTCCTCAGCTGTGGTCTGCTCGCCGTAAGCAGTGTAGCCCGCTGCCTCAAGCGTTCTGCAATATGTATTGTACGTGTCAGCATTTACGCCCTCGCCCTGATAATAATATTGAAGCGAGCTGCTGCCCACATCTATCGCGCCTGTGATGGGTAGCTCGGGCTTTGGAAAATCGTCAAAAAATGCGGATTCCGTATCCGTAAAGATACGTGAGAAATCGGAAGGAATAAAGATCCTCTTCGCTCCCTCGATCTCGTAAACGCTATCCTGTAAAACGCTCTTGGCAAGCGCCATTGCCTTGCCAGTCATCGTGTCACCAAGACCTGCGATGATCAGCTTTCCGTTTTTCGCGCCAACGCCGTAATTGTTACCGTTCATACCGGATGTAAACGCACGGCACTCGTCGCGATCCACCATACCGACAAGGATCTCCAGCTCGGCGCTCTCCGCATCGGTCTTTGTGGGCATTGACAGACCCTTGATATCAGAAAACGTCGACAGGCTTTTTTTCAGCTCCAGCGTTTCGCTCTTCAAAAGATCGAGGTCTCTAAGCAGATGGGGAGAATGGATGAATGTAGTAGCCGAGGTGATCTCGGTCATTGGAAGATCGCTTACCACGGTTTTTTCAACCGTGATGGCGGTGGCATCACCCGAAAGGCACGTGGCTTTGAAATGATCCAGTGCCAGCAGGGTCAAAAGGTTGGT
>JAZOCO010000070.1:0-44184 GCA_045596505.1 Eubacteriales bacterium
ATCGCAGGTATAGGTCGTATAGCCCTCTGCCTCACACGTGGGTGCGGTCACTACGCTCCTATAGGTACAATCCTTGGTTTCGGTATGCGTCGCGTCGTTGTCACATACGCGGGTGTGTGTGCCATCCTCGTTGGGCTTCCAGTCGCCGTATGCGTGACCCGTTGCATCAACGTGGTCGCCAACGTACGCGTAACCGCAATCGCAGGTATAGGTCGTATAGCCCTCTGCCTCACACGTGGGTGCGGTCACTACGCTCTTATAGGTACAATCCTTGGTTTCGGTATGCGTCGCGTCGTTGTCACATACGCGGGTGTGCGTGCCGTCCTCGTTGGGCTTCCAGTCGCCGTACGCGTGACCCGTTGCATCAACGCGGTCGCCAACGTAGCTGTAACCGCATTCGCAGGTATAGGTGGTATAGCCCTCCGCCTCACAGGTAGGTGCGGTCACGACGGATTCGTAGATGCATTCAACCGTTTGCACGTGCGACTCATCGTTTGCACAGACAAGCGTGTGCGTGCCGTCGCCACAGCTGGTAGGTGCTCCGTAGGTATGACCCTTTGCCTTCACAAAGCTATCCGTGTAAGAATACCCGCAGGAGCAGCTATGGATCGTGTAGCCTCTGGTGGTACAGGTGGGCGCAACCACCCGATCGGTAAACTCACACACCTCAGTGCTCTTATGTCGAGGATCCTCCTCACAAACGCGGGTATGCGTACCATCGTAATTCGGAATGGGATCGCCAAAGCTGTGTCCCTTGGCATCGACATAATCCCCTACGTATTCATAGCCGCAGGAGCAGGTAAAGACGGTGTAGCCCTGCATATTACACGTGGGGTCGGTCACGTCGGTATCATATGTGTGTGCCTGCTTTTCATCGGTTACGTTACAGGTCGCACACTTATGCCAGTGCCCATCCTCATCATAAGAAAGGGCGGTGTTAAAGTTATGATCAGCCACGGGGATCTCAACATGTCCGCTGATAAATACGTTACAAACGGTGCAGAAGTAACCCGCCGTGTAGCCCGTGGAATGGCAGGTCGCATCCACGCGCGGATAATACACAAGGCTGTGTCCCGTTGCGGGAACGATGACCGTAGCACGGTCAACGATCGCCTCGGTGCAGGCTTCGTCCTTAAACCACTCACCGCAGGCACAAATATGGTATGCAATGCTGCCCGAAACGGTACAGGATGCAGCTCTTGCGGGAACTGCCCTTACTGCCCTATGCTCGTGGTTCTTGATCGCCTCGATCTCATAGCGGCATACCACACAGGTCACGCCATGCATCTCAGTTGCCTCGTCGTGATCCTTGACGTGTAATTCGTATCCGTTGGTCGCATCGCAGCGCGTGCAAACGTGCCAGTGTGCATCCGCATTCGTTCTCCACGCGCCGGAGAAGCTGTGACCAAGCGCGGCAACAACGTCGCCAACGTAGGTGTGCCCCTCGGTTCCTGCCGCACAAAGCGTACAGGTGTAGGTGGTAAAGCCCTCCGTCTCACAGGTGGGTGCGGTGATCTCAGATGCGTATCTGTGTCCGAGCGCTGCCTTTTGGTCGCCTACAAAGGAATCCTCACAGCCAACACATTTGAAGGTGGTATAGCCGCCCGTGGTACAGGTAGGCTTGGTAATAATTTGCGAATAGGTGTGGCCTGTCGGGGCAATTTCGATATTGCCGCGCAGGAGCGCATCGCACACCGCACACTTGATGCCTGCCGTATGGCCTGCCTCAAGGCAGGTGGGCGCCTTGTAATCGATCACCTCATTGGTGTGACCCGTCGCGTCGATCACCACCGAGGTGTGATCAACAATGAGGAGCGTGCCTGCTGCGTCAAGGAACCATTTGCCGCAGGAGCAAACGTAATATTGCTTGTTGCCGCTTTCCGTACAGGTCGCGTCGTTTGCCTCAAAGTGCGTCATATTCTTGTGCTGGTGCGTCAGCTGAGGCACAAGCACGTATTCACAGATCTCGCAAAGCTGGGCATTTGCCTCAGTTGCCTCAGCACCGGGAACGTGCACCTCTACCTCACCTCTGCCGCCACAAACACTGCAGACGTGATAGTGTCCCTCCTCGGCGCTTTCCCACAACGCCCCAAGCGTATGCCCAAGGGCAGCTATGGAAGCCGTTTGCACGTCGCCGCACAGCGTGCAGCTTCTTTGCGTGTATCCGTGTGTGGTACACGTGGGTGCCACGGTCTTGACGGTGTAGTTGTGCTCCAGTTGGGGCGTGGTCACCGTATAGGTATGATCACAGTAGATACAGCCATAGGTGGAGCTGCCCGCAGTGTTACAGCTTGCAACGACATGCTCGTCTAGCACGAAATAGTGTCCCGTTGCCGCCACAGTCACGTCATATGCCATATCGCACTCGGCACAGGCATAATGCATCACACCGTTGGTAACGCAGGAGCTTTCCACACTAACCGAGGTCAGCCACTTGTGACCAAGAGGTGCGGTGGTATCAATAATATCACCGCAACGCAGGCACACGGTATAGCCGCCCGTGGTACAGGTGGGTGCTACCACGTGCACGTCATCACTGTGCTCGCCGAACAGCTCACAGAACTGATCGGGCGAAACGTAACCCGCAACGTAATAAGAGAAGTGATCCGTCACAAAAGTGACAAAGCCGTTGCCGTTTTCATCCTTCCAGTAGGTGGCTTCAATGGCGACCAGCTCGCCGTTTGAGATATACCAAACGATAACGTTGTTGGGATCCTCGTTTTCCCCAAGTATATGCGGAATGGTAATGGTCGCCTTTCCGTCCTCGCCGAAGTTATCCTTGTCAGCGCCGTTTACGGTAAAGCTGTAAATGGGATTGTCGCCGATCTGATCCTTTTTGTCGCCAAGCCCCGAGTTTTCAAAGATCGCTTCCTTTTCTGCCTGATCCTCGGTGAAATCCGCAGAGATCTCGACCTTGCCCTCGCCGCTGGCGAGGTTCTCCTGCATCTGGGTATTCATGTTGATGGTGGCGCCGTTCAGCTCAACCTCATCAACACCGCCACCCGAAATGTCAGCCTTGCCGTCCGTGGAGGTCACCTTCGTCTTGGTGGCGGAGCAAAGCGTACAGGTGTAGACGGTAACGCTTCCTTCGGTCACGCCGTTATCCCACACGTGTCCCTCGGGGTCGATGGGAAGCTCGGTGGTCTCAAGAGACTCGCTATAATATTTACAGCTCGCATTAGAGCAATGCTTGTGCTGGATACCCGTGTCCTGACAGGTCGCCTTTTTCGCAGCATACTCACCCGTTACAGTGCAATGCTCGCCGGGCGTTGTCTCATAGTAGGTGGTATGATTTTCTACGTATTCTACCTTCTGCTGAGGGTCGCCGCAGGTCGCACAGCTCGTTGCATAGGTAACTGCATACTTGCAGCAGGTCTCATCGAAAAGCGTGCGGCTGACCTCCTCGAAGGTGCCGTAGCTGTGCCCCGATGCATCAACGAAGTCGCGCTTCTCGGTGGCGCCGCATTTGCAGGCGTAGGTGGTGTAGCCCTGTGCCGTACACGTAGGATCGGTCTCGCTCACAAAGCGATCGAACACGTGCCTTTCGTACTCCGACGTTTCACCCGTATGCTCACACTTTGCCTCATGCCAGTGGTATGCGTCAGTAATCTCCCACTCATCCTCAAATTGGTGACCCGTTGCGGCAACCTCGTTGCCCTTATAGCTGTAACCGCAGTCACAGGTGTAAGTGGTAAAGCCCTTCTCCGTACACGTCGGGTCAGTCACTGCAACGCTATCGCAAACGCACGCCTCACTCTTCTCGTGTGTGCTATCTCGCTTGCACACAAGGTTGTGCGTGCCGTCATTGTTGGTGGATACGATCTCCCAATCGTGACCCAGCTCACCAACGGGCGTATCCGTGTAGCTGTAACCGCACTGGCAGGTGTGCGTGGTGTAGCCATCCGCCTCACAGGTGGGATCGGTCACCGCAGCGCTGTCGCAAACGCACGCCTCGCTCTTCGCGTGCGTGCTGTCACGCTCGCACACAAGGTTGTGCGTGCCGTCGTTGTTGGTGGATACGATCTTCCAATCGTGACCCAGCTCACCAACGGGCGTATCCGTGTAGCTGTAACCGCACTGACAGGTGTGCGTGGTGTAGCCATCCGTCTCACAGGTGGGATCGGTCACGGCACTGCTCAGTGTGTGCGCCGTGTAATCCTTTCGCTCGCTTGCGTGCCCACAAGTAGCCGCATAATAGTGCCCGTTCTCATCATAGCTGAGAGTGGCACTGTATGTATGCTGATGCCCCAGCTTGTCGACTGCCTCGGTCTTGGTCTTCCCGCAGGTAGAGCAGGTGTAGGTTTTCACACCCTCGGCATCCTCGGTGGGCTGCGTGGTCACAGTGCCCTCATCCCACTCGTGTGCCGCCACGCCCGATTTCTCCTCGGTGTGCTCACAGGTTGCCGCGTGCCAGTGGTTGGTGTCATCCGACGTCCAGTCCTCTGCAAAGGTGTGCGTACAGTTATCGCCACACGCCACAAGCAAAAAACAGAGCGTAAGGGACAAGGCAACCATTAGCAGAAGATAGCCTCTCCTTTTCATAAAAGCTTTTTCCTCCTTGTCATCACGATATCCCACAAACAATGAAAACTCGAATTATCGATAGCGAGAATTCGAGCGAACAACTTTAGTGGAATATTTTGTTATACATTTTCATTATACTCCTCCCCGCGCAGGATATCAAGTGGATTTTGAAAATTTTATAAATAATATTGTACGAAAAAAACGGACACGTTTTGTCTATTTTCACGCTTTTAAGACAAAAACGTGCCGTGAGGAGTGTTCCTCACGGCACGTAGATCGACTCAAAGGCATCACCTTGATGCCTGCTCCTCCTGCAGGAGAGCGTCGTTCTGCTTTTTAAAGGATCGCAGGGTAACGGCAGCAAATATCTTCAAAAACAGCCCCTTCGGCAGTAAGCGGTACAGCCACTTTTCGATGGCGAACATCGCGCCTCTGTTTGCGGACTTTTTGACGTAATCACGCCAAAGCGACCGCTTCATGTATGTATCAAAGACCCTCTCGTCGGGGTGGAGATTGTTTTTATGCCACGGAAAATCACCAAGAAAGCGATAAGCGTGCAGGATCTTAGGCGCGCGGCGCGCCTGCTCCAGCTCCTCGTGTGTGTAATAATTTTTATGTGCGTATGCCGAAAAGTACGCCTTGTCGGAAAACGCGCGGTGAGAGGGCTGAAAGTTATAGGCGGGCGGTAAAATATATTTGCTATCCTTTAAAACAAGGTTTAAAAGATCCTGATCGGGGTTACAATAGCGTGCACGCACATAATTTATGTGATGAAGCAGCTTATCCGTGATCTGCTGGCGCTTCCACTCCACCACGTCGATCAGCGTAATGCCCGCATTGAAGTAAGCGTCCTCCTCCTTCATACCGATCAGCGTTTTATAGACCGTCGTGAGGGAATCTCTTACCACGCCAACGGCAGCACCCCGCATATCAAGGGTGAGAAGCGGCGCCAAAGATCCCAGCACAACGGTGTCACAGTCAATATACAAAAGACGGCTCACATCCTCGGCGACAAACGTGTGAAAAAACATACGGAAATTGGTGGTGTACGAGCCGCGATACGAGGGAATGTTCAGCCTTTTGATCTCCTCAACGATGGACGAGGCATCAACAAGAATCAGCTCACGGCCGAAATCCTGCGCCTGCTGCTGCAGCCGCCTTTTGTTTTCCTCGCTCACGTGATCCTCCACCAGATATACGCGAATATGCTCGATCTCACGGTTATTTTCAAACAGCGAATTCATAGAGATCCCCGCATACGGGGCGTAATTTTCATCACACGCATACAAAACGTTTAGCACATTGCTCATCTCATTCACTCCGTTCAGCTTAGTGTGGTCCTTGGTGTAGTATATCACGGCTTGCAGCTTTTGTCAAGTCAAGCCACGCGTGTGCAAAGGTGTGCGAGGCGTGCGCGAGGCAGAGTTGACAATCAAGAAACGGTATGCTATAATATAAAGAACTATACGCACGACCAAGGAAAGGAGCAGCCAAATGACCCTATCATATACAAAACTGAAAAAGGCAGCTTTTTTTTGCCTGCTTCTGCCCTCTCTCATCTTCGTGATCGGCTTTTTGAAATGGTATATCGGCATACCCGTAGCGGTTTTGCTTGCCGTGGCGTACGTGTTTGCCATAAAAAATACACAGGATGAAGCGGATAAAACTCTTACGCTTCCCCTCTCCTGGCTATTCCTGCTCCTTGGTGCCGTCACGCTTTGGTGCTTTTTCGGGGGGCTTGGCAACCTTTGGGCGCAAAGCCAGGACTGGTCGGCACGCAACGCCATCTTCCGCGATCTCATTCGCTTTGAGTGGCCCGTAGTGTATCAAAGGAAGGATGCCGCACTTGTATACTATATCGGCTACTGGCTGCCCGCCGCGCTGTGCGGCAAGGGCGTACTTGCCCTCACGGGTGACCTTACCACAGCCTTTTTCTTCGGAAATTTGGCGCTCTTAGCGTGGTCCGTCTTTTGCGTGCTGATCGTTGTTTTGATGGTGCTTTTGTTCGTTGATGTCGCAAAAAAATGGCAGATCGCCGTGGCGGTCGCAACGTTTATTTTGTTTAGCGGCGTGGATCTGCTGGGCACACTCTATAACTGTATGATAAAGCCCGAATGGTTTCCCTTCCACCTTGAATGGTGGACGGAATATCAATTCAGCTCCATGACCACAGCTCTCAACTGGGTGTTTAATCAATCCGTAGTGGCTTGGATGGCGACGATCTGCTTTTTGTTTGAAAAACGGGTACGCAATTACGCGTTTCTCATCATATGTGCCCTTTCAAGCTCCCCTTTGCCCGCCGTGGGGCTTGGTGTTTATATGGTGGGCTATGCGGTCTATTTGCTGTGGCAGTCGGTTCGCGAGGGCAAGACCGCAGCGTTTTTGCATGACGTGCTTACCCCACAAAATGTGATCCCGACCGTAACGCTCCTGCCCATTTATTTCCTTTACTACAAGACAAATCTTGCCGTAAACGTGGGGCACGCCGCCACCGAGGTGCCAAAGCGCGATTGGTGGGGCATTGCCGCAGTATTCGCGCTTGCAGTTGCGATAACCGTCATGGCGATGATCTTAAAGCGCAAAAAGCTCCCTTGCTCCAAAAAGCTTTTCATCACGTTGCTCGCCGTCCTTTCTTTCACCTTGATCGTGATGCTGGTGCGCCCTGACGTGCATATCCGCTATCTCCTTTTCCTGTTCTTCGAGGCGTTTATCTTTTTGATCCTGATCTTCGGCGACCACGAAAACGACGTGCTGTTTTATCTCACCTGGGGCATTGCCGCACTGTGCCCCCTCATTCACGTGGGTACGGCTGCTGACTTTTGTATGCGTGCCTCTATTCCCGTTGTCTTCATGATCATGATCTTTTGTATCCGCTATCTCCTTGACCACAAGGAGCTGCTTCTCAAAAAAGGGGGTGGGGTCAAGCGCGCGGTGTATCTTGCGCTGATCGTGGTCTTACTAATGGGCGTTACCACGCCTGCGATGGAATTTATTCGCGGTGTGAGAGATTTCTCCTTTGGGCAGCGTGCTTTTGACTGGACCTACACCATGGACCAGATTTTCACAGGATCGCTCGAAGGCACAGACAGAAACTTTATCGCCAGCAATTACAGGGAGCATTTCTTCTTTTCGCATTTGGCAAAATAATATCAGGTGGGCGCTATGCGTCCCGCCAAGGAGTGTGTTATGGAAAAAAACGTGAGGATCGCCGTTGCGGCGCACAAGCCCTTTGCAGGCTCAAAGAGCCTGCCGGACGGATACTTCCCCCTTCAGGTAGGAAGTGAGGGGAAGCCTGATCTTGGCTTCACACGCGACAATTCGGGCGAGCACATCTCAGAGAAAAACAGCAGCTACTGCGAGCTGACGGGTCTTTATTGGATGTGGAAAAATCTTGATGCCGATATCGTGGGGCTTTGCCACTACCGCCGTTATTTTTCCAGCCGCCCGCTTGACCGCAAGCTTCGTGCAATGCTGACAAGGGAGCAGATCGTAAAGCTGCTTGAAAAGCACGACGTTATTCTTCCCCGCCCCGTAAACGTTGGGCGCAAAACGGTGGGCGAGCATTACTGCGCCTTCCATTACGAAAAGGATCTTGCCACCACCCGCGAGGCGGTGCTTGCGCTATACCCCGACTACATAGACAGCTTTGACAGCGTTATGAACTCACACAAAACCTATCAGTGCAATATGTTTATTGCACCAAAGCCCCTCTCGGACGCATACTGCAAATGGCTTTTTGATGTGTTGGGTTATGTAGAGGAGCATACCGATATTTCCGGGTACGACAACGTGCAAGGACGTATTTTCGGATACCTTAGTGAACGGCTGCTTTCCGTGTGGATGCACCATCACGCCGATCTGCGGATCTGCCACAAGTGGTATGCCAGCACGGAGCTGACGATGGGTACCGTGTGGCGCGTCATAAAGGATAAACTTCAAAAGGCGAGGTAAGTCTTATGAGATATCAATATGATTATTTGATCGTAGGCGCAGGGCTTTACGGCGCGACATTTGCACAGCAAATGACCGAACGGGGCAAGAAATGCCTTGTTATTGACCGCCGCGACCATATTGGCGGCAACGTTTACACAAAAGAGGTAGAGGGCATTGACGTGCACGTGTATGGCGCACACATTTTCCACACCAGCAATGAGGAGGTGTGGCGGTACGTAAATCGCTTTGCTGACTTTAATCGCTACACCAATTGCCCCGTTGCCAACTACAAGGGTGAGATCTACAATCTTCCCTTCAATATGAACACCTTTAACAAAATGTGGGGTGTTATCACGCCCGCCGAGGCACTGGAAAAGATCGAGCAGCAGCGCGCGGCGCACAAGGTGAGCGAGCCGAAAAATTTAGAGGAACAGGCGATCAATCTTGTGGGGACGGATATTTACCAAAAGCTGGTCAAGGGCTACACCGAAAAGCAATGGGGACGCGCCTGCACCGAGCTACCCCCCTTCATCATCAAGCGCCTGCCCGTGCGCTTCACCTACGATAACAACTATTTTAACGATCTTTATCAAGGCATTCCCGTCGGGGGCTACACCGCGATGATCGAGCGGATGCTCGTGGGCGTGGAGGTCCGCCTTGGCGTAGATTACTTAAAGAACAAGGCGGAGCTGTCCGCCCTTGCCGAAAGGGTCGTATACACGGGCACGGTGGACGCTTATTTTGACCATTGCTACGGCAATCTTGAATACCGCAACGTGCGCTTTGAGACCGAGGTGCTTAACACGGAAAATTATCAGGGCAACGCCGTGGTCAATTATACCGACCGCGAAACACCCTACACACGTGTCATCGAGCACAAGCATTTCGCCTTTGGTATGCAGCCAAAAACCGTGATCAGCCGTGAATATTCGGTGGAATGGAAGCCGGGCGACGAGCCGTATTATCCCGTAAACAACGAGAAAAACACCACCCTTTACGAGAAATACAGGGCGCTGGCGGAAAAGGAGCCGAACGTGATCTTCGGCGGTCGCCTTGGCGAATACCGCTATTACGATATGGATAAGGTCATTTTGGCGGCGTTTTCAGAGCTTGCAAAGCAATAAGCGGGCAGGGACTTTAGGCGGATCATATGAAACAAAAATCATTTGCCAAAAACTACATATTCAATCTCTTTTATCAGATCATAGCCATCGCCCTGCCCCTTGTCACCACACCGTATCTTTCACGCGTGCTGGGGGCTGATGGGATCGGACGGTACTCCTTTGCCCAATCGATCGTTTCGTATTTTGCACTTGCGGCGGCACTGGGCAGCACACTGTACGGTCAGCGCCTCATTGCGCGCGTCAGCGCCGATCCCGAGGCACGCTCGCGCTGCTTCTTCGAGATCCTATTTTTCCGTTTGCTGGGTGCTATATTGGCAACACTGGTCTTTTGCATCTGCATTTTACCTACCTCGCTCGACCCCCTGCTTTATGCAGTTGCCGCCATTGAGATCCTCACCGTGGCGTTTGATATCACGTGGTTTTATCAGGGCATGGAGGATTTTCAGCCCATCGCTGTTTGCACGGCAGTGGGGCGATTGCTCGCGATGCTTGCCATCTTTTTGTTCGTTAAAACAAAAAGCGATCTGGTGGCATACGTGGCGTGCTATTGCGTGTCCATCCTTGTGGGGAACCTCTTTTCGTGGCACGGCGTGCGCCGCTATCTTGTGAAGGTCTCTCCCCGCAGCTTCAGGCTAAGGCAGCATTTTTTACCCTCTATCTCGCTCTTTGCCTCGCAGTTTGCCATTCAGATCTACACGGTGCTTGATAAAACTATGATCGGTCTGATCACCAAAAGCGATTTTGAAAACGGCTACTACGAGCAAAGCCAAAAGCTCATTAAGGTGCTGGTCGCGCTGGTGACCTCACTTGGCGCGGTAATGGCATCTCGCGTGGCAGTGCTTTGGCGTGAAAATAAAAAAAGCGACGTTTACCGCCTCGTTGAGGGCGCTTTTCGCTTCATTTTTGCCTTAGGTCTTCCTATGGCGGCAGGCTGTATCCTCATTCTTTCCCGCTTTGTCCCCGTCTTTTACGGCGACGGCTTCGAGCCTGTTATTCCCATCATTCGCGTTCTTTGCATTATGTTCCCTATCATTGGATGTAGCAATGTGGTGGGCATACAGCTTTTAGTACCCACAGGCAGAGAAAAGCATCTCACACGCTCGGTTTTAGTGGGTGCTTGTGTGAACGTAGTGCTCAATGCAGTTATGATCCCCCTTTGGGCGGCGCTGGGGGCTGCCATCGCCTCGGTCATTGCCGAATGTGCGGTAACCGCCACGCAGCTTTTCACGGTGCGCCGCGAGGTCGATCTTTCCAAAATTTTAAAGAGCTTTGTGCGTTACTTTCTGCTCACATCCGTCATGACAGGAGTGGGCGTGGTGCTCTCAAGGGTCGCCCCCGACGGGATTTTGGGTATAGCTGTGATTGCCTTGCCGTGCATTTTGGTGTACGGTGCGTTGTTGCTTCTTTTGCGCGATCCTGTTTTGTCCTTTTTCAAAGTTCGTGGCGAATAATTTCCCAACAAATAACGAAACGGTATGAGCTTTTAGCGTGAGCCCCATAACGAAGTTTTAACAAAAAGCACTTATGACAAACGATTTATTCGTTATCATAAGTGCTTTTGCGTTGCTTCAGACAATTTTCTCCAGATAGTAATGAATTGACGCTTTGCGTCATGAATTGAAGCCTGACGGCTTCATGATTTGAAAACTTTGTTTTCATGAATTGAATTGCTATGCTTTATCATGCCGAAGGCAATTCATGAACGAAGTTCAATTCACGGCGCAAGCCAATTCATGCCATTTAGGGCAATTCATTATGGGCACGCTCGAATAACTTATGTTAATCCTTCGTTATCACGCGTGCCCATTACCCTCATACCGTTTTTATTTTTTATTTTTACTTGTTTTCTCCACTAAGTCCTACGCTCTCCAGCATCTTGTCGGCACGGTCCTGCCGCTCCTCGGAAACAGTTCTGTTTATGCCGATCTCCTTTAATGAGCGCCGCCATCTGCCGCGAAGAAAATGCGTGACCCAGCGACGCACCTGCATCACGGGTACCAGCAGGCGGTGCTTTTGTACGATAGGATAGAGCAAGCAAAGCCTCTCATATGGCAAAAACAGTCTCGAAAGCACGTACCTTACCTTCCCACCCTTTTTGCGCTGATTGATGGTCACCATATTTTCTATATTCCCGTACGCGCCACCCCGCAACAGGTATTGCTCCATCTCAAGAGTGATTGCCGTGTGTGGAGCGTTTTCAAGCCACACCCGAGAAAGCGTGCAGCAGCACTCGGCAAAGGTCAAGAGCCCGCCGCGGGCAAGAAGCGCGCGGCGCGCCTTTTCGTCATGCTCCACGCGGTTTTCGAGCAGCCAAAGGTCAAGAAAGGGGCGAATGCCGCAGCCTCCGTTTTCAAAATGCTTTGCCATATGCGCGATATGATAATAGTACAGCATCTCATCAGAAAGCACGTGGCGATAAGAGCCACCCGATGCAGGGCGTGCATGATCCCACACCTCCTCTAAGATCAGATGACAGTTGTTGGCGCGATCTGCCTCCACCAGTGCATAGTGTAGCTCCACGCAAACACCCGAGGGGGCTGTCAGCGAAACGTCATGCGTGCCACGCTCCTTCTCACGATATCCGAGCACCCCCACCGTACACCGTATGGCCTTTTGCAGATCCTCTGCCCTTACCAATACGTCAATATCACAGCTTGTACGCATGGAGGGATCTGGATAATAATCGCGTATAACTGCACCCTTTAAGGGGATAAACGGGATCTTCGCCTCGCTAAGTGCCAGATAAAGCTGCTCTTGCTCGTGCGTTTGCTGCTCCGCGCGGAAAACACTTAGCATCTGTTCACGGCGAAATTTGTCGCCGATCTCATTGCCCGGCGTTATCAGCCCGTCCCTGGCCAGTTGTGCCGACACAAGGTGTGCCACGTCGTGCGCCTTAGCAAGCGTATAAAGAGAATGCAACCCGTCCGCGGGTATTTCACACTGCAGGGCGGTATCCTTACCGCACACCTGTGCACCTATTGCACGCAGCATCACTTTGGTCACCGTCACGGTCACGTTCTCCTTTCTGCTTTTTTACGCCAAATTATTTATAGAATTCCTTATACCACTCGGCAAATTTTCTAAGCCCCTCGCGCAAGGGTGTTGCGGGCTTAAAGCCAAAATCCCGTTCAAGCGCGGACGTATCCGCAAAGGTCACAGGCACGTCCCCGGGCTGCATCGGCACCAATTTTTTGTGCGCCGCAAAGTCAAAATCCGCGGGAAGCACTCCCGCCCTTAGCAGCTCCTCGCTCAGGATAGTTACAAAATCAAGCAGATTCTCGGGGCTGTTGTTTCCAATGTTGTAAACACTGTACGGTGGCACGGGCAAGCCGTCCTCGCCGTCCTTTTTTTCAGGCGCGTGCTGCATCACGCGCTTTACCCCCTCTACGATATCGTCAACGTAGGTAAAATCGCGCTTACAGTTGCCAAAATTAAAGATCTCTATGGTGTCGCCACGCCTGAGCTTATTGGTAAATCCAAAATACGCCATATCGGGGCGCCCCGCAGGTCCGTAAACGGTGAAAAAGCGAAGCCCCGTTGCGGGAATGTTATAAAGCTTTGCGTAGGCGTGCGCCATCAGCTCGTTGCTTTTTTTGGTGGCGGCATAAAGGCTCACGGGATTGTCGACCTTGTCATCAGTTGAATACGGTATTTTCTTGTTAGAGCCGTATACCGACGAGCTGGATGCATACACAAGATGCTCTACAGGATGCGCACGGCACGCCTCTAATATATTGTAAAAGCCGATCACGTTGCTCTCAATATACACGTCGGGATTTGTGATCGAATACCGCACACCCGCCTGCGCCGCAAGATTGACCACCACGGCAAAATCGTTTTCCGAAAACAGCCCCTCGATCAGTGCCCTGTCGGCAATGTTTCCCTTTACAAAGGTAAAGGAGGAACGGGGGTGTTCGGAGGCAAGCGCGCTTATTTGCGAGAGCCTATATTCCTTAATGGAAACGTCGTAATAATCGTTCATATTGTCAATACCGACAATATGTATGGGGCAAACGGTGCGCAACAGCTCCATCACAAGGTTAGAACCGATGAAGCCTGCCGCACCCGTGATAAGTACGGTTTTGTTTTCAAGAACAACGTTTTGTGTCAGCATATACCTTTATACTCCCTCTTGACTGTCTCATAGCTTTCAAGATTGCCAATGTCGTAGCGCTTACCGGGCATTTCCATTGCGTGCACCGGGGTCTTGGTGCAAAGCCAAGCAACGTAGCTGCCGGGCGCGTCCACGCCGCAACCGCTGTCAATGCCCTCTTTTACAAGCCTTGCGTCCTCGCGCGTGTAGTAGTAAAAGGGCGGGCAGCACCAATTAGACCTCGGATTTGCGGGCTTTTCCTCCATCGTGAGGATCTTGTCATTTTCGTCGATCTCAACCACGCCGCACTTGTGAAGCCTTTCCTCGCGCGGCTCGTAATATCTCATAATACAGGATGTGTTTTTTTCTTTTGCATATTTGATAAATGCCGTTAGGGTGAAATCCAGCAGGTTATCCCCCGCAATGACCAGCATATCGTCACAGAGCCCTAAAGTGTCGATGGCAAACTGAATGTCCCTCACTGCGCCAAGGCGTGTTTCGTTGGATGTAGTGCCGTCATCAAGGACGGTGATCGGCTGGCATTTCTTTGCCGCCCACGCCTCAAAATGATGGGCAAATTTGTGATTGGATATCACCACGTATTCGTCTATTTCGCCGAGCGTGTCAATGTCGTCAATGAGCCAATCAAGGATAGTCTTTCCGCCCACCTCAAGTAGGGGCTTTGGGAAATTTTCCGTTAAGGGGTAAAGGCGAGTTGCATACCCCGCCGCTAAAATCAAGCATTTCATTAAATCACCTCATTAGTAACCTATTTATTTTATCAATGAGTATACGATTACTTTTCCCCTATTAAAAATTTTGTCCATTTAAATTTTGTCAACAGAAAACAAATCAATAACGATATAAGCATCGCTCCTGTAAAATTAACAAGCGAGTGAATATAAGGATTGATCACCCCATTCAGTAGGACTATAAAGATATATATAACTTGTTGGTGCAGTAGATATACCGGCATCGAATTCTTACTCAGAAAACCGAATATTGTGCTGTCTTTCCACTTAACACGGTCGGCCAATTTTTGTAAGATAACAAATGCCATCAATGAGCCAACTATATTTAACAGAAAATCAATGCCGCGTTTCAGTAGTTTGAATATAATACCATCAAGACTCGATATGCCACAAAAAAGAACAAACAACAGTATATCTACAACCAGCCACGCTATTATTGGAATTCTTCTTAAAGAACAACTACCGTATTGACGAATCTTAAATCCAAGCCAAAAAAGAGGGATATAAGTACAGGCACGTAAAATTTGAAATGCGTTTGGTAATGCCAATTGCCCAACAAACCCGATTCCGTAAAAAATAATTACAAGAATCATTCCGCCAATATTGTTTCTTTTAAAAAAACCAGTCAATGGAAAAAATATTACAAAGACTCCAAAAAGCATCAGCAAAAATCAAAGTTGATTTGGTGATATGCCTAAGCCGAATTTAATAATAATATCTGAAATCGAATACGAAAAGAAATATACGCCAAAAGGAATCGCCCAAGCTAATGCTATAAACACGTAAGGCACCAATAATCTCTTGACTTTATTTACCACAAACGGCAGAAATTTGTCATATTTGCCTTTTTCAATTTTTAAATAATAGAATAAATACCCCGAAACGAGTGTAAAGGTATGAATGTGAAACGTATTCATCCACTGTGCGACCGTTGCAAGAAGCGGCGCAGCATATGTAGGTTCTTCAACAAACCAAGTGCCTGTCCAAAACAAGATACTGTGGTATATTACCACTATAAGCATCAAAATTGTCTTTACAAAACTACAGTTAGATAGTTCCATCTGCCTTTTGGGATTATCAAAGATTTGGTCTGTCATATCAATACCCACTCCACATATTATTGTGATTTTTTACAATGCCGATCAATTCAATTTTACTCCATTTGCACTTTCACAAACAAACGCCGAATATTTACCCTTAAGATGCGGGAAGGCACGCAAATACTGCTCCTCCACTTCCGCGCAAATACTTGTCGCATAGGCGGGATCGATCAGTGCCATGCAGCACCCCTTAAAGCCCGCGCCCGAGAAACGACCGCCGTAAACACCCTTGGTGCGCGTCATAATCTCGTAAAGAGTTTTTAATTCGGGCGAACCGGTCTCCCAGCTGTGAATAGAGAAATAGCCACTCTCGGAGCAAAGCCTGCCAAACTCCTCAACGTCACCCCGTCGCCAAGCATCAGCGCCCTTTTCCACACGGTCAAATTCCGTATAAAAATGCTCTGCGCGACGGCGCCAGCTTTCGGGGAGCCTGTCCTTGTAGCGGTCAAAGATCTCGCGCGGCACGTCACGTAGGTTGGTCTCGGCAAACTTGCCGTATTCTAACCCCGCATAAGCCTTTAGCGCATATGCCGCCGAACGGCACTCATCGACGCGCATGTTGAAGGCAGAGCCCGCAAGGCTGCGCTCAAGACCCGAAAAAAAGATCGCAATCTTATAGGGCTTCATGGTTTTCGGCGTGGGGATCAGCTCGTAGCTGTCATCCTGCATATCCATATAAAGCAAATGATTTTTCCTGCAATAGATCTCACAGGACTGATCGAGCTTCCCGCACGAAACACCAACGTAACGGTTTTCCGCTTCCTTGGAAACAGTCACCATCTCCTCAGGCGTCAGCGTGATCCCGTTCATGCGGCAAAGCACGGATAAAAAGGTGATGATCACTGCCGCTGATGAGGAAAGCCCGCCGATGGGCAGCTCCCCGTCGATCACGGCACAAAGCCCCGTGCGCAAAGGATAGCGACGGCCAAGCGCAATGGTCGCACCGCGCAAATGGTCCGCCCAGTCCTCTTGCTTCACGTTCGGAACAGATGCCACGTGCCACTGCGCGCGCCCCTCAAACTGCAACGACTGGATCTCCACCACGCCGTTTTGCTTCGGACCGTACGCAATATAAATGCCCTTGTCAATGGCAAACCCCGTGATCTTGCCAAGCTGATGGTCGCTGTGCGCACCCAAAGGGCAGACACGGTAAGGGGTGAAAGCAATGTCCTCTGGCGGGCGATGATAGATTTGTTCAAATGCTTCGTATGAAGTCATAACTCCTCCGTAAAATTAACGTTTTAGGAACTTATGTTGCAGTTTTTTTACATAGCTTGATGCAACAATTTCTTTTCGTATCTTCGGAAAACACACGAAAAGAACTGCAAAGTAAACGACGATACAAATAAGTATTGAGAAAAACTGCCAAATTATATGTGAATGAAGTTGTTGCAAAAAGAAACCGACCAGTCCCATCACACCAGCAGATGCTATTGCAGGGAAAACGTTTTTCAAAATATCAAAAAACTTAAAATGGAAACAAATGCGCATAATGATCAACGCAGTTATGATACCTTGAACTCGTGCAAGTGACCGCGCAACATATAGCGTTTCAAATCCATGCAAAACGGTGACCATTAAAATTGGGATCAAAAAAGCTAAGTGAATGAGTTGTGACAGCAATGAAATCTTAGGCTGTCCTTTACTACGGTATACTTCGCTTGAAAAATGGGAAAAAACAATCGTAAAGCCACTCATCAATCCCCACAAGCCAATAAAACCACTCGCCTCCATCCACTGAGATCCTAAAAGTATTTTTGTTACCAGATCACGGTATATAAAAATGCCGATGCTCATAGGAATAACAAATACGGCAACGAAACGTTGAAACGTATAATATACTTTTCTAAATTCGTTATCATCGTTTTGGCATCGCGAAAGCGTAGAAAACAACACAGGGGTAATAGCTGCAGTTATAATTGCCATATAACTATTTACAGTTGTCATCGATGTTTTATACAGTCCAAGATAATAATCATTTAAATAATTACCAACAATAAACACGCCTATATATGTGGTTAGCCAAATCGAGATGCTTTCTAAAAGTGTCCACGCACTGAAAGAAAACATTTCCTTAAACAGCATCCAATTGTAATAAAATTTTGGAGTCCATTTAGACTTCACGGTTAATACGATTGCATTAAACAGATGGCTTGCAAAATTGCCGATTAAAATAGCCCAATAGTTCCTTAAAACTATTGCAAGCGGGATCGTTACTACAAGTGGAATCAGGGATGTACCTATGCGCACAAAAAACAATGTCTTAAAGTCAAACGCTCTTTTGTATCGTGCCATTTGTATGCTGGAAAAGGCTGCAATAATGATCAATATCGAAGCAATACTAATGGAGCCTCCCAATTGGGGATTTCCAACAAGATTTGCAATTTGATGTCTGAAAATAAATATAACAGTACAGGCTACGACTGATATACTTAGGTTTGTCCAAAAAGCTACGTTAGTGCTCTTATTTAAGTCGTCTTCATTTTTAAATTCGTGCTGAATTAAGTATTTTTGAAATCCTGCATCGGTAAAAATTTCGGCAAAACTAATAACCATTGTAATGGTTGCAACGACGCCAAAAGCCTCCGGTGCAAGCAATCTTGCCAACACCATATTAACAATTGGCGATATAAGTTTAGCCATTATTTCGGTAATTGATGACCAAGCCGTTGCTTTGCCAACTTTTTGATTTATATTATTTGACACAAGAACACCTTTCAACTCATACAACGAGTTCATTTACAAATTTTTCTATTTTATCACAAGCACTCTTCAATATAGACATGTCTTTTGTAAATGCGATTCTTATATATTTAGCGTAGTTTTTTCCGTACATTTTCCCCGGAACAATTGCAACCTGTTCTTTTTCCAACAACAAGTTTGCAAAATCGAGGGATGTTAGTCCCGTTGCAGAAATATCAACAAACATATAAAATGTACCTTGCGGCTTTCTACATTTTAACCCCTTTATTTTTACAATTCTATCATACAAATAATCGCGTCTTGCCTGGAACTTATCCACATAATCGCATCTCAATCCGTCTTCATAGGCTTTGATCATTGCATATTGAGACGGTAGCGATACACATGCCGCAATATTTTCCTGCATTCTAACTATATTGGATACCAACTCTTGGGGGCCAAATAAATATCCTACGCGCCAACCAGTCATACAAAACTCTTTTGACATACTATCAATCAAAATTGTTCTTTTCCTTGCATTTTCAAACTGAAGAATGCTTTGGTGTTCTTTTCCATCATAAATCAAAGTATGATATACCTCATCAGATATAATGGTCAGATCAAATTCTTCAGAAACATCCGCAATTATCTTTAAAGATTCTTTAGGAATGATCGCTCCCGTGGGATTACTTGGTGAATTAACGACAATGGCAACTGTTTTATCCGTAATTGCCGACCTTATCATATCTTCGGTAATTACCAATCCTTCTTCTTCGGAGTATGCTTCTACAACAATCGGCTTTCCATCACAACTTTTAATCATCTGCACGTAATTAGAATAATACGGCGAGAAAACTATAACTTCATCATCAGGATCCAATATAGCAAACAAACTTAAGTAAAGCGCTTCCATACCACCTACAGTTACCAATATTTCATTCTGAGGGTCAGCACAGATTCCCCACACTGAATTAATATTTTTGGATACCGCGGCACGAGCCTCAATAAGTCCTGCATTCGCCGAATAATGAGTTTTGTTGGAATTAATCGCGTCACATGCAGCCTTTTTTAACACACTCGGGGTATCATAATCCGGATCACCCAATGTTAAATCAATAACATTATCATACATTTTGGCTCTATTAAACAAATTTCTAGCTAAAGACGGCTCTATTGACTGAATCCTTTTTGAAAATTTCATAAATGCATCTCCCAATATTAGTCATCGTTTAAATTCAATAAATTGCCATATTTCAAATCTACTGAATCGGGATCAAATTTTATAAATCCACTTCCCGGATATAACGTAAGCTCCCCAATATAAAGTCGATCTCCTATACTATAAAAATCCACCCTCAAAAATTTGAAATCTTTCGATAAGATTTGAGCTATGTTCTTCATATCATCAAGTCGTTTTGGCTTTTGGATATTTGCACCGTAATCACTTTTCGAAGAATCACAAAAATTCAAAGGATTCCAATCAAAATCGTATGTGTTTAGTTTGTGTTCAATAAAACGATTAAAGTCAACTTCGACATACTCCGGACGCCCATTAAAGCAAAATATCTTATAGTCCTTCAATTCACTTCCCGATTCGTCAACCATATATTTTTCTGCTATTATTCTAGGCTTAACATCCTTATACGGCCATTCGCGACTGCTATAATAATAGTTTCTTTTTAATGACGACTCTATTTTCTGTTTTGATTTTTTATAATCAAAATTGCTCTTATCTTGACATATTACTAAACCGCCACTGTCATGCGTGCATTTTAAAACAAACTGGTTTGGCAAAGAATCAAAATCTATATCATCAAATTTATTCCATACTCCGAGCGTTGGAATCACATATTCTTCACCAATTTTTTTAGAAATAAAATTCTTCACCTCATATTTATCAACTAAGGTTGTATATATAGGGTTTCTATCGTTGATCTTCAGCCATTGCAATTTTTCATTAAAAGTTTTGGGCTCATCAAGATTTAATTTTTTTCCAATGATTCCTCTATACATATTTTGCAGGTATTTATCATCAGGCATAGAGTCAAAACAACCTTTATAAGCCAAATAAACAAAAATTTTATATGGATTTTTCAATAATTTAATGATGGTATTACCTTTCATTTTGTATCTCCTTCTTGTTATTTTTAACTATAGACATAATAACAAGCGCTGGAATAATTATCATTGTACGTTCAAAGTAGGTAACGTTCATATAATCACATACTAAAAAAGGAATAAATATGGCCAATAGTATCGATGTGTGTAAATTATTATTTTTTATATATCGAGGGACTCTTATTAGGGTAATGACAGCTGTACTATAATAAATTATTGTCCCTACCCATCCAGTAGAAAATAATAGTTCGACGTAATTACAGTGCGAATATGTTCCGTATGCGTGACGTAAAGTCCTGAAGCAATCTAATCCATGCCCCCAAACCAAACTATCTTGAGCACGGGCCCATGCATATTTAATAAGGTGAGAACGTGTCTGCAATGAGCCTTCATCATAATCAGCTCCTTGCAAAAATTGTAATATTGCCTCTAAACGATGCCCTAATATGTCATACAACAGAGGAATATTCATCGTCAACCAAATCAAGGATATTCCCAAAATTGCAATAACAATGGTGTATTTTATTATTTTTTTGGGTTTTTTCATACACAACAGCACATATAATCCAATAAAAGGAATCAAAAATCCTTTTCTGGATCCAGATAACAGAATAACAATAACAAACAAGAGAACAATAAGTATATCCTTGCAAGTGACTTTTTTTATGCTCATTTCATAGATTTGAATAATCATGGAATATGCCGCAAACATACTTATACCATTTGCATTTATTCCCATAACCGCCAATCTGTTTCCGGAAAGCACATCAGAGATTCCCAAAACGACAAATAGAACAGACAAACATATGCATATTTTTTTGTATATCTTCAATATATGTATAGGATCGTCGATCGTACCGCAGTATTGGCTAAATGCAAATAAAAACACAATATTCCAGCACAGAGTAATGGTCATATCCATAGCAGTAGAATGACTTATAGCATAGCCGTTGCGAATAATCGCAAACGACCATACAGTAAACAGTATATATGATATCAAAAATATATTTTTATGAATCTTATTAAATGTAAGCACGCTCGATGCACAGAACACAAGAAGCATTGATTGAGCAATCAAAGTATGCGCGAACAAAAATTCCGACAAAAAAAATAGCGCAAAAGACGTATTTAATAAGAATTTGTTATCAATCCTGAATTTCATTCTTTTTCTCCGTATTAATTACACCATTCAAATACCGCAACCAGGCATCGCATACGATAGTTGAATTCAATCTTTCTTGTATTTTTACAGACTCTTTTGAGAATTGCTGTGCAATATCCCTGTTATCTATAACTTCGGAAATTTTGTCAGCAAGCGCCTGTGCATCTCCTACGGGAACAATAAAACCATTCACACCATTTTCTATTAATTCTGCCGCCCCTCCCGGAGCGCAGTCTGTAGACACCGAAGGAACGCCCATGGCAAGCGCTTCAATAAGAACATTGGGAATCCCCTCATAGTCCGAACTTAGAGTAAAGGCTGAACATTTATTGATTTTCTCGTCCAAATCCGTCACATTCCCAGGAAAGGAAAACGCACCTTGCGGAAGAATTGATGCTGCATATTCTTCGAGTTCTTTACGTAAGCTACCATCACCATAAATAACCAAATTATACTCGGTATGATTCTTATAAAACAGAGAAAATGCTTTTATTAAAAGCTTAAAATTCTTTTGTGGTTCCAGTCTTCCTGCGCTTACAACAGTCTTTTGTCTTTCTCTTGTATAAGGCTTCGGAATTCTTGAAAGATCTAATGGATTGGGTAATATGATGCCCTTTTTTTGCTGCGCTCTTGAAAAAAACGATGACGCCTTTTTTGTTTGAAAAATCAATCCCGTAGCAAAAGGATATAACATCCTTCTGAGAAACCTTGTAATCTTTTTGTACGGCATAATCCATGGGTTATTTCGTTCCGAAACCACTACGGGAACTTTAATACCTAAAAGAGCCCCTATTGTATATATACCAATTTCCTCCGGCATAGAAAGAACAATATCGGGATGAACCTGCTTGATTATTTTACGCAAACTGATATATTGCAAAAGTTTGTTGATCACAGAATTTTTCGACTTTTTACCCACTTGATAAACATTAACCTTGTCGGGAATCGAATAAAAAATCGGTCTTTGCTCCATTAAAACCAAACTGCACTCAACATCCTTGGAACACCATTCCGCCAGCAGTTGTGCTATTACTCGTTCTGCACCACCGGGTGTCATATCTTTTGCTACAATTGCAATATGCATTCTTCTATCCTCATTCTTATTAACATCAAACTTTTAATATCCAATAAAAAACACATGGTAGCGCTTGTAAAAGATATGCACCTTGTACAAGATATCAAACGGTCACATCGGTCCATTATTGACATCTACTTATCCATTTTGGAAAATTGATTTTCATGAATTGGATATTTTCCGTTTACATACAACATCTTCTTATCACCACTTTGATATCCAAAAACACCCAACCTTTGAAACACCTTTTTCACGGGTCTAAACAAATCAAACTTGCGGGCAAGACGAACATCAATCACTTCATAATCTCCAACTCTATTAATGGTATGGATCCCATCTACAATATAAGGCTTGTCTAGTCTAACTTGATCTGGGCGAAATTCCCCGCACTTCCTCTCAGAGTAATTTCCGTTCTCATAAGAAAACTCATAGAAATCCATTCTTTCACCGTAATAGCGTTCTCCAAACTGCACTACCCTATAGTGTTTTTTGTCCTCTATAAAACAAGCTCCCGCCGGACGACCATTGCCACACTTGTATTTTTTTGCCACAGAAAAATCTTTCAATTGGTTTTTCTCAAAATCAATTTGTCCAATGCATAAATCTCCTTTTCCGCTAAACTCTTTTTCCAGGCAAAAAACCATGAGAAAAACCTTTCCATCCATGTAAAAAGGAGTACAATCTACCGCAATTAAATTTTCCGCAAGTGTTCCTATTTTTTCCCACTTATAAGGGATTCCTGTGCTGATCAATAACTGTATCTTTCTTTCCGCACAGGTCTCAGGGATCATATATGTAACATCATCAACCTTAAATATGCACGGGTATGATGTGTGTCCTTTAAACTCGTAGATCCAATGGATATGCCCATTACCATTTAGTTCTGTTGCGCCAAGTACAGCTTTATCTTTTTTCAAATTTGTGAATTCGAAAAAAAGGTGGTATTTCCCATCCTCGTTCAAAAGAAATGGGTCTGCTGCCCAATAACCTCTTGGCATCTTGACAACATTGTATGTCCTAATTTCATCACTTTTAGGTATAATAGATTGTTTCCTTTCTTCATCAGATAACCTTCTATATGCGCAACACCATTGGTAATCATAAAACAATTTCTGAAAAAAACTCATTTACTCAACTCCACATTTATTGTAAATTTGGTAAGCTTGCAATAGAGCTTCGACGCTCTTGGAAATGTTGAAAGCAGAACCTCTAACCGTTTCTACAGAAATCGATCTATTAAACGTTAAATTTTTGATTTCAAGCAACGCCTTCACCCATTCATTTATGTTCCCATCATCAATAGACAAATATTGAATATCACCAGTGATATTTGCCTGCATGGTAACACGTGAAGACGCAATACAATGTAAACCTGCGGCCTGTGCTTCCACAAGTGTAACGGGTAATCCCTCAAAAAGAGATGGAAGAACAAAAACATCCATACATTGATATAGGTTTGCCACGTCCGATCGTTTTCCTAAAACCTTCACATAATTGCTTAAGTCGTTTCCCAAAATATATTGTTCTATTTCAGAACGGAGGCGACCATCACCTATTAAAATTAGCCTTGCATCAGGACATTTCTCAACCAATTCCTTGAAGACACGAAGCAGAAACATATGGTTTTTCTCTGTATCCATATATCCGACATGTCCAATTACAAAGTTGTTTTCTAAGCCCATTTTCTTTCGATATTCATCTCGAATAGTCTGAGAAAATGAGAATTTATCCACATCAACTCCATTTTGTAAAACCGTATAATCGCGTGTAAAAAGCCATTTTCCAGCCAAATCAGAGCAAGCAATGGCAGTTGTGAGATCACGGTTAAGAAACGGTTTCAAAATCTTATGCGCGAGCATATGTTTGCATGACGTACTATGGCTATGCGCAATTCTTACAGGGATTTTAGATTGCTTTGCCGTGTGTATCTCAAAATACATCGTTCCGCTGTTTCCGTGAACATGAATAACATCGTACTGATTTTGCTTGATTAATTTTTTTAGCCACGCTGAATATGCAAGGGGTTTTCTCACACGCGAAAATGGGGGAATGTACACATGCTTACCAAGCATCTTCAATTCATCAGCAAATTTCGCCTCCACCTTTCCACACAGTACAAAATCATATTCTACCATGCGATATGATTTTCGCACATAATTCATAATAACACTTGTAATGCCATTAAAAGATGTATATGCCGTATTGATAAGCAAAACCCGTTTCATAGTTTATTCTCCCAAATTAAATAAATCTCCCAATTCCTTATCGAACGAGTACGGCTGAATCGTACTAAAACCTGCACTGTGAGTAAAGGTCATTTCCCCAAAATATATTTTTCCATTTACCACATACAGATCTACGCGCACATGTGGAAAGCCTTCCGAAAGAATCTTTGCGTATTTTAGCATTTCTTCCAATTTTTCTGGTTTGGGCATAATTTCGTCATGCTTGAAATAATTGGAATATACATCCTCTTTAAAATTCCAGTCCGCATCATACACATTGCACTTTTTCTCTGTAAATCTACCTGTATAAACAAAAACAAACTTAGGAACGCCATTAAAACAGAACACTTTATAATCTTCCGGGACCTGTCCCTCGCCAGCATCTAGAAATTCTTCAACTATAATTCTCGGCTTTTCCACACCGTAGAACCACTCGCCATAACAACGTAAGAACTTCTCTTTCACCCATCCATTTAATTTTTTCACACACTCTTCTTTATCCAATTTGCTTTTATCATAGCAAATAATATTAAAGCCTGAACCATGTGTGGCTTTCATAACAAACTTGTCGGGCAAAGAATCCCATGGAATTTTTCTCGCATCAAATCCCTGCCAAAGTAATTTAACCAATAATTCTGGCGCCTTTTCCTCTATATATTCCCTCACAGTATATTTGTCAACAAGTTTTGTTAACAACGGATGTCTATAATAAAGTTTTATCCATTGTAATTTTTCATTATATGTCTGAGGGTCTTTCAATTTCAGCTTGTGACCATTCTTTAATCGGAATAAAATTTTCAAAGTTGCTGCTGGAGAAATCCTGTACAAGACATTCAATGGAAATAAAACCAGGTTTTTTATATTAGTTTTCATTTTTATCCACCCGCTCTTTATCCACCAAGAAACTCATCGATTATTGAAATGATGTTCGACGGCTTATCATACTTTTTAACAATGGGATCGCTATACGCCAACTTTATGGTTTCACCAAGCTTCTCTATATCTAAAACTTCACGCAAATATCCCTCTTCAGCAAGCACTCCAGAGATTTGCGTCTGATGATCATCAATGTGCTCACCGTATTTCATCAATCTCGGAACTGCGATAACCTGCTTTTCAAGTTTCAACGCCCCTATCAAAGCGCCGGTTCCCGCGTGAGAGATAATCAAATCCGCTTCCGTCTGATATTTTTTGAAATTATCACGATCGATAAATCTCTGCCATTCATAATGTTGCGGCTCATACTCGGACTGACCTATCTGTGCGAAAACTTTATTCTGTATCGCTCCGCTTTCAACCAATTCATCTATTTTTTTCAACAAGCGATTAAACTGATAATCCCTTGAACCTACACATACGAAAATCAATATATACTACCTCCATATACTCCTTCGGGATAAAATTCTTTCAAATATTCCCACTGATAAATGAATAGATCCGCTACTTTATACATAAGCTTACCCGCTCTCGTACAATCTCTTACACGGGCAAATGTTTCTATGTATATTACCTTTTTCCCGAGCATTTTGGCTAAAAAGCACACCGGTAAAGCAACCATTGTTCCTGTAGTAACAACCGCTTGCGGCTTTTCTTTGATCCAAAACCTTAATGTTTTAAAACAGTTCCCAAGCATTTTGAAAGGCATCAAAATATCTTTGGATCCGGTTTGCGAAAGATAGTAATTGGCATTACCCTTATAATCAGTTTTTTCGGTTACCCAAAAGAGGTCATATTTATCTCCCAACTTCTTTAGCATACTCAATTGCTCATAATGTCCACCTGAAGAAGATATTAGGCACAATTTCTTTCTTTTCTCTGGCTTTTGCGTCGTATCCTGTTCGTTTTTTATAATTGTATTCATAATTATCTCTCCGTTATCTTTATAGAATCTCCCAAAGTCGCCACTCTGTAATTTTCTTTGTATTCACTCAAACTCATATCATAGCTAAGACTCCCAAACGCTTTATTGACAAGCCCTGTAAAAGGGCTTATCAGCTTTAGCATCCAGCCAAAACCCTTCACAAGCCGTACGTTCTTGTGATGTGTTGCCGCTATCATTTTCACAAGCTCGGCGGTGTTGCTGTATTCCGCATTTTGCGGCCAGAATATGCCGCTTTCTCTATTCTCTATCATCAATCGTACAAATTCGCAGAGATTTTCAATGTAAAGCATAGATCTTTGATTTTTTACATACGGGAATATGGGCATCTTAAGTGCCATTTTCGCAAGAGTCGGGTAGTTGCCCTTGCTGCCCTTTCCGTAGATCATCGGCGGGCGCAGGATAACCACTTTAAAATTTTCATCGTTCAGCGGCAAAATGCCGTTTTCGGCCTGCACCTTGCTGTCTCCGTAGCAATTGGCGGGAGATACGGGCGTGTCCCCTGTAATGACCTTGCTTTTCCCGATCGGGGCACTGTCCCCATAAACGATCGCGCTGCTCATAAAAATGAATTGTGAAACGCCCTCTGCCTTTGCTTTTTTCGCGGTTTCCACGGTCAAATCAGTGTTGACCGCGTAATACAGCTTGGCTTTTTCCGCACTGATCTTACCGTTATCGGAATGAGCAATACCCGCCACGTGAAATACACAATCGTAGCCTGAGAAGTCTTTTCCGCGCCACGACCCGTCGATCATATCCACGGTATCGATGACGTACGCTTCCCCGTAATTTTCTTTTATGTATTTTTCGAACGACGTACCTATATAACTGTTTGCTCCGGTGATCAGTATTTTTTTCATCCCGTCAACCTCGCTTTCCTTTTTCGTCGCCGAAGCAGGCAACAAAAACATTCCCTCCCCGCAAAACCCTTGCTTTGGTCGACTTTTGATCGGATTTTTTGGGGGCTTAGTGTCCGGGGAGGGAAAACTAATATCTTATCATATTATATAATACCACACTTAAGCGTAAATGTCAACCATAAATAAAACGCACGTGTTTGTGTTTTTCAACCATCAAAAAAACAATCGAACGGCGCGCCCGACAGCGCACCGCGCAGCGCTCTGCTTTGCAATGCTAACATCTACACGCCGGCGCTCGGTTCAAACTAAGCCCTCTACAACGGAAAAAGGGCATCCCCGTGTGGGCAATGTCATTAAGTTAATTTAATGTCAAAAGGAAGAATGCACTTAACAAAGCTGAAAAAGCGGAGTTAAGTGTATTTTTCGTATAAAAAGGCATGGCGAAAAGACAGACGAAAAGGTCTGTCAAAAAAGTATTGCAAGGAAGACGAAATTATGGTATCCTATACGTGAAGCTTGGTGCAGCTTTAGGAGATCCTCTTCGTGGGTTGGCAAGCCCTTGTCGAATTGGTAGCAAGTGTTGCGACAAAGCTTCAACGGCCAGGCATAGACGAAGATAAATCAAAATAATCCATCAGTCCACCTCGAATGGATTTTCCTGTCATAGACAAAACGGATTTTAAGACTTGCTTAAAAGGCAATTTGCGTTCTCTCGTAAAATCCTTTCCGGGATTTTTAGCAAACATTTGTGGGTGAGCTGACATTTCATTGATGCATCTTTTAAGGGATCTTTTTATGCTTTTCGGCGTGTAAGTCATTGCTTTTCTCCATGTCAATAGCGGATTTACCTCTATTAAAAAGGGGCGATTTTATTAACTGCGGTTAATAAAATCGCCCGCACATTTTGAACTGTTTGTCAAGTGCTTTTTCAAAATTTCTTTAACTTTTTCGCAAAAAATATCCGAGCTCTTTTTTGAACTCGGATATTTTTTAACTTAATGACATTGGCTTCTTGCGGAGAGTTTTTTATCGTGTAATACGGGGTGCGAGAACCCTCTCGGAAGGTTCAGGTGAAAGCTCCTCCATTGAGTTATGCTGAGCGAGGCAACCCTCTTGGGTCATCCTGAGTGCCACCCCCTTGGGTCATCCTGCGCGAGAAAAGAGATTTGACCGAAGTAACAGCGCCACGCCTCGTCCCTATCTCATCATGACGCTTTTACTGTTTTTTCATTTTAATATTAAAAAACAGAATAGTCCCCTTCGCCGTTGGTAAAACTGTTCGGGAGGGGGTGAGAAAATGAAAAATCAAAGCGGAGTGATCACGCTGACGCTATTAACAGTTACGCTATCTCTTTACTTGATCACGTGGCAGCTTTTGGCGCGTTTTTTTACGTTCCCTACGTACTATTACGGACGCTTGATCGAGCTACTGGCGCTTTTACTTTTCGCGGCGCTTGCCGTGCTCACGCCAATGCGCTTTGAGGAAATGGGCATACTTGTGCCGCGCACCACGCTTTTTCGCTCACTTGCGCTGGGTGGGGGCGTTGCGCTGATCTTTGTAGGGGCACTTCTTGCCTCTCGCGCGGCATCGGGCGAAAAAATCACGTTTTCTTGGTACATTTTGGGGGATATTTCCCGCACCACGTATTTTTTGGTTGCCCCATTTCAAGAGGTGCTTGCCAAAAGTGTGATGTATTATAGCTTTGAGCTGGTTTTTGAAAAACGCCACCCACAGCTTGCCAACGTGATGTCCGCCCTTACCTTTGGCGCATTCCACGTGGTGTACGGCATCAAAATGATGCTGCTTTCAATGGCGTTATCTCTTGTAACGGGATGGATATTCCAGCGTTACCGTTCCGTATGGGGATGTGCGGTGGTGCATTTTGCCTGCGGATTTTTCCCCGCGTGCTTTGGCTATTGATTTTTCGTACCAAGTGTGCTATACTGTCCGTATCCTAAAGATTTGAGGTGCACCATGGAGAAGCGCAAGGAACTGTCACACGCCACAAGCTGCGAGAGCTGCGTTTATTACGATTACGACGAATACTACGAGGAATACAGCTGTACCATGTCGCTTGACGAGGATGAGATGCGCCGTTTTTTGACAAAAGAGACCGCCGCCTGTCCTTATTACCGCTTTTATGACGAATATAAGAGCGTGCACAAGCAAATTTAAAATATCTTTCCCCTTGCTTCGGGTGCCCTTGGCACCGATGCGAGGGGATTTTTTGGGGATCCCCCCCTTTTGCCAAGAAAAATTCAGAAAATTATCACACAGTTCGTCAAAAAGTGCGCACTTAACAGTTGATTTATTTGTCATAATATGATACAATTAGTTTATCTGTAATTTGCGGCAAAACGCCGCCGAAAGGAAATTCGATATGATAAAAATCGATCATCTGGTCAAAAACTACGGTGCCACCTGCGCGGTCGACGACATCAGCTTTGAGATCGCCCAAGGTGAGATCGTGGGTCTGCTTGGCCCGAACGGCGCTGGAAAGAGTACGACTATGAATATTCTCGCGGGCTATCTCTCCTGTACCTCGGGGCGCGTGATGGTGGACGGTCTAAACGTGCTGGACGAGCCGCTTGAGGTCAAGCGTCGCATCGGCTACCTGCCCGAGCAGCCGCCGCTTTATCTTGATATGACGGTTGAGGAGTATCTCACCTTTGTTTACAATCTCAAGGGCTGCACGATGAACCGTACCAAGCATCTTGAGGAGATCTGCGAGGTGGTGAAGCTCACCGACGTTTATAAGCGCCTGATCAAAAATCTTTCTAAGGGCTATCGTCAGCGCGTTGGCATTGCGCAAGCGCTGATCGGCAATCCGCCCGTCATCATCTTTGACGAGCCGACCGTGGGTCTTGTCCCCAAGCAGATCATTGAGGTGCGCAACCTTATTCGTACGCTTGGGCGCGATCACACCGTGATCCTGTCCACCCACATTTTGCAAGAGGTTCAGGCGGTGTGTGACCGTATCATCATCATCAACAAGGGGCGCGTGGTCGCGGACGAGCTGACCGAGAATATCAACCGCGTTGCCTCAAACACCTATCGCTACCAGCTTAAGGTATGCGCGCCGCAGCGCGAGGTGCTTTCCATGCTACGCGATCGCCCCGACGTTGCATATGCAGAAGCACTTGCAGCACGCGACGGCGAGGCTTACATTTACCACGTGGAAAGTACACGTGGTGTGGATATTCGCAAGTCTCTCTTTTTCGCATTCTCGGCAAAGGGCTGGCCCTTGATCGGTCTGGAAACGCTTGGTATGAACCTTGAGGACATCTTTATCACCGTAGTGGACAAGACCAGCACCGACGCTCAGGCGAAAAAGACAAGGGGAGGCAAAAAGGGCCGCACACTCTCTGCGGAAAAGGACATTGCACAATCTATTCTTGATGCCACCGCCGCAAAGCAGGAAAGCACCCCACCCTACGAGGGTGATGAATAAGCCAGGGCTTAGCCGCAAGGAAAAAACACAGTGAAGCCAAGCGGTTTCACGAGTATTTTAACACGGCAACAACCAAAATTTGTCCCGCCAAATCGGGTTCGGATCCGTCGGTTGTGCCTAGCCGCAAGGGAATCGAACACGTAAGCCCTGCGGCGGTAAATTTCTGCGGATTTATGCGTGGCGTGACTCGAAAAGTCCGCACTTTCCTTCGCCCCGCCCCGCAAAAATCCATCAAAAATTTTCTCACCGCAGGGTGGGAACCAGTTTTCATCTCGCAAATATTTAGGCTAGACAAAGCGAAAAGCCGAAGCAATATGCGGATATTACAAGGCTTTTGGCTGACGGATAGACAAATATTTGCAGATGAAAACCTTATGTGTTCGATTCCCTTGTGGCTAAAATTCTGACGAATTTCAATTTTAATGTGTGTTTTTTAGGCGCGCTCTTGGCACTCGACGTATTTGTATACGCCTAACGTGCCAAGATCACACCTTCTGCATCTAAATGACGCACCCCCTTTTGGGGGATCAATCAATCGTCCCAGCCGGCAAGCTCGTGGAACACGGGCCACGCGAGATCGGCATAGAAGCGGTGCCCCGCCTCGCCTACGACCAGCTTGCAGTTGTCCCCCGCGCCTACTCTTTCGTAGATCCTCTCGATGATCTCGTATTCTTGATGGGTGCCGGCGATCCTAAAGCCGTGGTCTCGCTCGCCTGCCACTACGATCAGCTTGCGGGGAGCGATCAGGGAAGCAAGGTCGCCCATATCCACGTATTTGCCAAGCCTGGGGATGTAGTTACAGGTGCAGTGTCTGCGCACGCCGATGGAATGGTTGAAGGAGCATACGCTGCAGGAGGGCATGGCAATTTTGATGCGCTCGTCAAGGCAAGCGGCATAATAGGTTGCCGTGCCGCCCCCCGAGTTGCCCATGCACGCCACACGGTCAAGGTCGATCTCGGAGAAGTCGGAAAGTGCGTCGATGGCGCGAGAAATATCCCAAACGCGCTCGCCAATGAGCGTCCTGCCAAGCAGCAGTGCCGCCATAGCGGGCACCATGCAGGTGGTTTTTGCCTCGGGATCGATGCGCAGCATCTCTTCGCTCTTGCGCTCGCCAAAGCCCCTTTGCTCCAGCGCCAGTGCCGCGTATCCCTCGCGCACGATCCTTATGGCAAAATCGCGGTCACCCCCATTGACCGATTTCTCGTCATTGGGGTAGATCGCCTTACCAAGGGAAATATGCATGCCCGAGGAATGCCCTTGCAAGCAAATGATCACGGGGCAGGGCTTTTTGGCATTGTGGGGGATCAGCAAATGGGCGGGAACCGAAACAGATGGCTCGGTATCAAAGGTAAAGCGGTATTCGGTGTAGGTGTCGCGCTCCTCTCTCCATTCGATCTGAACGTTTGTGGGAACGCGCTCGGGCATATCGCCAAGCAGCTCGCAAAGCTTGGCTTTTACCTCGTCCCTCCAGGCGTTAAAATCGTTATCCTCACGGTAGCGCAGGAGTGGAGTGCGGGATGCGAGCAGATTCTCGTGGCAAAAGTCCGGCGAAAATCTATTCATATTTTACCTCCTTGATTTACAGGCATGCCTGTGGCTCTTTTATAATCATAATAGTATAAAACAACAATCCTGTCAAGTATATATCTTGTTTATTGAACGTTTACTCTGCAATTTTTGTGCTGTTTTTACGGTCAGGGACGGATTGCGTGCTAATCCCAAAGCAGCAGTAGCAGCAAAAAGGGCAAAAGATCGTTTTCTGGTGTGTCAAGCAGTAAAAACAGCACGATGCCAAGGATCACCCACTCGGGCAGGGCGTCCTTACTACCACCTCTCTTGCGCGGTGGCGGCAGCAGCGAGGACAAAAAGGGAAGCCTTGAAAAAATGCCGTGATCACGGCGGGTGTCGCCCTTTGTGTGCGAAAATGCGCTGACAGCCTCGTCGGGGTCGTCTCCCTCCCTCTGGGCGTGCTCGTTTGCGGCTTGGGTCTCTTGCACAAATTGGGATGCGGCGTCATCCTCGCGCTCAGTGGTGATCGGCTCACCTTGCGCGGGCTCCTCAAAGGGCACCTCGTTTGGGGGCTCTTGGTTTGTGGGGATGGGGGGCGCTTCAGCGCCCCCCGTTTTTTGCGATGTGTCAAAGGCGCTTCCGCTATACCCTTTTGGCAGAGAAAACGGGAGCGCCGTTTGACGTTCGTTTTGAATGTACATAAATCACCTCAGGGTGCGGAGCGCATCTTGCAGCCTTGCGATCCGCACAAGATAATCTATCGCCTCACAGCGTGTGGGCGAAAGGTAGGGCTTTAGGGAAAGTAAAAGCGCCTCGCGCTGCTGGCAGTGCTCGGAGCGCTTGCCGCTGATGACACCGCCAAGACCCTTAAGGACAGGTGCCATGGTATTGATGCTTTCTAAAAGGGAGGAAAAATCCTCGTCGGAAAGCCCTTGATCCCTTATCGCGTTATCGGCAGGGACGCTTTGCTCGTCGTGCTCGCTCATGGCTTCAGCTTCCCGTTTTTTAACTGCTCGCCAAGATCCCTTAAGGTTGCATCGTCGGCAAGGCGCAGCGCCCGCCGCAGCTCCTTGATATTGTTTGGATCGAGACTCAGCTCCTTGAGATCAAGCCCGTACTCCCCCGCAAGCTTTTTTACCACTGCTTCAAGCTGCTTATCGTTTAGCATCAGTAGACGGTTCAGTGCGTTACGGTCAAATTGCATACGTATCACTCCTTTCCATATGTATTCTATGCAAGAGGCGTGAACTTCGCGCGCAAAAAATCTCCCCCTGTGATATACAGAGGGAGATAGGTGCATATATTTTTGCTTTGCTTTACTGCGTTATCAAGGGAATTACACGCCCGAGGGGGTTTGGGCTCGCTTTTCCTTGCTTTCGGGCGCAAGCTCGCGATTTGCGTTTGCCAGCATCAGCTTTAAGCGGTTTTCTTGATTGATGCGTGAGGAGCCGGCGTCGTAGTCGATGGAAACAAGGTTGACTCCGGGGTGCTTTTCCCGAATGATCTTCATCATACCCTTTCCCACGATATGGTTTGGCAAGCAGCCAAAGGGCTGTGCGCACACCACGTTCTTTACGCCACTCTCGATCAGCTCCAGCATTTCCGCCGTCAGGAGCCATCCCTCGCCCATCTGCACGCCCTCGCTGATATAGCCCTCGATCGCGGCACGTGTTTTTTCAAAGTCGGTAGGGGGGATAAAATGACTGTTCTCGCGGTACATACGGATAAAGTCAAGCTGCTTTTTGTGCAGGTAGTTGTATGCCCACTGCATCACCTTGGCTCTTATCTTTTTCATACCGTAGAGGCGATAATCGACCACGGCGGTGTTGACGGTATACATTAAAAAGTCAAGAAGCCCCGCCATTACCGTTTCTGCACCCTCCGTCACCAAAAAGCGTTCCAGCTCGTTGTTGGCAAGGGGGGAGAATTTTACGTAAATTTCGCCCACGATCCCAACTCTCACCCCCCTTTTCTTGGTGCGAGGGAGATTTAACTCAAAATCCTTTAAGATCTCGGCATAGTTTTTCTGCACTGTTTTGTAGCTTATTCTTTTTGCACCGTTTAGCTCCGTCACCAGCCGTGCCACCCATTTGTCGACCATCGCTTGCGTGGAGCCGGGGATGACCTCGTAGGGGCGGCATTGATTTAAAAGGCTCATCAAGAGGTCGCCGTAATAAACCGCGTAAAGAATGCGCTTGCCAAAGCCGAGGGTCAGCTTAAAGCCGGGGTTCTTTTCAAGCCCCGATACATTCAGGGAAATAACGGGGACCTGCGGAAAGCCCGCTCTTGCCAGCGCCTTGCGAATGAGCGTTATGTAATTCGACGCGCGACAGCCGCCGCCCGTTTGCGTCATCATCACGGCAACCTTATCAACGTCATACTTACCGCTTTGCAGAGCATCTATAAACTGCCCGATGATCAAAAGCGCGGGATAGCACGCGTCGTTGTGGGTGTATTTAAGACCACAGTCAACCACGGCCTGACCGCTGTTTTGCAAAAGCTCCACGCGATAGCCGTTATGGCGAAAGATCTCGGACATGATCTTAAAGTGCATTTCCAGCATATTGGGCAGGAGAATGGTGTAGTCCCGCCGCATTTCTTTGGTAAAGAGTACGCGCTCCATGGCTTCAGCCCCTCCCTTCCTGCTGATCAAGCGCACCGATCAGGCTGCGCAGACGAATGGTGACCGCACCGAGATTGGTGATCTCGTCGATCTTGATCTGTGTGTAAAGCTTACCCGCGTCCTCAAGGATGGCGCGCACCTCGTCCGTGGTGATGGCGTCAATGCCACAGCCAAAGGAGACCAGCTGCACCAGCTCGGCACCTTTATGCTCCGCAACGAACTTGGCAGCGTTGTAAAGGCGGGCATGATAGGTCCACTGATTGAGCGCTGCGGGGCGCGCTGGCGTGCTTACAAGATGCGCCACGGAGTCCTCGCTCACCACCGCAAAGCCAAGCGTGGTGGCAAGACGGTCGATGCTGTGACAGATCTCGGGGTCGATATGATAGGGTCTGCCCGCCAGCACCATCAGCCTTAGCCCCTCGCGCTCGGCGCGCGCCACGGCTTGCTCTCCTTCACGGCGAATGCTCTTCGTATGATCGTCAAGCGCCCTCTTTGCAGCACGAACCGCCCCTCTCACGTCTTGCTTTGAAAAGCCGCCAAATTCGGCGTTGAGGAATGCCAGCAGCTCCTTTTCAAGCTCCTTCTCGTCGTTAAGGTTGAGATAAGGATAGAGGAAGCGCACGGTAGAAATGGAATCCATATTGTGAGCGAGCAGCTCCGAATAATATGCCACCACGGGGCAGTTGTAGCAGTTGTCCGACACGCCCTCGTCAACGTTTCTGGTCATAGCGGGGTAGAAGATGGCATCGACGCCATCCTCGATCAGCTGTTCAATGTGACCGTGCATGAGCTTGGCGGGGTAGCACGCGGTATCTGAGGGAATGCTGTACTGTCCCTTTTGGTACAGCTTGCGGTTTGAAAAGCCCGAGAGGCGGACGCCAAAGCCAAGGGCTTTGAAAAGGGTATACCAAAAGGGTGCCAGCTCGTACATACCAAGCGCCAGCGGAAGCCCCACGGTAAAGTTTCGCGTGCCGGCTATCTGTGTCATCCCGCCAAGCAGCTCGCGCTTATAGGCGTAAAGATCGGGCAGGGGATTGTCGGCAGCGCGCTTACCCGCCCCCTTTTCACACTTGTTGCCGGAGATAAATTTTTCGCCGTCGGCAAAGGTGTTTACCGTAATATTGCAGTTGTTGGTGCAGCCGCGGCAAACCGCCGCCCTTGAGGAGTGGGTGAAGCCCGCAAGCTCCTCGCGTGTTAAAATGGAGGAGGTCTCTTTTGCCGTGCTCTTTGCATAAAGCGCAGCGCCCCAAGCACCCATCAGTCCTGCGATCGTGGGGCGGATCACGCGGTGACCGATCTCGCGCTCGAAGCAGCGCAGTACGGCGTCGTTGAGGAACGTCCCGCCCTGTACCACGATGTTGTTACCAAGCTCATCGGCGCTCCCCGCACGAATGACCTTGTAAATGGCGTTTTTTACCACGGATACGGAAAGCCCTGCTGAGATATCACCTACCGTTGCGCCGTCCTTTTGCGCCTGCTTGACGGAGGAATTCATAAAGACTGTGCAGCGCGACCCAAGGTCCACGGGTGCTTCTGCAAACAGGGCAAGGCTTGCAAATTCGGCTGTTTCATAGCCAAGTGATTTGGCAAAGGTCTCAATAAACGAGCCACAGCCCGACGAGCAAGCCTCGTTTAGCATAATGCTGTCGATGGCGCCGTTGCGGATCTTAAAGCATTTGATATCCTGACCGCCAATGTCAAGGATAAAGTCAACGTGGGGGTTAAAGTACCGCGCGGCGGTAAAATGTGCCATGGTCTCCACAAGACCGCGGTCAAGGTGAAAGGCGTGGCGGATGAGATCCTCGCCATAGCCCGTCACGGCACACGAGCGAATCCTGATGCGGTCGCCGCACAGCTCATAGATGTGCTCAAGCTGCTCCTTTACGATCCCTACGGGGTTGCCCTTATTTGAGCTGTAATACGTATAAAGCAGTTTGTCGGCTTCGTCCATTAGTACCAGCTTTGTGGTGGTAGAGCCGCAGTCGATGCCAAGATAGGCATCGCCCCGGTAATCCTTCGGGTCGGTGTACTCCACGCCGGCGGCATTGTGGCGCGTGCAAAAATCCTCGTATTCGTCGGGGTCGGCAAAAAGAGGCGCAAGGCGCGAGGCATCCGATCTTGCCACCGCCGCTTGCTCTACGCGAGAAGCAAGCTCGGAATAGGAGAACTCATCCGACAGCCCCGCTGAATAAAGGGCGGCACCCAGTGCCACGGAAACGCGTGCGTAAGGGGGGAAGACCGCCTGCTCGGGGGCGAGCTTCAAAACGTGCACGAATTGGCGGCGCAGCCCCTCGTTAAAGGAAAGAGGCCCGCCAAGGAACATTACCTTGCCCGCGATCCGTCTGCCTTGGGCAAGACCCGCAATGGTCTGGTTGACCACGGCGCGAAAGATGCTTGCTGCCACGTCCGCCTTTGCCGCGCCCTGGTTGAGCAGGGGCTGAATGTCGGTCTTGGCAAACACACCGCAGCGTGAGGCGATGGGATAAATGCGCGTGGCTTCAAGGCTGAGGCGGTCAAGCTCCTCGGTGGTGACGTCAAGAAGTGTTGCCATCTGGTCGATAAACGCACCTGTGCCGCCGGCACACGTGCCGTTCATACGCTCATCCGTGCCACCGTCAAAAAAGATGACCTTGGCATCCTCACCACCCAGCTCCACCACCACATTGGTGTCGGGCTCAAGGCGACGCACGGTCTCGCCCGTTGCATACACCTCCTGCACAAACGGCAGCCCTGCCGCTTGCGCAAGCCCGAGACCCGCTGACCCTGATATGGCAACCTTTGCTTTTTCGTTGCCGATAAGCGTTTCAAGGCGCGCCAAAATTTCAAGCGTCTTTGTACGGACTCTTGAAAAATGGCGTTCATAGCACTCGTATAGGATCTCATCGCCGCGTGCAAGCACGACCTTTGCGGTGGTTGATCCGATATCAATACCAAGCGCGAGGGTGTTCTTTTGTTTCATATGTACTCCTAAAAAATACGCAGGCTACCGCCCGAATTTCGGGCGGTAGCAAATCGATCAGGCGTCGGGGTCTTTGTTTTGCGCATCGTCGCGCGGACCCGTCAGCTCATTTTCTTCTCCATCACCTTGCGGCGCGGGGGCGTTTCCCGCATTTTCGGAAAAATCGGCTGTCATTGCCGTTTGTTCTGCCAGTTTTGCTTCTCGCTCGGCTCTTGCGCGCGCCTCGTTTTCCTTTTTGCTGCGTGCGCGCTTGTCTTCTGCCATTTTCTCAAGCTCCTCAACGGTCACGTCGTCACGCTCCATTGCCACGGCAAACTGGTCGCCGTCCATGAGCTCGTTTTTAAGCAGGAATTCTGCCACAAAATCAAGCTTTGCGCGGTTTTCACTGAGCACGCGCTTCGCGGTTTCAAAGCCCTCGTCAAGCAGCGCCTTGATCTCCTTGTCGATCAGTGCCGCCGTTTCGGGCGAATAATTCGCGCCGCTTGAGAAATCTCTGCCAAGGAAGACCTCACTGTCAGCCGTGCCGTATTTGACGGGGCCGAGCACATCGGACATACCAAGCTGGGTGACCATCTTGCGCGCGATATTCGTGGCGCGCTCGATATCGTTTGAGGCGCCGCCCGAAATGTCACCGAAGATGAGTGCCTCCGCCACACGCCCGCCGAGCAGCTCGGCGATCTTTTCCTTAAGCTCCTGTTTATAAACGCTGTATTTATCCTCGGCGGGCAGGCTCATCGTGTAGCCAAGCGCACGGCCCGAAGGCACGATGGAGATCTGGTGCACTGCATCAAGGTGGGGCAGGATATGAGAAACGATGGCGTGGCCTGCCTCGTGGTAGGCGGTGTTTTTGCGCTCGCGCTCGTTCATCACGCGCGACGCTTTTTTGGGACCTGCAATGACGCGAATAAAGGCGTCGTCAATATCCTCAACACCAATGAGGCTCTTGCCGCGTCTTGCCGCAAGCAGTGCCGCCTCGTTTAAGAGATTGGCAAGATCTGCACCCGTGAAGCCCGCAGTCTTCTTTGCTACAACGGAAAGATCTACCGCTGCCTCAAGCGGCTTTTTGCGCACGTGAACCTGAAGGATCGCCTCGCGCTCCCGCACGTCGGGCGCATCCACCGTGATCTGACGGTCAAAGCGGCCGGGGCGGAGCAGTGCCGGGTCAAGGATATCGGGGCGGTTGGTGGCGGCAATGACGATAATACCGTCGTGCGAGCCAAAGCCGTCCATTTCAACCAGCAGCTGGTTAAGGGTCTGCTCACGCTCGTCGTGCCCGCCGCCAAGGCCCGCGCCGCGGTGACGGCCAACAGCATCGATCTCGTCGATAAAGATGATGCTGGCAGGAGTTTTGCGTGCCGTTTCAAAAAGGTCGCGCACACGCGAAGCGCCAACGCCCACGTACATTTCAACAAAATCCGAGCCCGAAAGGGAATAAAAGGGTACGCCCGCCTCACCTGCAACTGCCTTGGCAAGCAGGGTCTTACCTGTGCCGGGAGGGCCCACAAGCAATACGCCGTGGGGGATCTTTGCACCAAGTCTTGTGAACTTAGAGGGATCCTTTAAGAACTCTACGATCTCCTCAAGCTCCTGCTTTTCCTCATTTGAGCCCGCAACGTCTGCAAAGGTCACGCGGTCCTTTTGGTCGCTTGCGGTCTTTGCGCGCGCCTTCCCAAAGCTGTTCAGTTTAGCGCCGGGGCCGCCTGCCGAGCGCATCATAAAGAACCACAAAAGAACAAACACCACGATGATAAGCGCATAAGGCAGCAGGCTCACCCACCACGGATAGGTGGTTTGCGGCTCGATATCGTAATCCGCAAGATTGGCGTTTGTCTTAACGTAATCGCCACAGTATTCGTTGAAAAGGTCAAGAGAGCGCAGCTGGTAGGCGACCGTGGTGGTCTCAAAGCCACCGTCGGGCTTTGTTTGCAGGCTGCCGTCCGCATTTTGCTTAATGATCTGTAAGGTAATGTAGTAATTTTCGTCGATCACAAAGGATGCCACTCTGTCGCTTTGAAAGTAAGCAACCACGTCGCCCAGCACGATCTTTTCCTCCTCCGTGCTTTGGAAGATGGTTGCCACCACACCGATGATCACGGCGATCAGCAGCACGTAAAGAAGTATTGATTTGATGTGATGTTTCATTTGTTCCTCCGAATAGGATTATTTGAATATAAGCAGCGGATCGCGCGGTGCGATCACGGAGTTTTCAGGGTATAGCCGAAGAGAACCGAACACACAAGCCTCTCGGCGTAATTTTTTTGCAGCTTTTGCCGCGTCACGGCTTGTAAGGTAATACATTACTGCACCGCACCACAACAAAATCTGCTAAAAATCTTTCAGCCGAGAGGTGCTTTGCAGCTTCGGCAGAGCAAAAAAGTGCTATGGCAAGGGAAAATGCTGCCGTAATATGCGGATATTACAAGGTGTTTTCCTGCAGTCAGAGCGCATTTTTGCCTGCCCAAGCCTTGTGGATTCGGTTCTCTTCGGCTATAAAAACTCGTTCTCGGCAACGATTTTTAACATATCCTCGTTTGCCTGCTCTACCCGTTCACTGTCCAAAACCCCATCAAACGGAGAGGCAAAAACCTTTCCGATATAAGCGCTCTCGCTTACTTCCTTTATGACGTGAGGATAAGCACTGTAAAAATTGCCCTCCTGCATAATTTTAGCAAGATTATTGCGCGCCAATTTCTCTTTATCGCCATAATTTATATGGCAATGCGTATCGATCGCGGTTATCATAACGGTGTCACTCTCCTTTACCCGGGACATTATAGCACAAAGAAGAAACATGTTTCAATAATGCAAGGCGGAAATTCCTTTTCACGATCGGGGAATTCGCCAAAAAACTACAGAAAACGAAATGCATTTGGATCTTTCAGGTTCTCGCCCTGTATAGGGCGAGAAGACCAACGAAAAACCACCCATTCGGGTGGTTTTCTTGTTGGGCCCAGAGGATAAAAATGCAACTCGAATATTTAATGAAATCGTGCTACGCACGGTGAAATCCTCGCACAGCTCAGATGAAATCTTCGGCGTGGCGCCTCAGATGAAATTAAATCCGCCTTTTCTATCCCGACGAAGTCGGATTTCATCGCGAAGCGATTTCATCCACCAAAGGTGGATTTCTTCCGCCATCGGCGGATTTAGTTGAAAAAGCACTTGCTTTCGCAAGTGCTTTTTTCTGAGTTTACCCAACAGAATCGAACCTTGTTTTTCACTTCACCAATTTTTATCGTACAGTGCCTCGGGGACAGTGTCTGTCCAACCAATATAAAATGCCGTCGCATCCCCGATGTTATTTTTTTGAATTTCATATTCCTGATGTAGCATAATATCCTTCGAAAAAATCCTTTCTGCGATTTCTTTTCTTGCACGAGGAGTATAAAAATCTTCTGCGCCAAAAAGGTGAAGCATCTCATGTGCGATTACAGAAGACTGTCCGCCTCTGATTGCGCTCTCCTTATTACTTCCCCTATCATACGCAAAGATCAGACAATGTTCTCTTATGTTATAGTCATCATAACCCCGTTTGGGGTTAAGAGCATACGATGTTCCATCTTTGTTAAAAATGGCAAAACAAACGATCTCCTCTGTTTGAAATTGCCTTCGATATTCGTCAAGCATTTTTTTGTCCGATGCGTATCCCAATCCAAGACTTGCTTTCCACAATACGTCTCCTGTAGCATAGCCCGTTTCTTGAACACTCTCTATCACTTCGTCATCATAATACAAACCGGAATGAATATAGCCAATCTCCATTGAAAGAGATACGTTATGATTTTGCGCTTGTTTTTCCATAAAATCAAGTGCGGGCTTTACCTCAAATTCAGTAAATTTTGTGATTTCATCTTCGGTCCAGGAGCTTTCAAAATCATCCATATAAAGTAATACCACTATCACCTTACCACTCAGCTGCTTACAGTTCCCAAAATCAAAATCCTCTCGCATCAAATTGATTTTATCCATATCCTCTGTAGAATTTTGACTCTCCGTTGCTTCAGTGGTTGGTTTTGAAGCGGAATCGGTGTTTTCAATCAGCTTTTCTTCCGTTTCCGGAGATGAATTTTCAGGCTCTTCGATACTACTATTACATGAAGTGCAAAGCAAAAGAATAAAAGTCAAAATTATAGCAATTAATAAAATGAGAATTTTTCTGCTCATAAAATTTCTTACCGCCCTTCTCAGTTTCATTATATCATAAATTTTCCATTTATTCAAGACATTTAAGCAAAGTCACCGGTTCAAGTCCAACAGGTCGGTAAAAAGGTGCAACGGTGAAAGAGAGGTATTTTTATCCCTAAAAACACGAAAAGCCCTTGAAAATCAAGGACTTTTGTGTTAGGGTGCAAAATTGTTGCCCCATTATGGCTCATATTACAAAAATGCAACTCATAGATTATTACATTTTACTGTCTCAATTACACAGTTCTCTGTGTTTATTTTTGAAATAACACAGTCGTAATCTTTATTACTGATACCAAATATTATTTCTGTTTTATTGCTATTATTAATAAAGTGATTCACGCAACCTGATATAGAAGATATACACTCCTCGTTGTTAAATAATATCTCTCCCCATATTCCGCAAAATTCTTTCTCTGCCGGTAAATCAGCAAACCTTTCGCAGACTCGATTAGAATACTCCTTAAATTCCAAATCATTTTCAAAAAGAATAACAATTAATTTCTTCATTGCTTATTCTCCTTTGCGGTATTGATAGATGCTACCAAGATTCTTTTTATTTCCAAACAATCATTCGAAAGAGATTTACCCATATCTTCGGTTATATATTCTGACATAGTAAGTAATCTCAGCCAATATTCAGTTTCTGCTGTTTCTTTCAAGGCAATATGCATTTTTGAAACAAAATCAGCTTTGCTCTGACCGTAATTTGCCTCATTTATATTTGCGCCAATGCTTGTGCCACTACGAACGATTTGTTTTGAAATTATCGTTTCTTTCTTTGTCTTTATCAAATATTGATGAAGCTTTATGATACGAGAAGCAAATGCTATAGATTTATCTATTAACAAATTTTCTTTCATAGTCGCACCGCCTTTCTTGAAACTATCATATCATAATTCCAAATATTTTTCAATATAAAACAAAATGCTTTTTTCCCTACGGACGAAAAGCCACCTTAATTATTCATTATTCATCAGCGAAGCGACTTCATTCTTCATTATTCATTCAAAATCCGCTTTAAACAAATGAATAATGAATGATGAATAATGAATAGTGAATAATACAAACAAAAATCCGCCTTCTTTCGAAAGCGGATTTTGTTTGGCTCCCCCTGCTGGGCTTGAACCAGCGACATCATGATTAACAGTCATGCGCTCTACCGACTGAGCTAAGGAGGAATGTTTAAAGGGATATACGGGGTTGCCATATATCCCTTGCTTGTGATTTGATCCCTTCAGCGAAGAATTTACTCGTAAATTCTTCCTATATCGCCAGTCATGACTGACAATTAAGATCAAATCAAACGCGATATTTGTTGGCGTTGAGCTATTTTCCCGGTCCGTCGCCAGACAAGTATTTTCGCCACTGCAGAGCTTAACTTCCGTGTTCGGAATGGGAACGGGTGGACCCTCTGCGTTAAAAACACCAACTAAATGAGCAATGCCCACCTAAAACCGAACAAAGGTATGAGGTAGAAAAGAAACTCAAGAAATTATTGGGATTGAACGGAGCACTTTGAAGTGCTCGAAGGTTCAAGCCCTCGGTCTATTAGTATCGGTCAGCTAAATACATTACTGCACTTACACCTCCGACCTATCAAACTCGTAGTCTACAAGTGACCTTACCTGCTCAAAGCAGGAGGGATATCTCATCTTGAGGTGAGTTTCACGCTTAGATGCCTTCAGCGTTTATCTCATCCGTACGCGGCTACCCAGCTATGCCCTTGGCAGAACAACTGGTGCACCGGAGGTACGTTCGACCCGGTCCTCTCGTACTAAGGTCAAGTCCTCTCAAATATCCAACGCCCACGACAGATAGGGACCGAACTGTCTCACGACGTTCTGAACCCAGCTCGCGTACCACTTTAATCGGCGGACAGCCGAACCCTTGGGACCTTCTCCAAGCCCCAGGATGTGATGAGCCGAC
>JAZOCO010000071.1:0-16797 GCA_045596505.1 Eubacteriales bacterium
CCCAAGAATGGCGGTAAGACCATTCAGTTCAGAAAATACAGTCCTCTGCCCAAGCTGACAACGCCTCTTGAAGAGGGTAAGACTCCCGACGGTCAGACCCTCAACATGAGCGTTCTCGAGGCAACTGTGGCACAGTACGGCGGCTACATCGAGCTTTCCGACGTGCTTCTTCTCACTGCCATCGATAACAACCTTGTGCAGGCGACCAAGCTGCTTGGCTCTCAGGCGGGCAGAACGCTTGATACCATTACCCGTGAGGTGCTTTGCGGTGGTACGAATGTGCAGTACGGAGAGGATGCCGTTACCGCCCGTTATCTCTTGGTGGGCGGTCAGGAAAGCGGCAACCATTACATGACGGTGGATTGTATCAAGCGTGCCGTGCGTTTTCTCAAAAATCAAAACGCGGAAAAGATCAACGGCGCATATGCCTGCATTATCCACCCCGACTGTGCCTACGACCTTACCAATGATGCAAACTGGAAGTATCCGCACCAGTATTGCGATACCAAGGAGCTTTATGAGGGTGAGATCGGTATGATCGAGGGCGTGCGTTTTGTGGAGAGCACAGAGGCAAAGGTGTTCCACGCACCCGATCTTGCACCCACCTCCCGTACCATGGCGTGCCTTGCCGGTGCTTACAGCACGTTGGATACGGCAGGCACCGCGAGCGAGGGCTTTGGCACGGGCTCTAAATATCGCCTCAAGATCGGTGCCGGTGCCGGTGGCTTCCGCGCAACGCGCGATATGGTAGGCAGAGCCGTTCTTATGTATGATGCATCGGAGGCATCTTGGCAGTATGCCGAGGTCACAGGTGCCGTTTACAGCGAAACGGGGGAAAATTACCTGTATTTTGATAGGCAATTGGTTGCGGGCGGCATTGGCAGCACCGATCTTGTTACTACAACGTCCGATATCCTATATCCCGGCGAAGCAGGTCTTGCAGGCAGAGACGTGTACGCCACGCTCATTCTTGGCGACAACGCGTACGGCACCACCGAGCTGACGGGTGGAGGTCTCCAGCATATCGTTAAGCAGCTTGGCTCTGCCGGCACGGCAGACCCCCTCAATCAGCGCGCTACCGTTGGCTGGAAGGCAACCAAGGCTGCTGCGCGTCTTGTGGAGGCGTTTATGATCCGTATTGAAACCGCATCTACCTTTGAGGTGGGCGAAAACTGATACCGATCAAGGAAAACGTAAAAACTTATTACACGCGGCATTGCCGCGTGTAACATAAAGAAAGGAGAAAATATGTCGGCTACCGAAAAGGAACAGGTAACGCTTGCCGCACTGCAAAAGGAGATCGAGGAGTTAAAGCAGGCGTATGAGGAAAAGCTGGCTGCGCTTTCGGGCGAGCAGGATGAAAAGACGCGTGCTCAAAATGAGCAGAGCGAGAAGTTTAAGAGCTTCCTTCGTGAGCAGGAGGCGTGGCTGAACGAATACGTTGAGGTGCGGCTTTTCAAGGATAACGAAAAATACAAGGATGACGTGTACGTGGCGATCAATGGCAAAAACTGCGTGATCCGCCGTGGCGTGTGGACAAGGATCCGCCGCAAGTTTGCGCTCCTGCTCGATCAGTCTGAAATTCAGGATCTGCGTACAGCGGAGCTGATGGAGCGCGAGGCGGGACGTTTTGCAGACGAGAGCCGCAGACGTGATGTGTGAGGTGAGATAAGTGACAAGAAATGAGGTATTGGCATTTGTGCAAAGCGTGAAGCCGCACGATTTTGAGGATGCCGTGATGCTGCGCTGGATCGAGGAGCTGGAAAAAAAGATAGCCTGTGAGATCCACGGTAAATTTGCCCGCGAGGAGCATTTTATAGGTGTTGCCGCTGACCAGCTCAGCGTGCCATCGCCCTATGATAAGCTCTACTGGACGTATCTGGTGGCTATGATCGAATTTGTGCAGGGAACGCCTGAAACGTACGCCTTTGCAAACGGTGTGTTTAAGGAGGCATACAGCGAGTATGCACGCTTTGTGCAACGACGCGGTGGCTATGGTAAGCGGCGCAATTGGCGATGATGGAGGAGGGATAAAATGCTTGAATGGATTTCTCAAAACTGGGAGCTTGTGGGTATTTGCTTCGGTATTCTTGTCAATGCCGCAGCGCTTGCCTACAACGTATATAAGTTTTGCCGCACGGGAAGACTGAAGGGCTTGCAAAATATGACCGCGCTGTTTGAGGCAGCACGTGAATACGAATTGCAGGCAGAGCAGTTTCCCGAGTATTCCTCTGCCGAAAAGCTCAACTACGTGCTCTCCCGCCTGCGTGTGCTTGCAACCGAGCTTGGCTGTCAGTTCAACGAGGAGGAGCTGGTGGCACGTATCGAATCGGATATTGCGTATTCTAAGGGCATCAACGCGAGGGAGCGATCGGATTCGCTTGAGTGAATGCGCCTGAAGGGTCGCGCGCTCGATCTTCTAAGAGAGGAGGAGGGCGCGGATATCTTAGAGGCGCTGCTAAAAATCTTGAAAGGAGTTGAAAGGCTGTTTTGAATTACCAAGAAAAGGTCAGCACCCGTGCCGACGTACGGGCGCTTTTTGAAAAGGTAAAGAGTGATCCCGGTATATCCCGTTATCGCGGATATACCGAAACGCGGTCCTACGGCTGGGATGAGTCGGCAAACGATTACGTAAAATGCGAGGGCGAGGCATGGTTCGACAACCCCGCGCACGATAAGGAGCTTGACGCCACCGTGGCAGACACAAGCAATGACGCAGTCCTTGATGGGGCGTTTGATGAGCAGAGCGGTGAGCAGGTCGATCTTCAGGTTAACGAGTCGCTTGCCGCGCAGCTCGCAGCACGCGATGCTGCTATCGCACAGCTAAGTGAGGAGTGCGACACGCTTCGTAAAAGGGCAGATGAGCTGGAGGCACAGCTCCTTGACGCAAACGCAGAATGTCAAGCGGCACTGGAAAAAAAGAATGCTGCCGTTTCTATTCTTTGCCATTTGCGCGAGGTGCTGGAGGCAGTTCTTGCGTATAAGTCCTAATAAAGGAAAAGCGCGTTAAGGCGGCACCCCCCGGGGGCTATCTCAAATGCAAATTTGACATAGCCCCTTTTTGTGTATAAAAAATGGAAGCGGCGGGAAAATATAAGAGAGGAAAGGGAGTGGATAGTGTGAAAAAAGCATTAAGAAGCACAAGCTGTGGTATACTTTGCGCCGCATCCGTTGTAGGCAAAATGGAAAAAAACGGCCCCCTTGGCGGTGTATTTGATCTGCACGACGGGGATGATCGCTTTGGGCAAAAGACCTGGGAAAAGGCAGAGGCGGAGATGCAACGCCTGGCACTGAATACCGCGCTTGCCAAGGGAAAGCTGCGGGAGAGGGATCTTGACGCGATCTTTGCGGGGGATCTTTTAAATCAGTGCATTGGTGCAGCATACGGTCTTAAAGATTTTAACGTGCCGTACTTCGGGCTTTACGGCGCTTGCTCAACGGTGGCAGAGGGGCTGGTGCTTTCCTCTTTGCTCGTGTCAAGCGGACAGCTTCGCCGTGCGGCGGCGATCGCCTCATCGCACAATTGCACCGCCGAGCGCCAGTACCGTTCTCCCCTTGAATACGGCGCGCAGCGCACCCCCACCGCACAGTGGACCGTAACGGGTGCCGGAGCATTTGTAGTGGGTGAGGATAAGGACGCACAGGTGCTGATCCGCGGTGCTTTGCCGGGTACGGTGATCGAGAAGGGCGTGAAGGATGCCGCCAATATGGGTGCGGCGATGGCACCTGCCGCGGCAGATACGCTGGTGCGATTTTTTAGGGAAAGCAATACCGTTCCTGCGGATTTTGACCTGATTGTTACAGGTGATCTTGGCTACGAGGGAGGGGATATTCTTTGTGATCTTATGGCAATAGAGGGTATGGATATCCGCCATCAATATAACGATTGCGGTATGATGATCTATAACAGGGAAACGCAGGATACGCACGCGGGCGGCTCGGGGTGTGGCTGCTCGGCGGCGGTGCTTGCCTCGTATCTCTTACCAAAGCTTGCTACGGGTGCGCTCAAAAAAGTTCTGTTCCTTGGCACGGGCGCTATGATGAGCCCCCAGATCATTCAGCAGGGCGAGTGTATCCCCGCTGTGGCGCATCTTATTTGGTTAGAAGCAAACGACAAAGGAGGGAAGTGAATGGACGTTGTGTTAAGGCTCATTTGGGCGTTTTTGGTGGGTGGCGCATTTTGCGTGGTCGCGCAGGTGCTGATCGACAAAACCAAGCTGACTCCCGCAAGAATTCTTGTCAGCTACGTGGTGGCTGGCGTGTTGCTTGGCGCGGTGGGACTTTATCGTCCCTTGGCGGAGTTTGCGGGGGCGGGTGCGACCACACCGCTGACAGGCTTTGGATACCTCATCTATAAGGGCGTGCGCGAGGCGGTCGATGCTAAAGGATTGATCGGCGCCTTTACAGGAGGGCTTAGTGCCGCCGCGGGCGGCACAGCCGCAGCGCTGGTGTTCGGTCTTGTTGCCGCTGCCATTTGTCGAGGCGGAAAGCCGCGCGGGTAATCAGAGAAAAAGAGCTGACGGGGGCTTTTTCGTCGCTCTTTTTTTCTTTTTTGCGGGGTGAACGCGAAAAGCGAGGATTTCAAAGGATTTCAAAGCATTTTAGCGAAAAGCGGAGTTTTTCGGCTTTTAAATGGGAAAATCTCGGTTTTTTCGGGCAGAATACGTGAGAATTCGACTATTTGCGATTTTTTGCAAAAAAGCTATTGCATTTTTATGCGCTTTATGATACAATACCGCTGTGATATGGTTTCACTCTATTAAAATGCAGCTGAGCACGCGTGTTTTAGTGAGCCATTTCGAAAGTTTTTACCCAAAGGAGTATTTATGCCCAATGAACAACAAACTGATCGAGCTGAGGTCAATCGATAAGTCCTTTGAGGGCGAGCAGGTGCTGTGTGGCATCGACCTTGATATACACGACAAGGAGTTCGTCACCCTGCTGGGTCCTTCGGGCTGTGGCAAGACGACAACCCTTCGCATCATCGGTGGCTTTGAAACACCCGATACCGGGGACGTGATCTTTGACGGCAGGCGCATCAACGACGTGCCGCCTTACAAGCGTCAGGTGAATACCGTTTTTCAAAAATATGCACTTTTTCCCCATCTTAACGTATATGACAACGTTGCCTTCGGGCTTCGCCTTCAAAAGGTAAACGAGGACGAGATCCGTGACCGTGTGCGCGAAATGCTGACCATGACGGGGCTTAAGGGCTTTGAGGCGCGTAAGCCGGGCACCCTTTCGGGCGGTCAGCAGCAGCGTGTTGCCATTGCGCGCGCGCTCATCAACCGTCCGCGCGTGCTGCTGCTTGACGAGCCGCTTGGTGCACTGGACTTAAAGCTCCGCAAGGATATGCAAAACGAGCTTAAGCGCATTCAAAATGCCACGGGCATCACCTTTATCTACGTCACGCATGACCAGGAGGAGGCACTTTCCATGTCCGACACGGTGGTGGTGATGGCGGACGGCAGGATTCAGCAGATCGGCACACCCACGGATATCTATAACGAGCCGATCAATGCCTTTGTCGCAGATTTTATCGGGGAATCCAATATCCTTGACGGCGTGATGCTTGCAGATAAAAAAGCGCGCTTTGCGGGACACACCTTCGATTGTGTTGACGGTGGCTTTGAGAAAAACGAGCAGGTGGATATCGTGATCCGTCCCGAGGACGTGGACGTGGTAGAGGTGGAAAAGGGAATGCTTTCGGGCACCGTTTCCTCGGTCACCTTCAAGGGCGATTACTACGAGATCATCGTGGATATTTCGGGATTTAAGTGGATGATCGAGACCTCGGACTACGTAGCCCCCGAGCAAAGGATCGGGCTTTACATAGAGCCGGATGCCATTCACGTGATGAAAAAGTCCGAGTATTCGGGCAGATTTGGCGACTATTCCACGTTCTCTGAGGAAATGGATCACCTTTCCGATCCCGATGCGGTATCCGAGGAGGAGGTTGCAAGCGAATGAAGCAAAAACGCTCCCTGCTGGAAAAGGCGGCGGCAGTGCCTCACATCGTGTGGATCGTGCTGTTTATCTTAGGGCCGCTTTTGTTCGTGCTGTATTTTGCATTTACGGATACGAAGGGTGGCTTTACGTTCTCTAATATCGAGCTGCTCTCCTCGTATTCGCACATCTTCTTTTTGTCTATTTGCTTTGCGCTGGTGGCGACTGCATTTTGTCTGCTCATCGGCTATCCGCTTGCCTTTGTGATGGCACGCGCAAAGCCCTCCACACAAAAGCTGCTGATGCTTCTTTTGATGCTGCCTATGTGGATCAGCCTGCTCATCCGCACGTATTCGCTGATGACGCTGCTTGATAACGGCGGTCTTGTCAACAGCCTGCTCACCGCGATGGGGCTTTCCCCCGTTTCGGTGGTCGGCACGGGGGGTGCTGTGATCCTTGGCATGGTCTATGACTTCTTGCCCTATATGGTCCTGCCCATTTACACCTCGATCAGCAAGCTTGACAGGCGCTATCTTGAGGCGGCGGCAGATCTTGGGTGCAATGGCATTCAAACGCTGTTTCGCGTGGTCCTGCCTCTCACCGTCCCCGGCATCGTTTCGGGCGTGACGATGGTCTTTGTGCCCTCTATTTCCACCTTCTATATTTCCCAAAAGCTTGGCGGCGGCAACTTTGATCTCATTGGTGATACCATTGAGCGTCAATTTAAGTACGCCTCTACATATCACGTTGGCGCGGCGATCTCGCTGGTAATGATGATCCTTATTCTCATCTCTATTGCCGTGATGAACCGCTTTTCCGACGGGGACGGGGAGGAGATGATCGTATGAAGATTCTTTCCCGCACGTATCTTTGGCTGGTCTTTTTCCTGCTTTACGCACCCATTTTGGTGCTTGTTGTCTTTTCCTTTAATAAGGGCGGCTCACTTTCCGCGTACACGGGCTTTTCCTTCCGTTGGTATGGGGAGCTGTTTCGCGATCAGGTGGCGCTGCAGTCTCTTAAAAACTCGCTGCTTTTGGCGGTTGGTTCGTCCCTGCTTGCAACCGTGATCGGCACGTTTGCGGCGCTCGGGCTTGACCGTATGCGTCATCGTTATGTCAAGGCGGCGATCAATTCCGTGACCAATATTCCAATGATGAATCCCGATATCGTCACGGGTGTTTCTATGATGCTCCTCTTTGTCGCACTTGGTGGCATTATGGGGGCTGGGGATATCCTTGGAAAATGGACGATGCTGATCGCACACACCACGTTCAGCTTGCCGTACGTGATCCTTTCGGTGATGCCCCGCTTCAGGCAATTTGACAGGACCCTGCGTGAGGCGGCGCTGGATCTTGGCTGCACTCCCGCACAAAGCTTTTTTAAGGTGGAGCTTCCCTCTATTATCCCCGGCATCGTTTCGGGGCTTGTGATGGCGTTTACCCTGTCGCTTGACGATTTTGTGATCAGCCATTTCGTCAGCTCCCCCGACTTTCAGACGTTACCGCTTTATATCTACAACCAAACCGCGCATAACGTAAAATACAGCATGTATGCGCTTTGCACACTGATCATTGTGACCATTCTTGTGCTGCTGCTTGCCGTGAATTTCGCCGGGAGCATCGGGGATAAGAGTCGGCGCAGAAGGAGGGTGGTAAAATGAAAAAAACCGTTACCGTTTGCCTGTTATTTGCCATCCTTGCGCTGTTTTTACCCGCATTTTCCTCTTGTGACGGGGGCGATGCCGTGACGCTTTACGTTTATAACTGGGGTGAATATATCTCGGATGGCACAGAGGGCTCGCTTGATGTGAATGCTGCCTTTGAGGAGTGGTATTTTGCCGAGTACGGCAAGCGCGTGGAGGTCAACTACTCCACCTATTCGTCTAATGAGGATATGTATGCCAAGATCAGTAGCGGCGCGTCGAATTACGACGTCGTGATCCCCTCGGATTATATGATCGCACGCATGATCGACGAGGGGCTTTTGCGTGAGTTGAACCTTCAAAACATCCCCAACATACAGTATATTGATTTTGGGGCGATGTTTGGAGATGCGGCGCCCTATTACGATCCCACGAGCACCTACTCCGTTCCTTATACCTATGGCACGGTGGGCATTATTTATAACACCACTATGGTCGACGAGGCGGATCTCGGCACGTGGGATGTTATGTGGAACGAGAAATACGCAGGTAACGTGCTGCAATTCAACAATTCCCGCGACGCCTTTGCCACAGCGCTCTTTAAGCTTGGCTACAGCGTTAACACGATCGACGAGGCACAGTGGCGCGAGGCGCTGGCACTGTTAATGGAACAAAAGCCCATCGTGCAGGGCTACGTAATGGACGAGGTGTTTAACAAAATGGAGAACGGCTCGGCAGCCATTGCCCCCTACTATGCAGGCGATTTTCTTACCATGTATGCCGATAACGAGGATCTTGCTTTTTGCTATCCAAGAGAAGGCACAAACGTGTTTGTGGACGCTATGTGCGTGCCAAGCTCCAGCGAAAATCCCGAGATTGCGGAGCTTTATATCAATTTTATGCTTTCAAAGGAGGCGGCGATTGCCAACGCAGAGTATATCTGCTATGCTTCGCCCAACACCTTGGTTGTGGAGGACGAGGATTACCGTGCCACTATGGAGGAGATCCACCCCGATGCAATGGAGATCCTTTACGGTACGGGGGATATCCCGATGGAGTTTTACGAAAATCTCCCCGAGGAGCGCCTGATGCTCCTGAATAACCTTTGGGAGGATCTTAAGATCGAAAGTCCCATCAACACCTCTATCATCGTAATGGCAGGGGTAATACTTGGCGGTTGCGTTGGCACGGGCACTTTTTTTGCTGTGCGTGCAAGAAAGCGCAAAAAGCGCCTCGCCACGCTTTGGCAATAACCTCTTTTTCCCTAAATGCGTTTTGTCAAGGGGCACCTTGTCCGGTGATCCCCGCATGTCCATACAAACAAGAAGAGCAGGCACGGTGCTTGCTCTTTTTGTTCTGATTAGACTGTAAAGTATCGTTATTGCGGGATGTTGCCCCCGAGAAAAAGCTCAAATTTTTACAAAGGCATTGACTATACGCGCTTTTTAGTTTATAATGAAGGATGAAAATATTATTATATTTTTTGCGAAAGGGTAAAACTATGGAAACTTGGTTGAATCTTGAAGGAAAATCCATTATTGTAACCGGCGCAGCCTCCGGCATCGGGCTTGCATGTGCACAGGAGCTGCTGAACGATGGTGCAAACGTAACCGTGTGCGACATCGCCGAGAACGCTCCCGCATTGGATGAGGGAAAAGGCAAGCTGCTTTACGTGCGTACCGACGTGACCAGCAAGGCAAGCGTTGACGCCATGGTCGCAAAGGTCGTGGAGGTCTTTGGTGGCATTGACGTTATCGTAAACAATGCCGGTATCAACATTCCTCGCCTTTTGGTAGACGAGGGCAATCAGTTTGAGCTTGATGAGGCAGTTTGGGACAAGGTGATGAACGTAAACGTCAAGGGACTGTTCTTCTGCTCGCAGGCAGCCGGCCGCGTGATGATGAAGGCGGGGAAGGGCGTGATCATCAATATGTCCTCTGAGTGCGGCCTTGAGGGCTCTGAGGGTCAAAGCGTTTATGCTGCCAGCAAAAGTGCCGTTAACGCGCTGACGCGTTCTTGGGCAAAGGAGCTGGGTAAAAAGAACATTCGTGTGGTGGGCGTTGCCCCCGGTATTTTGGAGGCAACGGGTCTGCGTACGATCTCCTATGAAACGGCGCTTGCTTATACCCGTGGCATCACGGTAGAGCAGCTGCGCGCCGGCTACAGCAAGACAGGCACCACGCCTCTTGGACGTTCCGGCAAGCTTTCTGAGGTCGCCAATGCGGTGGCATTTCTTGCTTCTGACCGCGCTTCTTATATTCACGGCGTCACCATCAACGTAGCCGGCGGTAAGACCCGCGGTTAAGATGTTTCGTTCAGGCTGGCGCCCGCTGACCCCGTTTTCCAACACATTGATTTCTATTGTTTTTTGGAGGATAGTATGATCTCTTATTCTAAACAGCTCCCCTTGGAGCAAGCTGACGTTCTTGTAATTGGCGGTGGTCCCGCAGGGCTTTGTGCCGCCATTGCAGCCGCCCGTGCCGGTGCTAAGACCACGCTTATCGAGCAAAACGGCTTTTGCGGCGGTATGGCAACTGCCGGTCTTGTGGCACCCTTTATGACCTGCTATGACAGCGGCGGCGGTGTTATGCTTATTCGCGGCTTGTTCGAGGAGATCGTGAACCGCTTGATCGCGATGGGCGGCGCCATTCACCCGTCCGAGGTTCCCACAAACTCTCCCTTCACCTCGTATATTACCGTTGGTCATATCCACGTAACGCCCTTTAAGGCAGAGTCGCTGAAGCTGTTGGCGGATCGGATGCTCGCTGAGGCAGGCGTCCGCGTTCTGTATCACACCTCGCTTGTGGATACGATCGTTTCGGGTGACCGTGTGTCAAAGGTGATCGTTGCTAAGAAGGAGGGGCTTTGCGCTATCGCACCTAAGGTGGTGATAGACTGCACCGGTGACGGTGACTGTGCCGCCACGGCAGGCGCTGCTTATACCGTGGGTAACGGAAAGGGTAAGATGCAGCCCGCCACTATGTTCTTCCGTATTGGAAACGTGGATTCTGCTAAAATTGATGCGGATATCGAGGCGAACCGCGATAATTTCTACCGTAAGGACGGTGTAAATTACCGTTCGCTTCACTGGTGGGTGTCCAAGGCGCGCGAAGCAGGCGACTGGTCCTTAAACCGTGTTTCCATCGGTCTTTTCCGCGGTGTCGAGGAGGACGAGTGGAGCATCAACACCTCTCGCATTATGGAGGTGGACGGCACGGTCTCCGAAAGCCTTACGCGCGGTGAGCAGATCGGACGCGAGCAGGTAGACGAGATCTTTGCCTTCTTCAAAAAGTACGTTCCCGGCTGTGAAAATGCAAGATTGCTGCAAACGGGCAACACTCTCGGCATTCGCGAGACCAGACACATTCACGGCATCCGCACGCTGACACTTGATGACGTTTTGAACTGCCGCGTTCCGCAGGATTCTATCCTGTTGGCGGCAAATTCCGTTGACGTTCACGGAAAGTTCGGTCCTACCAGCAATGAATACATCGCACTTCCCGAGGGCAAATGCTACGGCATTCCCTATGGCACGCTTGTTCCCGAGGGCTTCTCCAATCTGCTTGTGGCAGGTCGCTGTGTCTCGGCTGACAGCGAAGCTGCCGGTGCTATTCGCGTGATGCCTCCCTGTATGGGAATGGGTCAGGCTGCGGGCACTGCGGCGGCAATTGCTTCTCTTAGCGGTACTGATGCACGCTTGCTGGATGTGGATGTGCTTCGAGGCGAGCTGCGCAAAAACGGCGCACTGCTTGAGGTGTAATTTACCGCTACCAAGGTGTTTTGCGACTCTCACACAGGGCAAATTTTCCCTTTTTGGTTGACAAATCTGCCTCATCGTAATATAATAAACATACGGCAAGCCTCGACGGGGGCTTGCCGCTACTTTAAAATTTTAGGAGGAAACAGTTGTGAAAAAGAAAGTACTTGTCCTTGTTGCGGCACTGCTTTGTGTCGTAATGGTGCTTGCTGCTTGCAGCAACACAGCTAAGTTCGACGACGCACTCGCACTTAATGCATACGTTGACGAAAACCCCACCTATGCAAAGGCAGAGAATGTCACCGTTGCAGGCGAAGCAGAGGGCGCTGAGGGTCAGTTGGTTCTCCTTGAAAACGAGAATGATAACGGTAGGACAGTTTACAGCGTCTACAATGTTGACACAAACGCAACGGTATTCACCGTCACCGAGTCCGAGACCGTAACGGGCGACACCACCGTGTACGTTGCGTACGAGATCGAGTTCAAGGAGGTTTGGGACGACCATGTGATCTTTGCCGTGTACACCTACACCGAAACCCAAACGCCTACGGACGTAACCGAAAAATGTTCGGTTGCCTTCTACGATGCAAAGGGTGTGCAGTTTGCCAACTTTGAGGATGTTAAGGGCGAGCTGAATATCCGCACAACGATGGATATTATCCGCATTGATAACAAGTTATACCGTGTTGCTGTTGACGGCTCCGTTGCAGCGGTGCGCGATATTGCTTACTATGCCGAGCTACCCACCCTGCAAGCCAAGGTCGGCGATTATTACTATGCATACGCCGATATCAACGCTAAGAGCAGCATCTACGTTTACAATGCCTCTCTTCTTCTTGTGCAGCAATATCAGGTTCCGAGCTACGCGAGTGGCAGTGTTTGGATCCTCAATAACGGCAACCTGCTCATTCAGTACAGATACGTAACCGACTTCCTCGCTGACGAGGATGATTACGATGTCGTGGCGAACGGCGGGAAGTACGTGCTTGAGTCCTACGTGCTGAACGTAAAGAACGGCAAGCTGAAGGAAGCTGACCTTGAGGATTGGTACGTGACCGACGTGACCGCGCGCGATGTTGTGTGGTATAACGATCCTGAGGCTGGCTGGGATACCGACGGCTTCAACGCTGATATTGAGAACATCGCAGTTGCTTCTCCCATCAAGGATAAGCTACTTGATACTGCTGAAACCGCGAAGAAGCACGTGATCCTTTCTAAGAAAGGCAAGCCGGGCGATGTGATCGACGGCTACATTGCAGGTATGGATGCAAGCACCCTTGTGATGCTTACCACCAATCGCTTTGCGGTGAAGAACTACGCAGGCAAGTGGTACCTTCTCAACGAAGAGGGCAATAACCTTGGTGAGATCCCCAATCCTGCTACGCTCGTGAAAAATGAGAAGTATATGGTGATCGGCGATCGCATCTACGACTACAACCTTGCTATGCTGTACGATGTGTCTGAGCTTGAGAATCAGACCGTGCTGGCACACGGCATCCTTTACACCAATGTGGATGGCGAACAGCTTCTGTTTGCAGACGGTCAAATGAAGACCATCATTAACAAGGATGCAAAAGCTACGCATACCCTTGTGCGTGTTGTAACCGATGGAGACAATAGTAATTATGAGTACTCCGACAGAGTATTTTTGGTAATGAAGGTTGTTGACGGCGCTACCACTTACGACATTTACAATGACGTGGGTGCGGTGCTCATGAACACCGATGCAACCATGATGATGGATCCTGTATATATGCCTATGGCTATGGGTATAGAAACGGAAAACGCCATTCTGCTGGCAGGCTTTAAGATGGCACAGAGTGAGATGGAGTATGTATACATCCGTCTTTGTGTTGCTTGATCTATCTGCAAAATAATAAGCGCACCGCTTGCTGACGAGTAAATGGTTGGGGGCTGAGTCATTTAGATGCAGAAGGTGCGATCTTGGCACGAGAGGCGTATAAACATACGACGAGTGCCGAGAGCGCACCTAAAAAACACACATAAAAAATGAAATTCGCAAGAATTTCTACCTAAAAAGCCGCTTTCTCTGCCTTTTTTGACAGGTGAAGCGGCTTCTTATTCGTTTTCTCTTTGTGTGTTTTTGCTCGGCGCTAAATGACCCAGCCCCCTTTTGCTGTCATTTTAAGTGCACCGATTTTGCCACACGTCCCTCTTGTGGGTCATCCTGAGCACTACGTTCGCGCCAACCTTTTTATTTTATGGGTCATCCTGGGCGAGCCAACAAAGGCGAGTCGAAGGATCTGTGAAAACGCAAGTAGCGTTTTCGGCGGTATGGTGGCACAACGTCCTTTAACCAAATGCGCAAAGATCCTGAAACGGGCTTAAAACAACGCAAGAGAAGTGGTTGTGGCTATGACCTTGGCAAAAACAGCTTCGCAAACAGCGATGCCGAAAGCACGGCAAGTGAAAGATTTTGCCCGTATTTTAAAAGCACGCACGACGAGAGGGAAAAGAGAAGCAAAAGCGAGAGATATGAGGTCAGGGCAAGCACACGATCGGCGATTTCGCCACAAAAAAGCTGCGAGAGCGTTGCGTGCAGAATCCTGCCGCCGTCAAAATCGCTGATGGGCAAAAGATTAAAAACGGCAAAGGACAGCGTGGCGCTTTCAAGCGCTGCGGCAAATGCGCCGCCGTGCGGCAGCAAAAACGCGCCAAGCAAGAGAGAAAAAAGCGGCCCCGCCGCAGCAAGCAGCACCTCGGCACGGTAGGAGGGAATGAAGCCAACGGGATAGATCTTTGCGCCAAAAAGATCGATCTCAAGGCACGCCACACGAAGAGAAAGATACTTGGCGGCAAGTAAATGACCGCATTCGTGAAACAGGGCAGCAAGAAGAATGGCAGGCAGCAGATAGCTTTTTGTCAGCATCAACACCGTCAAAAAAAGCACAGCTACAGGCGTTATTCTGATCTTCACAGCATCACCTCCCAAAAGTCTATGCAGGGTATAAGAATGTTTTGATAAAATGCCGTGATATCTTTTCAAAGCACGCAAGATATGATAAAATAAGAGAAATGGGGGTGACATGATGGTGGAACAAAAGAGGCGCGTACCGCTTGCCGTGATATTCGGGCGCGTGCTGACCGTTTTGCTCATCGTGCTTGTTCTGCTACGGCTTTTTCCATTTTTCTATCGTGGCGGAATAGATGAAAATGCACTCTACGTGTACGTGCTTGACGTAGGGCAGGGCGATGCAGTGCTGCTTCGTATGGGAGAGGCGACCATGCTGATCGATACAGCAAGCGCTTCAGAGGAGGCGGCGCTGCGCACCGCGCTTTTGCAGTACGATGTAAAGCGGCTGGATTATTTGGTGCTCACACACCCGCACGAGGATCATATCGGAAACGCGCGCAGTGTGCTTGAATGGCTGGAGGTGGGAGAGGTGCTTTTGCCCGCCGTTGATAGTGAGGAGAGCCTTTATCGAATATTTTGCGCAGTGACAAAAACGGAATCTCAAGTGAGATCGGTACAAACAGGCGATCGCTTTTCGCTTGGCAAGGCAACCGTTAAGGTACTGTTGGCAGGCGGTGTGGTAGGGGAGAGTGCCGATGCCGATCAAAACGTGAACAATGGCGGCACGGTGCTTCGCATCGAGCTTGGTGAAAAGGCGCTTTTGTTTATGGGAGACGCTGAGGCACAGGCGGAAGAGGTGCTGCTTGCTATGTATCCCCTAAGCGAGCTGCGGTGTGATTTTTTGCGTGTGGGACATCACGGCTCATCCACCTCGTCAAGTGCCCCGTTTCTTGCCGCCACCTCGCCCTCGATCGCCGCCATTAGCTGTGGCAGGGATAATACGTACGGATTTCCGCACAAGGAGGTGCTTGAGGAGCTTGTCGTGGTAGGCGCGCAGATCTATCGCACGGATGAAAGTGGCACACTTGCATTTTGCACAGATGGAACGAAATTTTCCCGCGTTTTAGAAGGAGCTTTGAAATGAGTGAAAAGAAAACAGCACCCGTTGTGGGGCGTTTTGCCCCAACGCCGAGCGCAAGACTGCATCTTGGTAATTTAATGTGCGCACTTGCCTCGTGGCTTTCCGCGCGCCGTCAGGGGGGTAAGATCCTGCTGCGCGTGGAGGATCTTGACGCGGCGCGGTGCCCCTTTATGGGGGAGAACACCAAATATATGCTCGATGACCTTGCGTGGTTGGGGCTTACCTTTGACGGGGAGGTGCTGTATCAATCCGAGCGCAGTGAGGTCTACGCGGGCTATTTTGATAGGTTAAAGGAGCAGGGGCTTATTTATCCCTGTTACTGCTCTCGCGCAGAGCTGCACGCCGCAACTGCACCGCATTTGTCGGATAACACGCCTATTTACAATAGGAAATGCCTGCTTCGCGCGGCGCGCGGCGAATTGCCACCAAAGGGAAGAGAACCCGCACAGCGCTTGATGGTGCCCGATGAAAGGCTTGGGCTTCGTGATGGCATCAAGGGTGATTATGAGGAAAATTTGCTCACCGATTGCGGTGATTTTGTGGTGCGCCGCGCGGATGGCGTGTTTGCCTATCAGCTTGCCGTGGTGGTCGATGATGCACTCTCGGGCGTCACAGAAGTGGTGCGCGGGAACGATCTTTTGTTTAGCACGCCACGGCAGATCTACTTGCAAAGGCTGCTGGGGCTAAAAACCCCTCGTTATTACCATATTCCGCTGCTCACCGATGCCGAGGGCAGAAGACTTTCTAAGCGCGACGGCGACGGATGCATGGAAAACGTGCGCGCGAAATATAAAACTGCTGCGCCTGTTGTGGGGGCACTGGCAGCAGCCCTGGGTTTGATCCCCTCGCCGGAGCCGATAACGCCCGAGGCGCTTGTGCCGCTTTTCGATTTTGATAAGCTTCCACGGGACACGGTGAAATTGCCAAAGGGCTTTTAGGAGGAATATGCAGGACCGCCATACCCCTTCCCCTCAAGGCTCTCGCATTCACCCCCGAAAAACAAAAAACTTGAAAAACTTTTCAAAAACCCCTTGACAACCGCCTGCCGTTTATGTATAATAGTAACGTTGCCACGCGGACGTGGTGGAATCGGCAGACACGCAAGCCTAAGGAGCTTGTGATAGCAATATCATATGGGTTCAAGTCCCATCGTCCGCACCAACAAATAGGGCGTGCCCCACGGGGCACGCCCTATTTGTTTGCGCGACCGGTCGCGCGCGAACCCCCGCCGCCTTTGCTTGATTTGAGGTTTGCACTTTCTCGCGATAGCGGCGGGGCAAGTACCCAGTGATGCAAACGCAATCTCATAGAAGCATTGCGCATTTTCGCGCGCTGATAGGGACATGAACCTCTACCCACTCATTTTGAGGGCAGAATTTTCACAATTTTCGTGAAGGTTCTGTTCCTTTTCTTGAAAATTCTGAAATTGTATGGTATACTGAAAGTACAAAACCGAATCTGTATTGCAACGTGTAGGGTGTTGCCTTTATTATGGG
>JAZOCO010000072.1:0-30166 GCA_045596505.1 Eubacteriales bacterium
TAGCTCCCGTAGCCGCACGCAATCGGCAAACGTCCTGCCCTCCTCGATATAATCCGCAAGGTAAAGCAGTGCCTCTGTAAGCGTTACTCCCGCGTGCGCGGTGGTGTGCCAGCGCACCGCGAGAAGCAGCTCCTCATCGGCAAGCTCGGGGTACTCTTTAGGGATCGTAAGTGCCGCGGTGATGCCGTGATAGATCTTAGGGGAAGCCGCCTCATCGGGGCGAAGCGTGATGCCGTGTGCCGCGATGATCCCCCTTTGCTTTTCCTCGGGCAGCTCCTTTGTCACGTCGTGCAGCAGCGCCGCCGCCCGAAGCATTCCCTTTTTTTCGGGCACGTAAAGATCTCCCAGCGTGGCTATCATCCTCTCCACACCAAGCGTATGAGAAAAGCGATACGGCGAAAGCACCCTTCCCACCTCGGCGCGCAGGCGCGTAAGTCCTTCTTCGGTAAAGTCAAACATAAAGCTTATTTTCCTCAATATAGTGTGCCACGGACGGGGGAACAAGATGCCCGATGGTCTTCCCCTCCCTTACGGCGTCACGCACGGCGGTGGAGGAGATATCAAGGAAGTCCATCGGCACGCGGCGCACGGGCTTGCCGTATTTTTCAACATATTGCTTATTTTTTGCGATGATCTGCCCCTCGATAATGGGATCGTTCTCCCGACGCATATAAACGGGATAGCAAAGCCGAAAGATCTCCTCCGGCTCGCGCCAGCGATCAAGCGTGAGCATCATATCCGTGCCCATTAGGAAAAACAGTCTTCTCCCCTCGCCCGAAAGCGCACGCAGGGTATCCACGGTATAGCTTTTGCCGCCGCGTGCGATCTCCATATCGCTGACCACCACGCGCTCCATTTCCCCGAAGGCAAGCTCGCACATACGAAGGCGGTGACGGGGGTCATCTGCCGCGTCGATCTGCTTGTGGGGCGGCACGGCGGCGGGAATGATATAAAGAATATCCAGCTCCATTTGGCGAAAGAACACCTCGGCGGCACGCACGTGCCCCAAATGCACGGGGGCAAACGTGCCACCGTACACGCCGATACGCATCAAACCGTTTATCATGGCTCTATCTTCTTTTTGGTCCTCGACTCGCGGTAAAGGATGCACTTGGTGCCAATGACCGACACGACCTCTGCATCCGTTCTTGCGGCAAGCTCCTCTGCCGCACCCCGCACACCAAGATCGCAGGTTTCAAGCACACGAAGCTTGATGAGCTCGCGCGCCTCCAGCGCATCGGAAACGGTGGCGACCAGCGTGTCCGTGACGCCCCCCTTGCCGATCTGCATAATGGTATCCATCGTCGAAGCCATAGAACGCAGCCTTGCGCGTTGCTTACTCGTTAGCATATTCGATCTCCTTTATTTTTGCGGCAAAGAGCGCGGCAAACTTGCGCACTGCCACGCCGCGATGACTGATGCTGTTTTTTTCCTCAGCCGATAGCTCGGCAAAGGTCTTTTCAAACGGCGGGTAGTAAAACAGCGGATCGTACCCAAAGCCGCCCGCACCGCGGGGGGCTTGCAATATCTCGCCCTCCACGCGACCGGTGGCAATAACGGGCTCGCGCCCGTCGGGGAAGGCACAGGCAAAGACCGTGACAAACGCGGCACGGCGATCGGGCTTATCCTTTAGCCTTTGGAGCAGCAGCCGATTATTGGCAGCGTCATCGCCGTGCGTGCCCGCAAACCGTGCGGACAAAACACCGGGCGCCCCTCCAAGTGCATCCACGCAAAGTCCAGAGTCGTCCGCTAAAGCGATGACCCCTCGCGCGGCTACGGCGTTTGCCTTGATGAGCGCGTTTTCGGCAAAGGTCTTGCCGTTTTCTTCAATATCCCCGCAAAAGCCGATATCGTCAAGCGAGCGAAGCGTGACAAGCTCTCCCAGCTCCTCGCGAAGCAAGCGATCAAGCTCCTTTAGCTTACCGCGATTTCGCGATGCCAAAACAACCTCGTATTTCTTCATTGCCTTATTCAAACAGGGCAGCGATAAACTCTGCCGCATCAAACTCCTGCATGTCGTCGATCTTTTCGCCCACACCCACGAATTTTACGGGAAGCCCCAGCTCGTGGCGAATGGAAAGCACGATGCCGCCCTTTGCCGTGCCGTCAAGCTTATTGAGCACAAGACCCGTGATATCTGCCGCCTTGCCAAACTCCTTTGCCTGCAAAATGGCATTTTGCCCCGTGGTCGCATCAAGCACCAGCAAATTCTCGCGGCACGCTCCCGGCAGCTCGCGGGAGATCACGCGATTGATCTTGGCAAGCTCGTCCATGAGATTTTTCTTGTTATGAAGCCGCCCTGCCGTGTCGATGATCAGCACGTCGGCGTTCTTTTTCTTGGTGTACTGAATGGCATCAAAGACTACAGCCGCGGGGTCAGACCCCTCCTGCTGCTTTACGATATCCACACCCGCACGCTCACACCAGACCGAAAGCTGGTCGATGGCGGCGGCACGGAAGGTATCGGCGGCGGCGACCACCACCTTTTTCTTAGCCGCGGCAAGGCGCTTTGAGATCTTACCGATCGAGGTAGTCTTCCCCGCGCCGTTGACACCGATAATAAGGATCACAGTGGGCACGGTATCAAGCGTGAGCGGCGCACCCTCTCCGATCATATCCGCAAGGATCACGCGCAGACACGCCTTGATATCAGAGGGCTCCTTAAGGCGTCCCTCCTTGATCTCCTCGCGCAAGCGCGTGAGGATCTCCTCCGTTGCCGAAACGCCAACGTCAGCGGTGATGAGCAGCTCCTCAAGCTCCTCAAGCAGATCCTCATCCACCCTGACAAAGCACTTGAGCAGCGCATCGATCCTACCAAAAATAGCGTTTTTGGTTTTGGAAAGCCCCTGGCGCAGTTTAGTTAAAAATCCCATTCCAATCGTCTCCCTCCTGCTTGCCCGAAATAGACGCCACGTCAAGGGCAAGCACCTTTGATATGCCACGCTCGGGCATCGTAACGCCGTAAAGGCGCTGTGCCGCTTCCATCGTACCGCGGCGGTGCGTGATCAAAATGAACTGGGTATCCAGCGAATAGCGTTTGATGTATGCGGCAAAGCGTGCTACATTTACCTCATCAAGTGCCGCCTCGATCTCGTCAAGGATAAAGAAGGGCGTGGGGTTGACCTGCAAAATGGCAAAGAACAGCGCAATGGCAACAAAGGACTGCTCGCCGCCCGAAAGCATAGCAAGATTTTTGATGATCTTGCCGGGGGGCGCCGCCTTGATCTCGATCCCCGAGGTCAGCACATCCATTGGATCGGAGAGCGAGATCTCTGCGTGACCGCCGCCAAAAAGCTCAGAGAAGGTACGGTTGAAATTCTCGTTGATCTGATTGAAGGTTGCGACAAAGGACGTTTTCATTTCGCTTTCCAGCTCGCCTATGATGCGCAACAGGTCGTCGCGCGCGGCGGTCATATCCGCGATCTGCGCTGACATATAGTCATAGCGCTCCTTGACCTCTTTATACTTGTTTACCGCGTCAAGGTCGACGTTGCCGATGGCACGCAGGCGATTGCGGCAGCTTGTTTGCAGCTCGACCGCCGCGGCGCGCTCGCCTTGAGAAAGCGGCTCGTAGCCAAGGGCAAGTGCATCGTTTCTTGACATTTCATAGTCTTCCCAGAATTTTGCCGCGATCTTATCCTGCTCCTCGCGCAGATTGTTCAGCTTATTCTCGTTCTTTGTATGCACCTGGAACACGGTCTGCTGCTCTGCCATTTTTTCACGCAGCTTTTCGCTGACGACCGCGCGTTTTTTCTCGATATCCATATTGCCCGCGGTCAGCCTCTGACGGCGCTCACCAAGCTCGGCAAGCACACGCTCGCCCTCAGCAAACGTATTGCGGTTTGCCTCCTGACGGAGCGTTTCACTTTCGATGCTTTTTTCAAATTCGGCAACGCGCTCCTTTTCAGCCGCAAGCTCCGCCCCGATCGCTTCCTTGCGTGCATCGGATTCGGCAATATATGCCTCGGCGGTTTCAATATCCTTGCGCACGGCACTGATCTTGATGTAAAGCTCGGTCATCTCCTGATCTACCGCGCTCTTTTGATCGAGCAGTGCGTTTCGCTCCACGTCGCGTGCAGCACGCAGTGCGCCGATCTCCTCGATCTGATGGCGAAGCGATTTTTCCTCCTCGGAAAGGCGAAGCAGCTCGTCGTCATAGCCCGCACGCTGTGCGGTAAGAGCATCGAAATCGGCGTGTAGCTTTTCGATCAGCGCCTCGTTTGCCTCAAATTTGGCGCGAAGCTGTGCTGCCTCGCTTGCCTCGCCGCCCTGAAGTGCGGTCAAAAGACTCTGCCTTGTTGCCTCGTCCTCGCGCAGCTCGCCCTGCTCCTTGATCTGTGCTTCCAGCGCGGCGCGGCGTGCACCAAGCGCGGAAAGCTTTGCGGTATATCCCTTTAGCTTTTCTGCAAGCTCCTCTATCTGACCGGCGCGCGAAAGCACGCCCGATCTCTGCCTCACTGAGCCGCCCGTAAACGACCCGCCCGCATTGATGACCTGACCGTCAAGCGTAACGACCTTAACGCGGAACTTTGTTTTCTTTGCCATTTCGGTGGCGGTATCAAGGCTATCAAACACCACGGTTCTGCCAAGCAGGGCGGACACGACCTCACGGAATTTATCCTCGGTGTCCACCAAGTCCGATGCCACACCTACGTAGCCGCGACAGCTTGCCGCCTCCTCCATTTCGGCGGTTACGGTAAGCCCGCGCATTGAGGACAGCGGGAAGAAGGTGGCTCTGCCTGCCTCACTTTTTTTAAGGGTGTGGATCGCCGCCTTTGCCACGCTCTCGTCCTCAACTACAATATGCTGCAAATTGTTTCCGAGCGCCGTTTCCATTGCCACGACGTATTTTTTATCCACTGAAATGACCTTAGAAAGCGGGCCGTAGATCTTGCCACAGCGTTTTCCATCCCGATCGGTGATCTTGCCGTTTGCGTACGCATCCATTACGTACCGCACGCTGTTGCTATATCCCTCAAAGTGCTCCTCCATCGCACGGAACGCTTCCATGCGCTGGCGAGCAATATCGGATTGTACTTTGTAGTCAGCCTCTTCCTCGCTTACCTCGCGCAGCTCCTCGTTAAGCGCTTTGAGTGCTCCGTCACGCTCGGCAATGGCTTCATTTACCTTGTCGATCTCTGTACGGTACGAGGCAACCGATTTTTCCTTTGCCTCGCAGTCCGAAAGAAGCGCCTCGGAGATCTTGCGATATTCGGCAAGCTCAGCCGTGATCGCATCATTTTTATCGCTATCGGTGATCTTATTGTTTTCAAGCACCTTGCGGCGCACAGTAAGCTCTGCCACCTCGTTTTCACGAAGGTTTACGTCGGCTAAGGCAGTTGCGATCTCCCCTGCGATACCAAGCGCACGGTCGGCAAGCGCCTGTGCCTCCTCAGCCTTTTTGGTGTGCGCTGCCTCCAGCTCGTCGCGGCTCTCAAGCAGCACGACTTGCGCCGCACGGCGGCGATCCCCCTCAGCGGCTTCAAGCAGAAGCGCGCGCTCCTTATCTGCCACAGCGCGCACGGATGCCTCCATACGCTCGCGCGTGTTGGCAATTCTCGTGCTCGCTACGTGATATTGGTTATCACGCTCGTAATTCTCTCTTTCAAGGGCGCGGATACGCTCCAGCACCTCCTCGGCGGCGGCGGTGTTTGCCTGACTTTCCTCAAACAAACGGTCGCTTTGTGCGTTGTAATCCGCGATCGCCTCCTCGGCAAGGCGCAGATCCAGCGTGCTGTTTCTAAAGCTTTCCTCTGCCTTTTCGATGTCAACACGCAGGCGCTCGGAGTCATAGAGCCACAGCTGCACGTCAACCTTTTTCTTGGTTTCGTGCAATTCAAGTGCCTTTTTGGCGCGCTCCGCTTCCTTTTCAAGGGGCACGACCTGTGCCTCGACCTCAGCAAAAATATCGGTCACACGCGTCATATTTTCCTCGGTTGCCTTCAGCTTACGCTCGGTCTCGTTCTTGCGGTGACGATATTTGGCAATGCCAGATGCATCCTCAAAGATGCTACGGCGCTCGTCCGATTTGCGCGAGATGATCTCCGCGATCTTACCCTGACCGATGATGGAGTAACCGTCGCGTCCGATACCCGTGTTCATAAACAGCTCGTATATGTCACGCAAGCGGCAGGCACGGCGATTGATATAATACTCGCTCTCCCCCGCGCGATAGTAGCGACGGGTGACCGTGACCTCATCTCCCGGATAGTCTAACCTGTTCTCGGTATCGGTATTATCAAAGGTGACCGACACCTCGGCAAACCCCATCGGGCGACGGCTATCTGCGCCGCCGAAGATGATATCCTCCATTTTAGAGCCGCGCAGGCTTTTCGAGGAGATCTCACCCAGCACCCAGCGCATCGCATCGGAAATGTTAGACTTTCCGCTGCCGTTTGGTCCAACGATAACGGTCGTGCCGCGCTCAAAATTCAACTTCGTTTTGTCGGGAAAGGACTTAAAGCCCTGGAGTTCAAGAGATTTCAGATACAAGGGCTGACCCTCCTCTCTACTAAAATATGATTATAATAATTTATTATAACGCATCGCGCGCGATTTTGCAAGTGTTTTTTGCCACTTCACACATTTTTTAACCAAAAAAAAGAGGGATCGCCGCGGGACATCTTCCCAAAACGGCGATCCTGTTGAATTTTTGTCTTTTCTCAGCGCGGCAAATAGCGCTGCAGCGCCTCCTTAGCGGCACGCTGCTCGGCTTCCTTTTTGGATCCACCTACACCCGTGCCGAAATGATTAGAATTGATCAGCACCCGCACTGTGAAGGTTTTTGCATTATCGGGTCCCTCCTCGCCGACGGTTTCATATTTCAACTCCTCGCCGGGAGTTTGCTGCACGTACTGCTGCAAAAGGGTCTTATAATCCTCGAAGGGCTGCAGCTCGCCTTCGAGCTTCAAAAGCTCATCCTTTACAAACGGCAAAACAAATGCCGCCACTAGGGAAAGCTCACCGCTATCAAGATACATCGCTCCAAGGAGTGCCTCAAAGGCATCCTCAAGCAGCTTTGGCTTTTCCCGTCCGTCCTTTTCCTCACCCTTACCAAGCAATAAAAACGAGCCAAGTTCCAGCCTTGCCGCATACTCTGCCAGCGCACGCTGGCACACCACGTTTTTGCGAAGGAGCGTGAGCTTTCCCTCGGGGAGTGTGGGATAGGCAGTGTAAAGATATTTGCAAACGATGAGGGAAAGCACGCTATCTCCCAAAAATTCAAGTCGCTCGTTTGAGCCGTCGCGGCTGCCCATATGCTCGTTGGCGTACGAGGTGTGTGTAAGTGCACGCACGAGCAGTGCGTGATCGGAAAAGGTATAGCCGATACGCGTTTCCAGTGTTTTTATATCATGTATCATGGTGCACCCCTCCTTTAAATCGATCATTTCGGTATTTTTCGCACCGTTTTGCGCCGTTTTTGCTATTTTGGGTTATTTTTTGGCTTCTTCAAGCACCTCGTCAAGGGCGGCAAGCGCACGTGCGGCAAGCGCCTCGTTTCTCTTTGCTTTGCCGCCCCTTACCTTCTCGGATAGGCGCTCAACAAGACCGAAATTGGCATTCATCGGCACAAAACTGCCAATGCCGCCGTTTTCCACGTAATTCGCCATAGCGCCGAGCATGGTATGCCGCGGAAAGACGAAGGGCGAAAGTCCACGTGCACGCCGCGCGGCGTTGATGCCCGCAACAAGCCCCGAGCCGGCAGATTCAATATATCCTTCAACGCCCGTCATTTGCCCCGCAAAAAAGAGATCGGGGCGCGACAGGCTCGCGTACGTGCGATCCAGCATTCCGGGAGATTGCAAATAGGTATTGCGATGCATCACGCCATACCGCAAAAAGGTGGCGTTTTCAAGCCCCGGGATGAGGGAAAACACCCTCTTTTGCTCAGGGAAGGCAAGGTGCGTTTGGAAGCCCACGAGATTATACATCGTGCCCTCCTTATTTTCCTTGCGCAGCTGTACCACAGCGTAATATTCGTGCCCGACGCGTGGATCGATCAGCCCAACGGGCTTTAGGGGACCGTAGCGAAGCGTATCGTACCCGCGACGCGCCATCACCTCAACGGGCATACAGCCCTCAAAGACCTTTAACTCCTTTTTATCAAAATCCTTCAGCTCCGCTTCCCTTGCGTTTATCAGCTCTTGATAAAAAAGCTCGTATTGGTCCCTGGTCATGGGGCAATTGATGTAGTCGGCATCACCCTTATCGTAGCGCGAGGCAAAAAAGGCAATATCCATATTGATGCTTGAAAACTCGACGATGGGGGCGACTGCATCAAAAAAATGAAGCCCGTTATTCCCCATTTTTGCCACGATATCTGCCGCCAGCGCATCCGCGGTAAGCGGACCTGTTGCCACCACAGTGACCCCCTCGTCGGGAAGCTCGGTGACCTCAAACGCCTCAACCTTGATGAGGGGGTGTGCCTTGATACGGTCTGTTACGTACGACGAAAACAGCTCGCGATCCACTGCAAGCGCCGATCCCGCGGGCACACGGGTGGCATCAGCCGCCTCTAATACCAGAGACCCCACTCGGCGCATTTCCTCTTTAAGCAGCCCCACGGCATTGGAAAGCGCATCGGATCGAAGCGAATTTGAACAGCAAAGCTCGGCAAAGCCCGTGCTTTGATGCGCGGGCGTTTTCTTATGGGGCTTCATTTCAAGTAGCAAAACGGGCACGCCACGCTCGGCAAGCTGCCATGCCGCCTCACAGCCCGCAAGCCCTGCGCCGAGCACGTGCACGAGAGCTTCACTCATCCCCATGCCCCTGTGCCGCTTCCTCTACCGCCTCGCGGCGATAGCCGCAATCCTTTTCGTGGCAGACAAGCAAAGCCTTTCCCTTTTTGCGGAACAGCATTTTTCCGCAATCGGGGCATTTTTCAGCGGTGGGCATATCCCAGGAGGAAAAATCGCAATCGGGATAACGCTCGCAGCTATAAAACACTGTCTTGTTGCGTCCTGTTTTTATAAGGAGCTTTGACTGGCATTTCGGACACGGCACGTCAAGCTCTTTTGTTTTTTGTTTGGTAAACGTGCAGGCAGGATAATTGGCACAAGCGAAGAAGGAGCCGTATCTGCCCGTACGCTGCACCATATCACCGCCGCACAGCTCGCATTTGAAATCCGCGAGGACGGGGACCTTTTTTTCTACCTTTTCCGCTACCGTTTCGGGCTTTTCTGCCTCCAGTGGCTTGGTGTTTTTACAGGTAGGATAGTTGGGACACGCCGCGAACTTGCCGTATCTACCGTTTTTCACTACCATCTTGGCACCGCATTTCTCGCACACGATATCGGTTTCCTCGACAGGAAGGCTGAAGTCGCCCTTGCCTATGGTCAGCTCGGCATTTTCCAGCTCCTTTGAAAATCCTTTCCAGAATTTCTCAAGGACCTCGGTCATCTCCGCCTTGCCCTCCTCGATCTCATCAAGCTCGTTTTCCATTTGTGCGGTAAACGCGTAGTCAACGATATCGGCAAAGTTTTGCTTCATAAGCTTGGTAGTCACCTCGCCAAGCGGGGTAGGCACAAGTGCCTTGCCGTCGCGCGTGACGTAATTGCGCGACACGATAGTGGTGATGATCGTATTATAGGTGCTGGGGCGTCCGATCCCCTTTTCGTCCAAAAACTTGATGAGCGACGCCTCGGTATAGCGTGCGGGCGGCTCGGTAAAATGGCACTGGGGCACGATCTCCTGTGCTGCGAGGCGCTCACCCGTTTCAAGGTCGGGGATGCGCAGATCGCGCTGCTCGCTATGTGCATCAGCGCGCGTATCCTCCTCCTCACTTTCCTCGTAAACGACCATATAGCCGGGATTTTCCACGCTATACCCACTTGTGCGGAAGGTATAACCCGCGCACTCCAGCTCAAGCGTTTTGGTATTCAGGAGCGCAGACTCCATCTGGCTTGCAACAAAGCGCTCCCAGATCAGCTTGTAAAGGCGATATTGATCCACGGTAAGATATTTGTGTACCTTTGCAGGCTCAAGTGCCACGTTTGCAGGACGGATCGCCTCGTGCGCATCCTGTGCGCCTGCCTTTGTCTTATAGACACGAGGTGCCTTGGGGCACGCCTTAGCCCCATACTTCTCGGTGATAAAGGCACGTGCGGCATTCTTTGCATCCTCAGACACGCGAAGTGAATCGGTACGCATATAGGTGATAAGACCCTGCACGCCCCCGTTTTCCGTGCCGAGGTTGATGCCCTCGTAAAGCTCCTGCGCGACGCGCATAATACGCTGTGACTGGAATCCAAGCTTGCGGGATGCCTCCTGCTGCATCGTAGAGGTGGTAAAAGGGGGGGCAGGTAGCTTTTGTCTGGTGGCACATTTTACGCTCTTCACCAAAAAATCCTTGCCCGTAATGGCACTTACTACAAATTTTGCGCTTGTCTCGTCATCAAGCTTGATCTTACCGTCAGCGTTTCCGTAAAAGCGCACGGTAAATGCTTTTTCATCAGTACCGACAACCGCGTCAATGGTCCAATATTCCTCGGGCGTGAAGGCACGGATCTCCTCCTCGCGGTCCACGATAATACGGGAAGCGACTGACTGCACACGCCCCGCAGACAGACCATTTTTCACGGATTTCCAAAGATATGGAGAGAGCTTGTAGCCAACCACGCGATCCCAAATGCGGCGCGTTTGCTGCGCATTTACAAGATTCATATCAATGGCACGAGGCGCCTTGATAGCGGCACGCACCACGTCGGGCGTGATCTCGTTGAAGGTCACACGCAACGTTTTTTCGGGATCGATCCCAAGCGCCGCTGCAAGATGCCAGGCAATTGCCTCGCCCTCACGGTCAGGGTCGGGTGCGAGAAACACCTTTTTGGCTGCCTTTGCCTCTCGGCGGATCTCCTTGATGAGGTCGCCCTTGCCACGAATGTTGATATAATGTGCCTCAAAGCCGTTTTCAACGTCAACGCTGAGCGAGCTTTTAGGCAGATCGCGCACATGCCCCTTTGATGCGATCACCTTGTAATTTGAACCGAGGTACTTTTTGATAGCAGTCGCCTTAGAGGGCGACTCCACGATCACGAGATTTGCCATGAATATTTCCTTTCAAATATAGTACTAAAAACCTATTCGTTATACCTTTTGATACGTACCGCCGGGCATAGACCTGACGAGTGCTAAGATCTCAAACAGCGTCATTGCCGCCACCGCTTCGCGCGGAGCAATGCCCTTTGCCACCAGCACGTCAACGGTGAAGGGTGTGTCGGGCAACACCTTGTATATCTCCCTATCTCTTTCACTAAGGGAAGCGAGCGCCTCCTCCCATGCTGCGGGGGTGATGCTTGACTGCTGCTCGTCCTTCTTTTGCACAGCTTTTGCTCTTTGCCGTACCCCCCCGGCATGGCTCTTGCCCTCCTGCTTACTCTTGCCGATCAAATGTACACCGTGTGCCCTTAGCTTCTCTTCCGTAACACCTGTATATTGCAATGCCTCAGCCGGCACGTGCATATCCAGCGTATCGCGGTAAAGAAAACGGAAATGCGACAGCACATCCTCACCCGTCGTTGCCATCAGCGCACCTGCGCGCAAAAGCATATTACAGCCAAAGGAACGCGGGTTGTCCGCATCACCGGGGACGGCAAAGAGGGGCTTTCCCTGCAAAAGCGCATATCTTGCAGTAATCAGTGCGCCACTTCTCTCGTCTGCCTCCACTACGACCAGTGCCTCCGAAAGTGCGCTGATGAGGCGATTTCTTGCAGGAAAATTCCATCCAAGCGGTCCTGTACCGGGCGCATATTCCGTGAGGACCACGCCACACTCCGCCACCTCGGAATAGAGCCTTGTGTGATGCTTGGGATATACGCGGTCAATGCCACATCCAAGAACGCCTACTGTGGACGCGCCTGCATCGATCGCCGCCGCGGCGGCGATCCCGTCAATGCCATCGGCAAGACCGCTGACCACCACCGCACCCGAGGCTGCCAACTCAAAGGATAGTTTATACGCCATGCGCGCGCCGTATGCATCATTTTCCCTCGCACCGACTATACCGATCAAGGGCGCCTTGCTAAGTCTTGCCAGATCGCCAAGGCAGTAAAGAACGGCGGGTGGCTCTGCAATTGCGAAAAGAGATGCGGGATATTCCGGCATATCGGGCGTTAGGAGCTTTACGCCCCTCTTGCTGCAATACGAAAGTATGCGTGCTACCTCTTTCTCCTGCCGCTGATACGAGAGCCCTGAAAGTGCACCCTTTCCGATGTTAGGTAAAACCGACAGCAGCTCTTCGTCCGAGGCAGCAAGCACCGCTTCGGGCGTGTGGAAATGCGCAAGCAGGGGCTTGAGCCTTGCACTGCGAGGTCCGAGCGCGAGAGAAAGTGCCACCCACGCGGAAACGCTGCTCTCCTTATTCATACATATCACTCCTTTGCAGCTCCCACAAAAGCACCGACGCGGCAACCCCTGCATTGAGGGACTCCACACCCGGCACCATAGGAATATATACGCGGTGGGTCGCCGCGCTGACCACCTCGGGTGAGAGGCCGTGCCCCTCATTGCCGATCAAAACGGCATCTCCCCGCCTGAAGGCGATCTCACCAAGCCTTGCGGATCGCTCATCAAGCATAGCGGCGAAGACCCGCCCGTGCTCCCCGTATGCACGAACGGCATCCGCCAGATCAGCGGTGATAAGAACACGCTGACGGAACAGGGTCCCCATTGAGGCACGCAAGACGCGGGGATGATAGATATCGGCACAGTCCCCTGACAGTACCAAAAGATCCGCGCCAAAGGCGCACGCCGAGCGAATAATGGTTCCGAGATTCCCGGGATCGCGTATGCTTTCAAGAAACAAAACGCGTGTCGCGTTTTCCTGAGGAAAAAGCTCGCGCCATTTATCTATTGTAACGATTTTACGGACTTTGTCAAGATGCTTCGCAATAACTATCACCCCATCGGGAGATTTTTCCTCCGAAATGCGGTCAAAAAGTGCATCGGGTAAAATAACAGCGCGGCAATCATCCGGGAGCGCCAGATCCTTTACAGCCGACAAAACCGCAGATACGGCACTTTCCCGAAAGAGGACCGCAGTAAGCGGTAGCCTTGCCTCAAGTGCTTCTTTTAGCAGCTTTTTTCCATCAAAGCGAAAAAGCCCCTGTGCCTCACGGTGCTTGCGCTCACCAAGCTTTGCGGCAAGCACAAGCAGCGGATTTTGCCTTGAAGTGATATATTCCTCGGGCTTTCTCATACCGATATCCCCCTTTTTAGCGTGATCCCTGCGCCGAAAAATTTATTTTTGGCATTTGCGCCCGTTGTTTGCCAAAATTTTGCCAAAATATCGCGCAAAAAGCGCACTTTGGCGCACCCTATAAAACAGAGAAAAACCCGGCGCGTAACCGGGTTTTTAACTCAAAGTGCAGCCTTAGCCTGCGCTGCCAGTGCAGCGAAAGCCTGCTTATCGGAAACAGCGAGGTCTGCAAGCATCTTGCGGTTGAGGTCAACGCCAGCCTTTTTAAGGCCGTGCATCATGGTGGAATAGTTCATTCCGTTTACCTTTGCCTCTGCAGAGATACGGGTGATCCACAGGCTGCGGAAATCTCTTTTCTTCAGCTTGCGGCCGGCAAACGCATAGTTACCGCTTTTCATAACCTGCTCTTTTGCCATCTTGAAATGCTTGGATTTTGCACCCCAGTAGCCCTTAGCAGCCTTCAATACCTTATTTCTTCTCTTGCGCGTCATCATCGCGCCCTTAACTCTTGCCATTTTATGATCCTCCGATTATCTTATTTCTGAATGAGCTGACGCGCAGTAGCGGTCATAGACGGGCTGAGGATCGCGGAAGAGCGAAGGTGTCTTTTGCGCTTTGCGTCCTTGAGTCCGAGGTTGTGACGATGGTGGCAGTGGTTGATCTTTACCTTACCGGTGCCGGTAACGGAAAATCTCTTGGCCGAAGCCTTATGCGTTTTGATTTTTCCCATTTTATTTACTCCTTTAACGTGATCTTATTTAAAACGGACTTGCCGCTTGAATACTTATTTCTTTTCGGATTTCTTTTCAGGCGTTGCCTTTTGCGGCACAACGATCATACTAAGGATCCTACCGTCAAGCACAGGCTTTTTCTCCACCGTTCCGACAGAAGAAACTGCAGCCTCAAAGCGTGTGAGCATCTCGCGCCCCAGCTCCTGATGTGCCATCTCGCGACCCTTAAAGCGGACCACTACGCGCACCTTATTGCCTGCATTCAAAAAACGAATGGCGTTGCGCGCCTTGGTTTCAAAATCGTGCACGTCGATACGGCAGGAAAGCTGCACTTCCTTTAGCTCAACTACCTGCTGCTTCTTTTTTGCTTCCTTTTCTTTCTTTTCGCGGTCAAAGCGATACTTGCCGTAATCCATAATACGGCAGACAGGCGGGGTTGCTTGCGGTGCGATCAGGACAAGATCAAGTCCGCGATCGTATGCGATTTTCAGTGCGGCATTGCCGGACATCATGCCAAGTGTTTCTCCGTCGTCGCCGATCACACGAACCTCTTTTTCCTTGATCTCCTCGTTGATCAGCAAATCTTTTGCAGCGCTAATAAGAAATTACCTCCATTTCCGGGGATTGACCCGGTGAAATAAAAAATCGCGCAAAGCACACGCCCCGCACGACAAAACACACCCAAAGTGAGTGTACCTATCAACCGAGCGCGCTCCTTGGCGGCAGGGTGAGAACGCGGAACGTTCTGCTTCTTTGCTCCAGTATTATAGCACGCGACGACGTGCTTGTCAAGGGGTTTGGCGAATTTTTTTAATGATATTTTAAAGAGGACGGTTGTATGCACTGCCAAAAGTGCGGGAATGGGGTTGGTGCAAACACAACGCGGCGCGATTGTCTTTATCGCGCCGAGATCCTTCGACTCGCCTTTATTGGCTCGCTCAGGATGACCCGTAGAAAAGGTTTGGCGTATACACACCGCGCCCTCGGCTTCTTGCCTCGGTCGAGATCCGTTCCTCGCGCTCTATTGCGCTCGTCAGGATGACCCAAGAGGGTGGCACTCAGGATGACCCGAATAAGAGAAAAAGGGTTGTGCGAACATAGCGCTCAGGACGACCCAAGGCGGGAGGGCGGCTAAAAAGCGCAATAAAGCGCGATAAAAGAAAGCCGAGGGTCGGGAGGGCGGCTAAAAAACGCAATTAAATTAAAAAAGAAACCCTACAGGGTTTCTACCTTAGAGCGGCACAGCACCGTCGGCTTTGCACTTTGTTTGCACGAACACCTAATATTATTGTGTGCTTTTGGTCTGCGCCCCTTTCACGGCTGACCGCGGTGAAGCGCGTCACGGGAGGCAGGAGCCGTCATCGCGACACGAGAGGCGTAGTAACTACGCCGAGGGTCGGGAGGGCGGCTAAAAAGCGCAATTAAATTAAAAAAGAAACCCTACAGGGTTTCTACCTTAGAGCGGCACAGCACCGTCGGCTTCGCACTTTGTTTGCACGAACACCTAATATTATTGTGCGCTTTTGGTCTGCGCCCCTTTCACGGCTGCCCGCGGTGAAGCGCGTCACGGGAGGCAGAGCCGTCATCGCGACACGACAGGCGTAGTAACTACGCCGAGGGTCGGGAGGGCGGCTAAAAAGCGCAATTAAATTAAAAAAGAAACCCTATAGGGTTTCTACCTTAGAGCGACACAGCACCGTCGGCTTTGCGATTTGTTTGCACTGTCCCTTTATAGCACGGTGCGCTTTTGGTCTGTACCCGCGCCGCGCTTCACCAAAAATGCACGGCTGATGAAAACCCCTCACCCGTGTTGGTATCATAAGATTGATACTCCGCGTAAGTGTCGATCGCCGTGCATCACGCCCCCTTTTCGAGCGCTTTGTCATTATAGCGCATTTTTTCGGTTTTGTAAAGTGTTCAAAACCGCCAATTTTTTGTCCTAAAATTCGTGAAAATAGACACAAACGGAAAATTTTGCCCTTTTTTGCGTCTTTTTTTACGTTTTTTTCTAAAAAAGCAGAAAAACAAGCCCGTAGATAAAAATGTGAAATGTGAATTTTTCAAGAACAAGATCTTGTGCAAAGTGACGCGGAGCTCCATTTTGAGAGCTTGCTCTGTGCCCCGCTACCACAGCTCTGTAAGTCAGGCAAGACATATAAATATTTGTAAGCATTTGATAAATTTTGCAAAAAGGGGTGGAAATCGACAAAAGTATGTGCTATAATATACTGTATATAATTATTTTTAAGCGTGAGAATATCGCTTTCCCTGAAAGGATACCCTATGGCACAGTACTTAGAAAATGCCGATCGGCTGACCCTTCCGCTGATCCCTCTTGGTGGCATCACTGCTTTCCCCGCCGCCTCTCTTAATTTTGAACTGACTGACGACGTGTCCATTGCCGCCGCACAGGCGGCAAGCGCCACGGACGCCTTTGTATTTCTAATTTCTCTGCAAGCACCCGCCGCCGGCGAGCTTGCCTCCCATATGTTTTATAAAACGGGAACCGTGGCAAAGATCAAGCAAAGCATCAAAACACCCGATGGCAATCTGCGCGCGGTCTTTGAGGGCTACGCACGCGCCGATATGCTGGAGCTTCACCGCTTTGCCGACTATTATACAGCCACCGTGCTTTGCAAGGTTGCAGGGGACGAGGCCCTGCCCGATCTGAAGGATCAGGCGATGCTGCGCGAGGGCGCACGGTTTTTAGATGAGATGGCGGCGCTGCTTCCCACGATCTCCGATGAGGTGGTAAAGGCAGCAAAGGAGATCGCTTCCCCCGGGGCATTTGCCGATTTTGTTGCGGCAAACGCTTTGGTGCGGGGCGAGGACAAGCAGCTGATCCTTGAAGCGTACGACCCCACCGAGCGCATCGCCTGCCTTCTGCCGCTGATGCAGGAGGAGCTCGAGCTTCTACGCTGTGAGGTGGAGATCCACCGCGAGGTGCGGGAGCATCTTAACCAAAACCAAAAGGAATTTTATCTGCGCGAGCAGCTACGCGTTATCGAAGAAGAGCTTGGCGACGCGGGTGAGAATGAGATCGACGAGTTTGAGCAGCGCATCCGTGCCGCGGGGCTTACTGCCGAAACCGAAAAGAAGCTTTTAAAGGAGCTTTCCCGCATGGCGAAAACGCCCTTTGGCTCATCCGAGGCAAGCGTTTTAAGAAGCTATCTTGATGTGTGCCTTGAGCTTCCCTGGAACGAAAGGACCAAGGATCGCCTTGATCTTCGGGCGGCACAAAAAATTCTTGACGCCGACCACGAGGGACTTACCAAGGTCAAGGAGCGCGTGCTTGAATTTCTTGCCGTGCGCAAATTAAACCCCACGCTTGGCAATCAGATCCTCTGCCTTGTCGGCCCTCCCGGTGTTGGCAAGACCTCTGTTGCACAGTCCATTGCACGCGCGCTGAACCGCAAATACGTGCGTGTGTCGCTTGGCGGCGTGCGCGACGAGGCGGATATCCGCGGACACCGCAAGACCTACCTTGGTGCAATGCCCGGTCGCATCATTGCGGCGCTGACGCAGGCGGGCTGTCGCAACCCGCTTATCCTGCTTGACGAGGTGGATAAAATGACAAGGGACTCCCACGGAGATCCCTCCTCGGCACTCCTTGAGGTGCTGGACGGTGAACAGAACAAGCAATTTCGCGACCATTTTGTGGAAGTGCCCTTTGATCTTTCCGAATGCCTTTTTATTGCAACTGCCAATACGCTTGAGGGCGTGCCGCGGCCTCTCATCGACCGTATGGAGATCATTGAGCTTTCGACCTACACCAAGACTGAAAAAATTAGCATTGCAACGAAGCATCTGATCCCGAAGCAGCTAAAGCGCCACGGGCTTGACGGGCGGCGCTTGCGTATCACCAAGGAAGCCATTTGTGCCATCATTGATGACTATACGCGCGAGGCGGGCGTGAGAAACCTTGAGCGCGAGATCGCCAATATCTGCCGCAAGGTGGCAAAGCGCGTGGCATCGGGCGCGCGCGGTCTTACCACTGTAAAGGCGGCGGATCTTTCCGCCCTGCTTGGTCCTGCCAAATTGCCGCGCAGCAGCGCGGGCGAGGTGGATCTTGTGGGCGTGGTAAACGGCCTTGCCTACACGGAAGCGGGCGGCGACCTTTTAAAGGTCGAGGCGCTCCCCTTCCCCGGTGAGGGCAAGATCGAGCTGACCGGCTCGCTTGGCGACGTGATGAAGGAATCGGCACGCATTGCCGTGAGCTATCTGCGTGCCAACGCCGAGAGGCTTGGCATCCCTGCGGATTTTTACAAGAATTACGATGTGCATATCCACTTCCCCGAGGGTGCTGTCCCGAAGGACGGCCCCTCTGCGGGGGCTGCGATGGTAACGGCGCTGGTAAGCGCACTTTCGGGGCGCGCCGTGCGCCACGACGTTGCCATGACCGGTGAGGTGACCCTGACGGGCAACGTGCTGCCGATCGGCGGCCTTAAGGAAAAGACCATGGCAGCAGCTGCGGCAGGCGCCACGACCGTGCTGATCCCCGCGGGTAACATGCGCGATCTGCCCCTCTTTGACCCTGAAGCCGTAGCGGCACTAAAGATCCTGCCCTGTCGGGATCTTGCCGATGTGCTGGAGCATGCATTGGTGGGCGGCACCTGTAGCACCGCTACGCACAAAAGCACAGGGAGCATTGCTTGCCGTGCAAGGGAAACCGCCAAAAACGCCTGATGGATAAATATGCCTGCAGTGGCAAATTCCCGTCAAATTACGCCTGGCGCGACTTAAAGCTGAAACGAGGTTTCGTATGAATCTGTAAAACATAAAGTTGTTTATCAGCGCGGGGGAGCTAAGACAATTTCCCTCTCACCCAATACCCCAGGTTGCCCTTTCGGGGCGCTCGAACGTGGGCAAAAGCTCGCTGATCAACACCTTGCTCGGTCGCAAGTCGCTGGCACGCGTCAGTGGCGCACCCGGCAAGACCATCACCATCAACTTTTATGACGTAGACGGCAAGCTTTTTTTGGTGGATCTTCCCGGCTACGGCTTTGCCAAGCGTGCCCCCGCCGACAAGGAAAAATGGTCGCGCCTAACGGACGGATATTTTACAAACAACAAAAACATAGACCGCGTGGCACTGGTGCTTCAGCTGATCGACCTGAAGGTGGGACCAACTGCTGACGACGTTATGATGCTACGGTATTTAAGGGAAGCTCAGCTGCCCTTTGCCGTGGTTGCCACCAAGGCAGACAAGCTGAACAAGACCGAGCGCACGGCGGCACTGGCACGCCTTGCAGATCACCCCGATATCCCCGCCGATACCCCCGTCATTCCCTTTTCCTCACTAAAAGGCGAGGGCAAGGAGGAGGTTTGGCGCACCATCCACCGCTTTGCGGATATTTGATATGACAAGACTGATCATCGTACGGCACGGACACAGCGTGACAAACGCCTCCCAACGCTACACAGGACAGCTTGACGTGCCGCTGACAGAGCAGGGACACGAGCAGGCTGCGTGTGTGGCAAGGTATCTTGCCGAAAACGAGCAGATCGACGCGATATATTCAAGTGATCTCTCGCGCGCGATGGATACGGCACGTCCCACCGCGACAGCGTTCGGGCTACCCGTAGCACCGATGCGCGAGCTACGGGAGCTTCACATGGGTATCTTTAGCGGCATGCTGTATAGCGATGTAAAGCGTGATCACGGTGAGCTGGTGAAGCGTCGTGCCAAGGATCCCGATGTTCGCTGCCCCGAGGGGGAATCGTTTGCCGATCTTTTCTCCCGCATCGACCGCGCCATCGGCGAGATCCTTGCCGCCACAAAGGGCAAGACCGTTGCCGTCTTTACGCACGCAGGGGGCGTCCGATGCATTGACTGTATCGCGGAAGGCGGCACGTACCGCGAGGCACTAAGCTACCCCCTTATCGACAATGCCGCCATAACGATCTACCGTGTGGAAAACGGACGGTTCGTTCGCGAGCTGCACGGTGCGACCGAGCATTTGCGCGGCACAGCTCTCCCTCCGACAAAGCCACTTTAACACCCGAAAGGACAAGCTTATGATCTTATATCCCCATCTTGACGTCAACCGCGAGGGACATCTCACCATCGGCGGACTTGACACCGTGGCGCTTGCCAAGGAATATGGCACGCCCCTTTACGTAATGGACGAGGACGCCATTCGCAAACAGTTTAAGACCTATCTTACCGCCGCACGTCAACATTTTGGCGAGGAGGCGCTGCCAGCCTTTGCCTCGAAGGCGCTTTGCTTTACCGAGATCTACCGCATTGCGGCAGAAATGGGACTTGGCATCGACTGCGTTTCGGGCGGCGAGCTTTATACTGCAAAATGCGCCGATTTCCCGCCCGAGCGCATCTATTTTCACGGCAACAACAAGACAGATGCCGATCTTCTGATGGCGCTTGAAATGGGAGTTGGCACCGTGGTGGTGGACAACGAGGACGAGTTAACGGCTCTTAGTGCCCTTGCCGCAAATGCGGGCAAGGTGCAACGCATTCTGCTCCGTATCACTCCGGGTATCGATCCACACACGCACCGCGCGATCATGACGGGAAACGTGGATTCTAAATTCGGCAATGCGATCGTGACGGGAAGCGCTATGGCGATCACCAAGCGCGCGCTCGCGCTTGACAGCGTGCGCCTTGCGGGCTTCCACTGCCACGTGGGCTCTCAGATCTTTGAGATCGACCCCTTCCGCGATGCCGCCGATATTATGGTGCGCTATATTGCCGACGTGCAGCGCGAAACGGGGTTCCACGCCGACGAGCTGAATCTTGGCGGCGGACTTGGTGTACCCTACACCGCAACCGATCCCGAAATAGATTACGCCGCCGCCGTTGCCGATATTGCTAAGATCGTGCGCGAAAAGGCAAGAGAGGTTGGCGTTAAAATGCCGCGTGTGGTCTTAGAGCCCGGGCGCTCCTTGGTCGCGGCGGCGGGTATCACGCTCTATACCGTTGGAGGCGTAAAGGAGATCCCCGGCTTTAAAAACTATATCTCCGTAGATGGCGGCATGCCTGACAATCCGCGCTATGCCCTTTACGGATCGGAATACACCGCCCTCGTTGCCGATCGCGCCGATGCACCCGCCGATTACCGCGCGACCATTGCGGGCAGATGCTGCGAATCGGGTGACCTCATCGGCGAGGATATCGCGATCCAGCGTGCCGCGCGCGGTGACGTGCTGGCGGTGCTAACCACAGGCGCTTACAATTACTCTATGGCATCCAATTACAACCGCATCCCCCGCCCGCCCGTGATCCTTGTAAGGGACGGTAAGGCACGCGTTGCGGTGCGGCGCGAGAGCTTTGCGGATCTCGTGCGAAACGACGTTTGAGAATAAACTGCTTTTAACAAAAAGGAGCGTTTGATGTTTCGTTATATGTTAGGTGGCGGCGATCTGCCCTCTTACCTGATCAGCATGCTGCTGTCGCTGCCCATCGTTTTTCTTGCACTTTCGGTACATGAGGTGGCGCACGGCTATGCGGCATACCGTCTTGGTGACCCAACGGCAAAGAATTTTGGGCGCCTCACCCTTAATCCCTTAAAGCACCTTGATCCCCTCGGCTTTGCATGTATGATCCTTGCGGGCTTTGGCTGGGCAAATCCCGTGCCGATCAACTCGCGCTATTTTAAAAAGCCGCGCCGCGATATTGCTTTAGTAGGGCTTGCAGGCCCCCTTTCCAACCTTTTGCTTGCCGTAGTGTTTCTCCTTTTGCTGCGTTTTCTTGGTTTTGGCGTTCTGGCAAAGCTCGGCGTTACGACCCGCCTCCAATACAATCTCATATATTTCACCGTTTTGTTCCTTTATTACGGTGTTTATCTGAACATTACCCTTGCGCTTTTCAATCTTCTGCCCGTGCCACCGCTTGACGGGTCACGCATCTTCTATGTATTTCTGCCGCCCCGCCTTTACTACAAGGTGATGCAGTATCAGAGGGTTATCACCCTTGTGGTGATGGCGCTTTTGCTCCTCGGGCCGCTTTCTACCCTTTTAAATTGGCTTGCAACACTCGTTCTTAAGGGCTTGTTTACACTGGTGGGAATGCCCGGCTTCCTCATCTGACAAAAAGGAGTTTCCGAATGGAAGGTATGACCTATAAGCTAACAGACTTTGAGGGACCCCTTGATCTTCTCATCGCGCTGATAGAAAAAAACAAAATGAATATCCTTGACATCAAGATCTCCCTCATTTGTGACCAGTACCTCGCCTTCCTTGCCGAGGCACAGCAAATGGATATGGAGATCGCCACGGATTTCCTCAATATGGCAAGCCAGCTGATGGTGTGGAAAAGCGAAATGCTGATCCCCCACGAGGAGGAGGGCGAAAAGCCGCCGCGCTTTGACCTTTCCGACATCCTCATTCGCCACCAGCACGCGAAGGAAGCAGCTCCCAAGATGCATCCGCTTTACGCCTTCTTCAGCAACCGTATGGTGAAGGATACCGACGAGATCTCCCCCGATCGCAGCTTTGTTGCCGATCAGAACGTGGAGGATATTTTAGCGGCAGTGCGCCGTATCAACTCTTATCACGATTCAATGGAGCGCGTCAAAACGGCATTCGTGCCGATGACCAGCAAGCCCATCGTGCCCGTGGAGGGCAAGATCGTGATCATCCTTGACACACTGGCGACCAAGGGCACAGCTACCCTGCGTGAGCTGCTGATCGACGCGCCCACCTTAGCCGATCTTATCGCCTCGTTTATGGGCGTTTTGGAGCTGATGAAGGTGCGTCGCATCATTATGGAGGACGCAGGGGACGAGGAAAACTCGGTCAGCGGTGAGAGCACGCGCTTTTTCCTCAATCCAGATGCACCCACCGATGCCGAGATCAACGTCCAAGAGGATTTTTCGACCGTTTCCGCTGAATAAAGAAAGGAGAGCACCATGGCTGTTGAAATAAAAGACACCCTTGAGCCGATCAAGAATCTTGAAAGCTGTATAGAAGCGGTGGTATTCGCCGCAGGATATCCCGTCCCGTATCAAAAATTAGGCGAGGTGACGGGGCTTGGCGTGCGCGAGGTGAAGCGCCTTGCCGAGCGCATTGCTAAGAAATATGAGGACGACAAGCACGGCATTATGCTGCTTTGCTTTAAGGATACCTGCCAATTCTGCACCAAGGAGCAGTATGCGCCCTACATTCGCGAGGCGCTTTCCATCCGCCGCGGCGGCAATCTTTCGGGCTCCTCCATGGAGGTGCTTGCGGTGGTTGCCTACAATCAGCCCGTGACGCGCGCGTTTATTGACGCGGTGCGCGGTGTGGATAGCAGCTATGCGGTGAATTCCCTCATTGACAAGGAGCTGATCGCATCCGCCGGACGCCTTGACGCACCCGGCAGACCTGTGCTCTACGCCACCACCGATAAATTTTTGCGCGTGTTTGGTCTTACCACACTTGACGATCTACCCAAAACCGAGATCAAGCTTCCCGAAACAAAGCCGGGCGAGCAGCTCTCGATCGCGGCAGAACAGATGAATGCCGCAGTATCGGATGAAAAGGACACAGACGGTGTTTCGCACTCGCTGGGAGAGGTCACTTCCCCGACCGCCCCCGAGGAAAGCACCTGAAAATATACCGCTGATATTTGCGGTATGGTTCAAATTTTTTGACAATGCGCGTTCTGTTGCCATGGAGAAGCACTCGTAGGGTCAGACATGCAATGTTTCATAAAGCCGAATCCTCACAGTTGCGTGCCGTCTGGGTTTGGTAACATTACAAAGGAGATTTTTATGAAAATAGCAGTTGCAGGAACCGGCTACGTCGGTTTATCCATGGCTGTTCTGCTCGCGCAGAACAATGAGGTAAAGGCGGTAGACATTATTAAAGAAAAAGTGGATATGATCAATTCAAAAAGATCACCCATTATTGACAAGGAAATTCAGGAATATCTTGAAACAAAGCCCCTCGATCTTATTGCCACTACCGATGCGGAATCCGCATATAAGGATGCCGATCTCGTCATTATTTCCACACCCACGAATTACGATCCCGGCAAGAATTATTTTGACACGTCAAGTGTTGAGAGTGTTATCAAGCAGGTCATAGAGGTCAACCCTGATGCAATTATGATCGTAAAATCAACTGTTCCGGTTGGGTTTACGGAAAGAGCAAGAGCAGAGTATTGTTGTGATAACATATTGTTTAGCCCTGAATTTTTGCGTGAGGGCAGAGCACTTTACGATAATTTGTATCCGAGTCGAATTATTGTAGGTGTTCCTGTGAAAAATGCAAGGCTCCACAAGGCTGCGCAAAAATTTGCTCAACTACTCCAAGAAGGTGCCTTAAAAGAGGAAATAGAGATTCGTTTTATGAATCCTACGGAAGCGGAGGCAGTCAAGCTTTTTGCCAACACTTATCTTGCACTGAGAGTATCCTTCTTTAATGAACTTGATACGTACGCAGCAGTGCGGGAGCTTGATACAAGGTCGATCATTGAGGGTGTAGGTCTTGATCCGCGAATCGGAGATCACTATAACAATCCCTCTTTCGGCTACGGTGGCTATTGCCTGCCTAAGGACACCAAGCAGCTTCTTGCCAACTATAACGATGTTCCGCAAAATATTATTTCTGCCATCGTTGCCGCTAACGGCACACGCAAAGATTTTATTGCCGATCAGATCATTGCAAAGAATCCGAAGACTGTTGGCGTTTATCGGTTAACAATGAAGGCGGGAAGCGATAATTTCCGTCAAAGCTCTGTACAGGGCGTGATGAAACGGATAAAGGCAAAGGGAATTGAGGTTGTCATCTACGAGCCGACTATGAAGGATGATTCATTTTTTAACAGCCGTGTAGTGAGAGACCTTTCCGAATTTAAACAAATTTCAGATATTATCATAGCGAATCGATATAACGAAGACCTCGCAGACGCAGCAGACAAGGTATACACAAGAGATATTTATTTCAGAGATTGATCAGCGCACTGCGACACGAGCAAGGTGAAGATCCTAAGTAGCCGCAAGAGAATCAAAGGAGGTGAGGCTGTGCCGATATTCTTGATCGTAATTTTGGCGATCCTCTTTCTTTTCGTGCTGCTTTTCACCCTGCCAGTAAGACTTGTGATCACTTGCGGCGAGGCGGTTATACTAAAGCTACGTGTGCTTTGCTTTACGATAACGCTATTCCCTAAACCAAAAAAGCAGCCAGACCCCAATGATTACACTGAGAAAAAAATGAAACGCCGCGCGCGACGCGCAAAGAAAAAGCTCGCGCGAAAAGCGCGCCGTGCCGAAAAAAAGGCAAAGAAAACCGCACGCTGTGCCGCAAAAAAAGCGCACGAGCCGCGCGGAAAACCCACCCTGCGCGAAAATCTCTCGCTTGCGCGTGCGCTGGTGGCGGCGCTGGTACGGAAAACAAATAAGCATCTGCGTCTCGCGGCCGCGCGGCTTCACATTCGCGTAGCCACGGGCGATGCCGCCACCACTGCGGTGCTATACGGCGCGGTCTCCGCTTCCCTTGCCTATCTTCTGGCGGCACTTGACCGCGTCACGGATCTTAGAACCAAGCCGCACGACGTGAGCGTTTATGCCGATTATCTTGCCGAAAGGTCGCATGTTGACGTGAAGCTTATCTTTTCCTTGCGCGTGTGGGGAGCGCTCTCGCTGCTCACTGCGGCGGCACTTACCTTCCTGAAAACGCGGCACGCACAAAAAGCCGAAACACGCAAAGCGGCAGAACCAAAAGAATGCAATTCGTAATTCGTAAATAAAGAAAGGAGCCTTACTATGGCTGAGCAAAACGAAAACAAAATAGAGGAAATGATCCGCGCCTCACTTGAGAGCATTCGTGCGATGGTGGATGCGAACACCGTGGTCGGCACGCCCATCGAAACGCCCTCGGGTACGACCATTATCCCCATTTCCAAGGTGTCAGTGGGATACGCATCGGGCGGCACGGACAACAGCGCGAAAAAGGAGGGGGGCTCCAAGATGATGTTTGCGGGCGGCGGCGGAACGGGTCTGTCGGTCCAGCCTGTTTGCTTTATCGCCGTGGATGCCGCAGGCAATGCAGAGGTCCTGCCCCTTGCCACGAACGGCGAGGCAAGCGCCGTGGAGAGGATCGCGGACGTGATCGAAAAAACGCCCGACATTATTGCGCGCGTGAAGGCACTTTTTCCAAAAAAGAAAAAGAAGGAAAAGGAAGCCGAGGCGGTAGGTAAGGTTGCCAAGGCTGTGGCGGACGCAGTTGAAGCAGTTTCTGAGGAAGCACAGGAGCAGGAGGCCGCCGCTACCGGAAAGGCAGAATAATTTGCATATCAAGCAAGACACCTCCATATAGTCAAATAGACCGTAGGAGGTGTATTATGCCGCGTTTTTTTCGTTTTACTGCCCTTTTGATGGCGCTTTTTCTGATCTTTTCCCTATTACCCGTATGGGGTGCGGGTGAAAAGGAGGGGGTAACGCTTCCCTCTCCCACAGCAGCAGCCCCCACGGTTTCGGCTGTCGCCGCCGCCCTTTTTGACCCCGTCAGCGGCTGTTTTTTGATGACCAAGGACGCCGACCGACAGCTACCTATGGCAAGCACCACAAAGATCATGACGGCGCTTGTAGTCTTAGAGCACGCGGCACTTGACGCCACTGTGACCGTGCCAAAGGCGGCGGTTGGCGTTGAGGGCTCGTCGATCTACTTGTTTGAAAACGAGGAGATCACGGTAAGGACCTTGCTTTATGCCCTGCTCCTTAGCTCCGCCAACGATGCGGCAACAGCGCTTGCCCTACACACGGCGGGCAGCATTGAGGCATTTGCCGCGCTGATGAATGAAAAGGCGTCGGCGCTTGGCCTCACGAGCACGCATTTTACCAATCCGCACGGGCTTTATGACGAGGCACACTATACCACCGCAAGAGAATTGGCGCTGATCACCGCCGCGGCGCTGCAAAACGAGACCTTTGCAGAAATAGCTTCGACCAAGCGACACTCTGTACCGCAAAACGGCACAGATGCCACGCGCCTGTTTCTCAATCACAACCGTTTGCTGCGCTCCTATGAGGGCGCGATCGGTGTCAAAACGGGCTTTACCAAAAAAAGCGGCAGGTGTCTTGTCAGCGCGGCGAGAAAAAATGACCTCACGCTCATTGCCGTTACCTTAAACGACCCTAACGATTGGCGCGATCACACGGCGCTCCTTGACTGGGGCTTTGATGAGTACGTCGGCTTTTCTCCCATACCCGAGGCAAGAACGCTCCCCGTGGTTGGGGGTGTGGCAAATGAGGTGGCACTTGTCCCCGACGGCAGCTTTTCCCTCACCCTTGCCAAGACACACGGCGAGATCTCCTGTACCGTGGAAGCACCACGCTTTTTGTTTGCGGGCTTTGAGTCGGGCAAGGCGGTGGGAAAGCTGGTCTACCGCATGGATGGGGAGATCATCGGCACGCTTCCGCTTTTAACTGCCACGGGCGTTGAAAGGACAAACATGAAACGGTCGATCTTTCAAAAAATACAGGATATTTTGACAAAATAAAGGAGCTTGAAATGGAAAACGGTACCGTGCGCGTGCAAAAATATTTTACCGACTGCGGTGTGCTCTCCCGTCGCGCGGCGGAAAAGGAGATCGCTGCAGGTGCTGTCACCGTAAACGGCGCGGTTGCTCTGCCGGGGCAACGCATTGACCCCGATAGGGACACAGTTTGTTGGCACGGTAAAGAGATCCGGCAGATCGCGAGCGCTCCTCAGTATATCCTCCTCAACAAGCCCCGTGGGTTTATCACCACCCTTTCCGACGAGAAGGGCAGAAAAACTGTTGCCATGCTGGTGGAGAACGTGGGCGTGCGCCTGTACCCCGTGGGGCGGCTTGATATGGATTCAGACGGGCTCTTACTAATGACAAATGACGGCGAGCTTACCAATCGCCTCACGCACCCAAGGCACGAGATCCCAAAGCGCTACGAGGTGCTGGTGAAGGGCGCGGTAAGTGAGGCGGCGCTCTTGGTGCTGCGCTCCCCCTTCCTGCTTGACGGGTACAAAACTCTGCCCGTACAGGTCGAGGTGCTCGCGCACGAAAACGGCAGCACCCTGCTCTCCTTTCTCCTTTTTGAAGGCAGAAATCGTCAGATCCGCCGTATGTGCGAGGCGGTTGACCTTAAGATCCTGCGCCTCTCTCGTGTGGCGATCGGCAACCTTACACTGGGCAATTTAAAGGAAGGCTGCTACCGTCATCTCACCCCCGATGAGGTGGGGTATTTAAAGGGCGAGCAATAAACTTCCCAATAATTACAAGACAAAAAGGCTCAAACGCAAAGCGTTTGATCCACTTTTTTGCTTTTGCAAAAGATTTTGTTGGTGGAATGTTTCTTTAAGGCTGTAAAAAGTTTGGTGCGTACATACCGCCGAAAACGCACACTTTTGGGTCATCCTGAGCGAGCCAAGAAAGGCGAGTCGTAGGATCTCGACCGAGGCAAGAAGCCGAGGGCGCGGTTTGTATACGCCAGGCTTTTATTTGGCTGAATGTTACTTTAAGGCTGTAAATGGGTTGGTGCGTACATACCGGCGAAAACGCTTCTTGCGTTTTCGGAGATCCTTCGGATTTTTTGTTAAAATCCTCAGAATGACCCGTAAAAAAGCGCGGTGTGTTCGCGCAAAATCTTTTTTGGCCCGAGCATTCGGATTTTGTCATATCGAAACGACTTTTGGTAAAAACTGGTAAAATTAAACAAAGCTTATGGCGAATTTTTGGTTTATATTTTACTTTGGAAGGTATTGCAAAATTTGGTAAAATATGGTAATCTATAAGTGTACCAAAAATCACTTGAATTCGGAGGTTTTCAACAATGGAATACAACACAAAAATACTCATTGCTGACGAAAGCAGCGAGGGACGACAAAATCTGCGTGAAGCTCTGACGCGCGCGGGCTGGCGCTTTATCGATGAGGCAACAAACGGTGAGGAGGCGCTTCAGAAGCTCACACGCAACCGCTACGACGCAGCATTGATCGATATGATGCTGACACGCCTTGACGGCATTGGCGTGCTGCGCAGTTATAAAGCGGCAAACGACGGCAAGAAGCCCCCTGTCTTTTTGGTGATCTCCCCCATCGCCAACCAAACTATGATCACCGAGGCAACCGCCGCGGGCGCGGATCTGTGCCTGATGAAGCCCTTTGACAGCGGTAGCCTTTGTGAGCATCTGCGCCGTTTGCTTGAGGGGCGCGGCATGCCCGTGGGGAGCGCTACCCCCAACACCGAAGCGATCCCCGATATTGAAACACAGGTCACCAAGATCATTCACCAGATCGGCGTGCCCGCGCATATCAAGGGCTATCAGTATCTCAGAACCGCAATTATGCTGACCATTCAGGACAGCGACATAATCAATAGCGTGACGAAGGTGCTCTACCCATCCGTTGCAAAAAAATACCAGACCACCACATCCCGCGTGGAAAGAGCCATTCGCCACGCCATCGAGGTCGCGTGGGACAGAGGGGACGTGGATACGCTTAACTCTTACTTTGGGTACACTATTCAAAATAACAGAGGCAAGCCCACCAATTCGGAATTTATCGCGATGATCGCGGATAATTTGCGGCTCAAATATAAGTTATACTAAGAAAAAAGCGCCGCGGTGCGGCGCTTTTTTAATCGGGGCGGTATTCCATAATATCCTCAATACTGCATGAAAGAACTTGACAGAGCTTATTTAGAGTTTTTGTTTCCATATTATCATTGGCACGCAGGCGGCGCACGGTCTTGCTGTCAATGCCGCACTTTTCGCGCAGCTGATAAGTAGAAACGCCCTTCTTTTCCATGGTTATCCACAATTTATCAAATACGATCATCATTTTCACCCCCATATCTTGACAATATTTATTATGGGGGTTATAATCTAAATTATTAAGGGGATATAATCCCCATATCCAAAAATGGAGGGTTTATGGAGCTGTATAAAGAGATTCTTTGTCACATTTTATCAAATACCGGTATCGAGATATCTTTTCCCAATATGGAGTCGCCGTCAGACCTCTTTCGCGACGTGTGTTATCGAACCTTAAAGAAAATCAAGTCTGTTTTAGAGGATGACACACTAAATGACCCAGAATGCTTTGAAAAAATCGAGCAAATTATGGAAATTTTTGAGGATATCAGTTGCCGCATTTCGGGCAGGCACGATTTTGGATAGGTGGGACGCCTCAAATATGAAAACGCCCCCTAGGGTCATCCCGAGGGAACCAACAAAGGTGAGTCGAAGGATCTCGACCGAGGCAAGTAGCCGAGGGCGCGGTTTGTTTGCACAAAACCTTTTGTTTGGCTGAATGTTACTTTAAG